>JANOYV010000137.1:0-25781 GCA_031429105.1 Hyphomicrobiaceae bacterium | reverse complement strand
TTATAGGCCGAAGAAATAGATGTCCTTGGAACTCTGCATCCTTGCGAGCGGCTCGGCCGGAAATGCATCGATCCTCCGCTCGCCGACCGGCGTATTGCTTATAGATGCCGGCATCAGCCCGCGCGCGCTTGCCGAACGCCTAGACGGCACCGGTGTTCGCCCGGCCGACATCTCGGCTCTCTTGCTCACCCACCTCGATGGGGACCACTATTCGCCCCGCTGGACCTCGACCCTCCTCCGCCTGAACATCCCAGTCTACTGTCACGCCAATAAGGTGGATGGCCTCGCCGTCTCTTCCCCCGATCTCGTGCCGCTCATACGACTATATAACGCGGCCGCATTCTCGCCGATCGACGGCGTTACATGCGACCCGATCCACTTCGCTCATGATTGCCTTGGCTCGCACAGATTCGTGGTTGACGGCTTCGGCTATCGCATCGGCTACGCCACCGACCTCGGCCATGTTCCTTCCCACTTCTTTGACCATTTTCGCGACCTTGATTGCATTGCGCTGGAGAGCAACTACGACCTCCAGATGCAGGCCGACAGCGCCCGCCCGT
Organism: Hyphomicrobiaceae bacterium; assembly: GCA_031429105.1. Lineage (GTDB taxonomy): Bacteria > Pseudomonadota > Alphaproteobacteria > Rhizobiales > Hyphomicrobiaceae > JAKFWF01. The sequence continues at coordinate 25,221 of JANOYV010000137.1, read as the reverse complement.
GGTTCTTGAAGCGCCGCATCACTGGCGGCCACGGCCACCTTTCCAACCACCAAGCCTTTGCCGCAATCCGCAAGCTCCTCGACCGCGCTCGCCAACTACCGGATCACATCGTACTGCTGCATCGCAGCCAAGAGTGTAACTGCCCGGATGTGGTCCGCCGACTATTCGGCACCGACCAGCGGATCGTGTCGCGACTCACTTTGGCACAGCAGCACGAGCGCTCTCCATGGCTGGGGCGCACGGATCGACCCTCATACGTCGGCGAGCAGTTGAAGTTCTCATTCTAATCGCTGAGCCAGATCGGAAAGCCGCGACCAGCTTGCAGAGCAACGTCTGCTTAAACTTCGACAGCAGCCAGCCGCTGGACGGCTTGGAAGAGTTCGTGGATGTGGCGCGGCAAGTGCCGCACGTTCTTACCTGCATTTGCGTGCGGGATGTATGAGTTCGTCAGGGACAGTCCTGGTCGACGACGATTAAGGCTGCCCGTTCATAGAGTTCGTCGAAGGTGATGATTTCAGGGCGGCGAACGTTTCGGCGAAAGTATTCGAAATGCACGTGTTCTCATGATCCAGCTTCGGGCTGTACCGATAACAGGTCTCGCTGACGCCGAACGACTGGCACGCCAGCGCGACATTAATCCCGCGATGCGTCACTGCCGCCACGGCCAATCTCCCTACGCTGGGATGGCCGGGCTATTATTTCTCCAAGGCCTCCTTCAGCAGCTCGTTTTGCTTGGCTCGAGTTCGGCAAACATCTTCTTTCGGTGACGGTTCTCATCCTCCATGACCTTCATGTCCGAGATCATCGAGGTGTCTGATCATCCCGTGGCTGGCTACATCTGATCGAAGGTCACGCGCATGAGCATCAGGGCACCGCCTAGCATGCGCATTCACATGTACTCGACGAGCGCCATCAGCACGTCCCCAGTCCAAACGACCCGCCGGGCAAACCGCACGCCCACAGCCACCTGCATGATCGGCTGCGCCACAACATCCGCATTTTCCGGATGCACCGCATCCATCGGCCTTGAGTGTCGAACACCCGGATGCCCACGTGCGTCACCGGCTATCGACCCACGGCGCCCGGCCAATCGCGAGCCATAAAGCCAACGTCGGAACGACGAACCATTGTAGCAATGGCGCCAGACCCGTGCCGATTACCGGCACGACCGGCATTAAATCCGAATAGACCCAGCTCCCGCGCACGCTGACGTTTAGCCATTCGCTATAGATTGTGTAGCCGACCCCCAACGCAAGGCTTATCAAATATACTCGGGCAACGCTTGCACGCGGCCACGACTTATGTGCGAAGGCAGCTAGCCCCAGCAGGAGGGAGAGGCCAGCGATCATAGCGTCGCCGAGCGTGCAATGAACAATAGCGAACACTTGCTGCCTGACCGTTCCCGTCGACCACAGCGTATAGAGCGGCAGCTGCAGGATCTCCCAAACGAGGTGAGCTAATACCGACACACCGAGATAAAGGCGCAAGGCCCGAGGCCAATCGGTGGGGTTATCTTGATCTATGCTCACGACCCTACAGCTTCACACGCTTAAGCCGCAGCGCATTGCCAATCACGCTTATCGACGACAACGCCATCGCGGCCGCGGCGATGATCGGTGACAGCAGAACTCCGAACCACGGATACAGAATACCCGCCGCTATCGGTACGCCCGCTGCATTGTAGATGAAGGCGAAGAATAGGTTCTGGCGGATGTTCGACATCGTCGCGGCTGACAGATGCCGGGCACGCACGATGCCATTTAGGTCACCCTTGACCAGCGTGATACCGGCGCTTTCCATCGCGACATCAGTGCCAGTGCCCATGGCAATTCCGACATCAGCGGCAGCCAGTGCCGGCGCGTCGTTGACGCCATCGCCGGCCATGGCGACGACGCGGCCCTCCGACCGGAAACGCTCGACGATCTTGCTCTTCTGATCGGGCAACACGTCGGCCTCGACCTCGGTGATGCCAAGCTTTTCGGCAACGGCCTTGGCGGTCGTGGCATTATCGCCCGTCAGCATCACGACCCGCAGGCCCGCCGCTTTGAGCGCTGCAATTGCACCCGCGCTCGATGTCTTGATTGGATCGGCAACGGCGATCACACCCGCTAACTTGCCATCAATCGCAACGTAAATGGCTGTGCCGCCGTCGCGCCGCAGCGTTTCAGCCTCGGCATCGAGGAGCGCCGTGGCCATGCCGGCCTCAGTCATGATGCGCTGATTGCCGATGACGATTTGTCTGCCATCGGCGACGCCGGTCACGCCTTTGCCGATCGGCGCATCGAAATTGGTGACGGCCACAAGGTCGAGTTTGCGGTCGCTCGCCGCCCGCACAATTGCCGCACCTAGAGGATGCTGGCTTCCGCGCTCGACACTCGCCGCGAGACGCAGGAGGTCGTTGCCGTCGGTGCCGGCCATGGTCTTCACGGCTACGACCGACGGTCGGCCTTCGGTCAAGGTCCCGGTCTTGTCGACGACAACGGTGTCGACTTTCTCGAGTCGCTCCAAAGCCTCCGCGCTCTTGATGAGAACGCCGGTTTCGGCCCCGCGCCCCACGCCGACCATGATCGACATCGGCGTTGCCAATCCTAACGCGCAGGGGCACGCGATGATCAGCACCGACACAGCCGCGATCAGGCCGAACGTCAGACGCGGTTCTGGTCCCCAAATCGACCAAGCGATAAAGGCCGCGACCGACACTGCGATGACGAGAGGCACGAACCATCCTGCGACCTGATCGGCGAGGCGCTGAATGGGCGCTCGGCTGCGCTGCGCTTGAGCGACCATTTGCACGATCTTGGCGAGCAACGTCTCCGCCCCGACCTTGTCGGCGCGCATGACGAAGGAACCAGTCTGGTTCATGGTGCCGCCGATGACGCGTCCGCCGATCTCTTTAGTCACCGGCATGGATTCGCCTGTAACCATGGACTCATCGAGCGAGCTGCGCCCTTCGAGCACGGCACCGTCGACCGGCACGGCTTCCCCTGGCCGAACCCGCAGACGATCGCCGACAACGATTGCGTCCAGGGTGACCTCCTCGTCACCGCCGTCGCCTGTAACGCGCGTTGCCCGTTTAGGCGTTAGGTTAAGCAAGGCCTTGATGGCGCCGCTGGTTTGCTCTCGGGCTTTCAACTCCAGTACTTGTCCCAACAGCACGAGCACGGTGATGACGGCTGCCGCCTCGAAATACACCGGCACCGCGCCGCCCGCGCCACGAAGGGCCGAGGGAAACAGAGTGGGAAACAACGTTCCGACGATACTGTATACCCAAGCGACGCCGGTTCCCATGGCGATCAGCGTGAACATGTTGAGGTTGCGCGATCTGAGCGAGGCCCAACCGCGCTCGAAGAACGGCCACCCCGCCCACAGCACGACAGGTGTCGCAAGAAAGAGCTGAATCCAATTTGACGTTTGCTGTCCCAGCCATTGATGCAGCCCGGTCAAATGTCCGCCCATCTCGAGGGCAAACACTGGGATCGTCAACGCGAGCCCGATCCAGAACCGTCGCGTCATATCGGCGAGTTCGGGATTGGGGCCCGTCTCGGCCGATACGGTCTCCGGTTCCAGCGCCATGCCACAGATGGGGCAAGATCCCGGCCCGACCTGTCGGATTTCCGGATGCATGGGACAGGTATAAATCGTGCCCTCGGGCACGGCGACCGGTGCTGCGGAAGCCGAACCGTGTTCCAGGTATTTCAAAGGCTCAGCGATGAACTTGGTCCGACAACCGGCCGCGCAGAAGTAATAGGTCTTGCCGGCATGCTCGGCTTTGTGATTAGCCGTTTGCGGGTCCACGTCCATGCCGCAGACTGGATCTTTCACGAGTTGAACCGGGCTGGCGTGATCTCGATGATTGACCGGGACGAGTCCGCCGTGCTGATTCTCGCTGCGTTGTGGGTGGTTTGCTACGCTATGCAAATCTGTCATGGGTTACTCCAAGGGCCGCAGTGCGGGTGGCCGGATACACACGATTGAAGGGTTGTTCGCGCGGCTTCGCGTAGATCATCGGACAGATGGGTTCAACGAAAGACCACATATTTTACGAGCGCGGCAATGGCGAGCACAATTAGAACCAAGCCGAGTAGATGGCTCCAGCCCATTCCCCACAGCATATCATCGTACATCATCTCAAGTGCTCCATTGCCGATTGTTCCGATTTCGTATGCTGAAGCGTCATACGGGCATCTCACCCAACGGGCTTGTCGTCGGTTGGAAGGTTGTGTTTCTGCTATGGTCGACCCCGTGCCGGGCGTGTCCACGTTGCATCACGTGCATGAGCGGGCAGGCGAGCAACAGGAGAAACGGGAGCGCCGACAGTACATGACCCTTATGCGACCACAGCAGCCAGCCACCAACAGCGGCGATCGCGAAACAAACAACAAGCCCCGTCGTTGATCCGAGAAACGCCCGATTAGCCATATCTTCCTCCTTCAGGAGCGCACTGCATTTGCACCGCTCGGCGCGTCTCCGTTGATGGCTCAGCCGACCCTCACCTCGGTCATCATCCCCGTCGCCATGTGATAGAGATGGTGACAGTGCAGGAACCACGCGCCTTTATGGTTGCCATTGAAGGCGATTGTCAGCGGGGTATGGGCCGGCACGATTACGGTGTCGCGGACAGCACCAGCAAACCGACGCCGACCAACGCCGACAACTTGGAAATGATGCCCATGCAGATGCATCGGATGCATCATTGTCGTCGGGTTCATGAATGTCATTTCGATCCGTTCACCCCGACGTACATCAAATGGTTCGTGTTCGCCGTGTGCCCGGCCATTGATCGTCCAGCGATAACCGGGCCCTTCGCCCAGCATGACCATAAACTTCTTGTCCGGCCGCCTCGTCGCCAGAGGCTTCGCCGCCCGCAACTGCATCTCCAAGCCGAGCGTCACCAGTCCCTGTGGTGTGTCGGCCAGTGTCGCGAGTTTTCGAACCGATGCCCCAGCCGTCGCGAGCACGATGCCGGTGACAAACCGATCTGCCTCGACACGCGCAAAAACCGGGAACGCGCCACCTTGTTGAGGGATCTGAACAAGCAGATCAATGCGCTGTCCTGCGGCCAGAGGATAGGATGGCTGGCTCACGGGCTGACACGGCGATCCATCGACGGCGATGCAGCGCGACTCGAGGCTCGGCACCGCTATAAAAAACGTCGTTGCCGTGCCGCCGTTGATAATGCGCAAACGAACGCGACCGCCCTTATCGACCGACACGACTTCGGGGTCGTCGAAGGTGCGGTCGTTGGCGAGATAGGCGTCGTAGCGAACGTCGTTAGCGTGGGTCATGGCCAACGCTTTTCGTATGGTCCCGCCACCGGCACTGTGGCCAGTATGCGCGGTGCTGCTGCCGAGTTCGGCTAGAATCTCCTGCGGGGAACGGAAAGCAAAATCGTGCAGCATGACGATGATGTTCTGAACCTCGCCAGCATTCTTCTCAATCGCGACCATGGGAGCGGCTAGAAGTTGTTGCTCACTCAAGGCATGCGCATGCATCCAATGGGTACCGGATGTCATCTCGAAATCGTGTGCATCGGTCTGGTTGACGGCAAGTGCGCCACCATCGGGACGCGCGCGGTCCTGATCGGCTGGCGCTTTCGTCTGTCCATGCCAGTGCATCTGCAACGGTTCGTCCGTCGCATTCATAATTGTGCCCGCAAACCTGTCACCCTCCCGCGCGATCATGCCAGGCTTGCCGTTGGCCCCGAGTACGCTAAAGACTTTAGTCGGCTTCTTGTTCACCTCAATCATACGCGAGCCCACCGTGAGCATCGGCGCGACTGTTTGGGCCAAGGCCCACGGAATGCCGCTTAGTACCGCGCCTCCAAATCCGGCGGAGAATTTCAGAAACCCTCGTCGATCAACCGATGGCGGGCTTACAATATAGCGCATGCTCAAAACCCTTCTGGCCATCCCGACCACGCAAACCGAAAATCCAATCCAGCAGTCAGCAGTCAGCAAGCTTTTATTCGCTCACTTCGGAGACTTCTGTCAGTTTGCCGTCCATCAGTTTGAAATGGAACTTGGCACTGACGGGCTTCGCCCAGAGGTCTTTGTCCTTCAGTTCGCGCTCAAAAGTCGGCACAGCAACCGTCACGGTTGCCACATATGAACCGTTACCAAGCAATGTACTGTTGGCAGAATAATGCAAACCAGAGCTGCCCCACATCGGCGGCAGCACGAGTCTCATGACCTTTTTGCTGTCCAAGTTCATTGCAGAGAAAGTTATGTTGGCGTAAGGAATGCGCGTCTTCGACTTCGGATCAGTGAGCTTAAATTCGACATGGTAGCGTTCGCCCGCTTTCGGCGTATGGGCACTCCATTTGGAAGATTTGCCCATTTGCTTCCACATCGCCTCCGAGCCTTCGAGTTCCAATTGGAGGACCATGTCTCCTGTTGCCACTCGGCCGATGAGAATTGCTTTTTCCAGAGGGTCTGCCGCTGTAGTGAGCGTCTTCACTTTCGGCTCGGCCGGCTGGGCCATAGCACTACTCGACACGAAGGCACACGATGCTGCCGCGCAAAGTAATCGTTTCATGGTGCTCGCCCTAGTTCTTAGGTTTTGTTGTGGGGTCGACACTGGTCTGGACGCCAGTCCAGGTGGATTAACCCCTTTTCTTCAGCCAAGCGTCGATAATCGCAATTTCCTTTTCCTGAGCCGCGATGATCTCCTGTGCCAGCTTCTTCGTGTCCGCGTCCTTCCCATTGGCGAGGACCACTTTCGCCATGTCGATTGCGGCTTGGTGATGCGGACGCATCTGCTTCATGAAGTCGACGTCAGCATCACCCGAGAACGCGGGCATGGCGTGCATCATCTTCATCATTGATGCCTTGTAGCCAGCAGTCGACGCGGGATCGCTGGTAGCAGGCATCATCTTCTTCATGTCCATCATGCCCTTCTTGTCCATGCCCTTCATGTCCATTCCGGGCATGGGAGCGGGCTGCTGAGCCATGGCACCGCCGCAAAGAAGAATCGATGCGGCGCAGCTGACGATAAAGCGGTTCATTGTTGGGCTCCAACTATTGAGGATAGAGGGTGGCGGTGTGGCTGTTGGACCGGACCGGAGCTTCATTGCTGAAGCCACCGCAACAACCGACCAGTTTCAGATCGCCTTACTTCTTCGCCTTTGCCGCACTCAATTTATGCGCGTCGGCAGTGGACTTGTCGGCTGAACAGCAGCAGCTGTGCGCCTTCGTCGACTTCTCCATTGCAGCGGCGTGATCGCCCTCGCCGTGCAGTTCTGCGGCGGCGTGATGAGCTTTCGCTGCAGCCTCGTGATCTTCAGCTGCTTTGGTGTGACTTGCCATTGGCATGGTGATCTCCTCCGAGGCTCGAGCCTCTCGCTGGAACGTCGCTCGAACAGGGCTCCGAGCTGCGTCACGATAGGCGGCGATTGCAACGCGTGGCAGGTTCGGAAACTACTCAGTCCGATTCATTGAGTTCGATATTCGGATTCCAGCGAGGCTGAAGCGACTATTGCGCGTTCCAGTCAGTCATTCGACCCTGCCAGTAGACGACGCCCTTACCATCGATCTCCCAACCGATTTCGGCTGCGAATGGCAACCATGTCCCATTGTGCTGGCGATAGTCTGAGAGCTTGCCGCGCCACGGTGTCGGCAGGAATGGGGCGGTGACTGAACGCGGCCGATCCGGTGCAAATGTGCCTACGATCCGCCCATGACTGTCGAGCGTCAGCACAACCTCGGCTTCTACGTCGCCCGACCCGGCGCTCACGGCAAAACGGTCCGCCGCGTCGACCCGCCAGCGCAGAACCTTATTGTGAAGAATCGCATCGGGAACAAGGGCGATCTCGGCCAGATAGCGCATCAACTCGCCACGTGTGAGCGCCGTCGTGCGTTGGGCGCGCATGATCGGAATGAGGCCGAGTGCCCGCACGTCGAGGCTGCCCTGGTCGTCTACCAAAGCGTCACGAACAGAAATGACGCCGAACAGACCGAACCGCGCCTGCCAGTCAAAGGCGCATTCGTGCGTTGATATTGTTTGAATGGCAGAAAATGACATCCACGACGTGGAGTCGAGGCTTCGCAACATACGGCCCGTCTGTGTCAGCATCACGCTCGAACAGCGGATTTCAGGTTTCACGCCAAGCCGCATGGCGAGGTCGTAGACGGCCGCCGGCAGACGCTCGCGGTCATCCTGGTTCGTATCCGACATTTTGCCTTGCCTCTGTGGGGTGAATTACCGTTGTGCGGGCCGAGCTATCACCGACCCGCGAGACGGCAGCTCTATTTGAACTCGAGATCAAACTCTCTGGATGTAGTGACTGGCGTCGAACCGATATTGCGGCATCACTCCGCCGGCTGCGCGTCGGCCTGCGGCGATCACCATCACCACGCGAGCGGCTCGCGGAAGACCCAAGAGACGCTTGACGCGCGGCTCGTCAAATCCTTCCATGGCGCAGCTGTCAAAACCCGAAGCACGTAAAGCGAGCATCAAGTTCTGGCAGGCAAGCGCGGCGGTCTTTGTTGCCCACAGCTCTTGCCCCGCTCGCCCGACATCAACCCGCCAGAACGGTTTGAAAAGTCCAATGCCCCAAAACGCCAGTCGCTTGAAAGGCGCCAGGATATGAAAGGGACCATCTTCAAAGATCAGTGGAATGAAGGTTCTGTATTTCTGCACCAGTTCAGGCGCAACACCGTCCTCTTTCGCGAGCGCTTCAAGCATCAATCGGCGACCCAGCCGCCAGAAGTCGGGCCGCGCGACCGCAACGATGAGGGTCGGGGCTTGCATGGCGGGCGGCTGGTCCAGGCAATAGTGGCGCAGCAAGACGAGCTTTTCTGGACTGCGGACATCGATGAATTGCCAAGTCTCAAGGTTGTGCGACGTCGGTGCCAGCAGAGCCAGCTCAAAACAGGCATCCAGTACCGCATCGGGGATCGGCTCGGGAAAGTAGGCACGGACAGAGCGGCGCGTGCGAACAACCTTCGCAAACGCTTCGAAATCGCAGGCAATTTCAGCATCACTCATTGGTGGCTCCAATTCTATCTGCATCCCGACGCGTTGCCGCCCCGCCATGCCCCCGAGTGTGTGAGCAAGGACGCCTCATGGCATGGTGTTTCCGTCAACAAACATCAGCAGTTTTAGAATCTCGGCCATCCATTGGTCGTCATGCCCAACCCAAGTGTGGCCGCCATCCTCGAAGCTGATGAACTTGGCTCCGGCAATCCGGCTGACTGTGTATTGGGTACTGGCATATGTGCCGTAGCCGTCGTCACGGGAGCTGATGATCAGCGTTGGCGCGCGGATGGTTTCCAGTGGCGCTGGCTTCAAATGTTTACCGGCCGCGGTGTCGCTGCGCAGTCCCGCTGCACGGGCCGAGACTGGCAGGATGTTGTCGAGCATCGCATTGATCCGTTTACGTTCTTTTATGCTGGCTGTTTCTAACAGCTCAGGCGGCGTCGCCAGCACCGTGCCGATCATGCGTGCCCGCGATAAATGCACCGCTGATCCCTAGGACGGGATAGATCAGCATTGCGTAGATAATGGCGGAAACGCCGCCGACGGATCTCCAGTCGTGTCCGCATCGAAAACTGAAATCCGGTGCCGCCACGGCAGCAGCTGCAAACAGAATGGCCTGAAGTACGAAGACTACGGCAAAAAGCTTTGCTGCAGGGTTGATCGTCGAGAAGAAGATAAAGTGGTAGCCGATTCCATTGACGGCCCACATCAGAGCCAGGATTGTCAGGATAAGTTTCCTAGAACGCAAACCGTGCTGCCAAAGCGCTGCGACTGCGACCACTCCCAAACCATATCCGATGATCTGCAGCGGCCATATCGCAACATTGTATGCGACGAAGACGCCGAGAAACTGTTCGCCTGTAAATGGTGCACTCACGCCAGCACCGCACTGACCGGCCTGCGTGGCGAGTACGGCAGTTCCGGGCCATAACCGAAGCGCATCACGATATCAGGCCGACGGCCGGGGAGGCCGATCAGTGCTGCCAATTCCGGACGCAGGCGTGCGACCTCGACGGGTTGATTGATGAAGGCCTGTTTGAGACCAAGGGCCGTCGCCTGCAGGGCAAACCGCTGGCATGCACGGCCGGCCAGGACCCAGTGTTCAGCGTCATCTTTCTGGCCGACAAAAACGGCGATGCCTGCTGATGAGGCGATCTGGCGCGCGTACTTTTCGTTCTCGCCCTTGGTGCTGACGAAATAGTCAAACATCGGCCGTCCGATCCAGGCCGGGAGTGTTGGATTGCCACTCGATGCGCTGAACAAACCGTCGCCGGATCGAAGGGCGTCGCGTGCGTTGAAGCGCAGCCACTGTTTCAGTTCGCGCATGAACGTCGCGTCGGCCATCTGCGCGCTGTTGCCGGCGACGACCAGATCGCGAATGCGATCAATCTGTGCCCGGTCGGTGATCAATACCAGATCGACTCCGGACATCGTGCCCGCTGCGACAAGGATCTGTAGTTCGGCGGGGTTGACGGTGCGTCCATCGTAGTCGGCGCGCGTCGATTGGCGTTTGAGAATGGCGTCGAATAGGGCAGAGCCTGACTCCGAAGTGGCAGTATGCGCGAACTGTATTGCCCCTCCATTCGCAGCATTGAACGTCAATTCACCTCCTTGCCCGCATGCCGCGGCGGCAAGTTCCAAATTCGTGGCTGCACAGCCAAGACTCGCAAACAGGTGGTGATCATCTGCATCCACGACTGGCAGTCGGCGCGACATATCAGGGCTGATATCGATCTGCTTCTCGCGGATGCGAAACCACCAGGGCTGAGTATTATGGCTGTTGGCGGCGAGCGTCGCGTAGCGAACAAAATCGCATACCTCTGGCTTCTGTTTGATGGCCGAGCGCATTTCCAAAACGGCGGCACCGTAGTCGTCCATAGAACCCATGTTTTTCAGTCCTAACGCTGTTGCTGAGGCAGCACCGACGGCAAGCGTTCCGCCACCTATCAAAACCTGTCGACGTTCGATCATTCGACATCTCCATCCATTGCAGTCGGGCTACGCGCGACATACCGGTTCGCGCGCGGGCGAGGTCACGTTTGCCAAGTGGTGGGCTCCTTCGCTTGATCCGGCTCGATGATGCCGGCATGAGGCGCGCTATCTGCTCGTGATGCGCGTTGCCGCCAAAGGTCGCCAAGCAACGGCGTGGCTGCAAAGATTGCGAGGAGCAGGAGATAGGTCAGCCCGGCGGGTGTCATGAGATAGAGCAGCTGTTCGCCGAAACTCATCTGCCTGAGAAGAAGTCCGACACATAGATCAGCGACAGCTGCGAGGGAAACTGCGAGGATGCCAACGAATGATAGTTCTAACCTGCGACCGGCAAGAGCGAACCAAGCTGTGACGTGACACGCAGCGATGATGATTGCCACGATCATTATTGGCGCTTCGATCAACGTCGCGATGAGTTTGCCGAAACGCGGCTCAAGGAATGGTACGCGCACCGCGCCCAATACAAAGCCCGTTGCAAACACGAGGACGAAGTACGTGAGTGCCGCGCCGAGAGTGTTTGAGGGAGTAACGTTGACCGAAGGGTTGTCGATTGGCCGCTCAAACATGGCTTGCTAATGCTCCATCCGCTCTCTGATCCTGCGCGGACGCAGCCGCAGGCGCTCAGTCAAGGTCCGCGACAGAGGCGATCCGGAATGTCCGCTGAACCCCGTCATGCTCAGTGACGGAGACATATTCACCTTTCGTGAAAATGTGGCGATCAAACTTGAAGCCGGTTTCATCGTCAGCGTCGCTGGCCAGATTGTAGTCGAAGGCCCAGTTGCCGCCGCGCTTGTGTACGAGGCGACCAATCTCGTCTGGCTGCCCAGCCATGAATCGTCGAACACGGCACCGTTCTCGGACTTCCCGCCATTCCGCAGCCACGAGATGCCCGTCAGCGTCGAGAGGTGCCACGAAGTCATAGCCGTGGGTGCGACTACCCGTTGGATGCTGCTTGTCGCGGGCCAATTCCAGAAGGATGCGCTTGAGTGTCATGAGAAGGCTCCGTCATGTGCGCTATGATTTATTGCGACCGAGTTGCTCGGTCGGCTTGCCGTCGAAGTGTTCTGTGGATTTTTCTGCTTGAGCTTTGGTGGAGGCGGCGAAACCATCCAGGTGATTTGGCGGCCCATACAAAGTGTAAAGCCGTAGCGGTTTGTCACCCGTGTTCACAATGTTGTGGCGCGCGCCGGCAGGCACAACAACCGCATTATCACTATTTAACTTCGACCTCTTGCCGTCGATCACAATCTCACCTTTGCCCTTTTCGATCCGAAAGAATTGATCACGGTCGTTATGCGTCTCTTCGCCGATATCCTCGCCGGGCAACAACGACATCAGCACGAGTTGCAGATGTTTGCCGGTATACAGGACATGTCGGAAGTCGGCATTTGACTCTGTGAGGTCTTCGATGTCGGCGACAAAGCCCTTCATGGGAAACTCCTGTTCAACGGTGATTGGTATGCGCGGGCAGGACCGGCTGACTTGCGGCCGACCCCATACGGATCGAAAGCAGGGATGAGCAGTGATGACATGACAACAGAGTTTTCTTGACTGCCGTTGCCTCTGGTACGGCCCATGCGATCAAACTGGTGATCAGGCCGTAAGGCCGCGGCGATTCAGCCGACGGTCGCGCCGCGCGCGAATGCGGGTGTTCGACCGGAGGCGAAACGGGAACCTGGACGCTCGAGCCTTGGTGCGTATCGCTGCGGATGGGATTGGCCGTGTCCAGGATTGCTTTGGCACGCACCATGTCAACAGCGGGGCCATGAGCCATGACTAGAAAATTATCGGCCTTTATTGCGGCCTCGTAGTCGATGACGCTATCCTTTGGAATACCGATGCTAAAGAGCGCGGCACCGAGCGCACTGAGGCTGCCAAACACAACCGCGCCTTCGACACCGGAGATCACGGTGGCTGCCAGTGTGCCGAGAACGACGACGGGACCAATGGCTGGCACTGCGATAAAGGCACCAGTGAAAAACAATCCCCAGAACCCACCCCAGAATGCGCCGCGTGTGCCCCAGAACTTGATCCGGTCCCCAGCATTGTAGAACCCGACGACTTTCTCCTCTGTGTGAAATCCTTGCCCGATCACCGTCATCGACTTCATGTCAAAGCCGGCTTGGGCGAGTTTCATGATGGCTGATTCTGCGGCAGCGTGATCGGGCAGAACCGCAATCGTCGTGTCGCTATTTTGCATGCCGCTACTCCTCCAGCGTACAACATCTCGTCATGGGACGGCCTATTTTAAGCTGCCGCCGACCGATGAAGGCTATGTCCCTACCCGCTTTGACGACAGGGTCGGAAACTACTCAGCCGCAGGCCTGAGAGCATCAAGAGAGATTCTCGACTGTGCGCCGGCTGATGCCAAGATCTGCCGCATTAATTTTGCTTGGTTGGCCGGCGACGACCAACTCAATGATTTGAAATTGCCGGGCGGTTAGATCGCCACCGCGACCTTGGTTCTCATGGTGATGATCACCACGCTGCAGTGGCTGCCTCCGCGGTGGCAAGACCCATTCGATGTAGTTTCCTGCCTCTGAATTTGCTCCTAGGCAAGTTGATCATACCGCCACACGTCTGGACTGACGCAAGAACGCCGCGATGGGCAATAGGTTCCCCGCAGAGGCGTAGACCTGAGTATCAGACCGCAGCGCTCTGTAAGTAGTTTCCGAACCTGAGCGAGTGCTGATCTTGAGTCCATATTCGGGAGCAAAGCGTTGGCGCGCATTTGCCTTCCGCTTATCGAAGGACTTGGGAAGGTACAGGATTATGGCGAATAGACTTGTCGACAGCCAACCTCCCAAGGTGCTGGCGACAACACTATTTCTCACTCGGCAGCAACGCGTCCTCGCCGACTTCAAGTCGTTCGGACGCTGGGCTGCGCCCTATTTGCTAGCACTTTGGTCACGCAAATGGCCGGTCATTGGTGGCCTCACCGCTGTCGGTTTGATGTTCATGTACGTTCCTACCTTCATCCTTGGACCGCGCGTCGTGGCGGTCGCCGCAGAAACGGGTTTGTTTCTACAGACCGTTGTCGCAAGCGGCCATGTTGAAGCACCCAACCGAGTGAACATTGCAAGCCAAATGACCGGCATGGTTGCAAACGTACCCGTCGTCGAAGGTCAGGCGGTGCTGGCCGGCGACGCTCTGATTTTTCTCGATGACCGTGAGCTTCGGGCGACAATGGCGCAAGCCGAAGGCTCCCTTGCACAAGCCGACGCGCGCCTTCGTCAGATTCGAGAGCTGACACTTCCGGCAGCGCAGCAAGCTCTCGCGCAAGCGCGCGCGACCCTAGTCAACGCGGAAGGCGCTTACGCCCGTGCGCTAAAGCTGAACACAGATGGGTATGCGACGCGCGTCACTCTGGATGAGGCCGTTAAGGCACTGGACGTTGCCCGCGCGCAGACAATGAGCGCTCAACTTCAAGTGGCAACGGCTCAGACTGATGGCAGCGATTACATGTTGGCCGAAACACAACGCAGTCAGGCAGTGGCCAGCCTGAACTCAGCCCGGTCACGCCTGAGCTACACTGCTATCAAGGCGCCGCGAGACGGGACCCTGATTTCTCGAAACGTCGAGGCCGGAAATACGGTCGCGCCGGGTGCCGTCCTCATGGTGCTATCTCCAGTGGGTGAGACACAACTCGTAGTGCTTATCGACGAGAAAAACTTGAGCCTTATCTCCGTTGGATTATCGGCCGTTGCATCAGCTGATGCGTACGGAAAATCGACGTTTCCGGCTGAGGTCATTTATGTCAATCCGGGCGTCGATCTGCAACGCGCTTCGGTCGAGGTAAAGCTCAAAGTGCCTGAACCACCCAGCTACCTGCGGCAGGACATGACAGTGTCAGTCGACATCGAAATCGCCCGGCGCGCCAAAGCCGTGATTCTCCCTATTGGCTCTATCGGCGGAATGACGACGCCAGCCCCGTGGGTTTTGAAGGTCAGTTCAGGACGAGCGAAGAAGTCACCAATCACGCTGGGAATTGTAAGTGGCGGCAAGGCGGAAATAATCTCTGGTCTGAAGGCTGGCGAACTCGTCGTCCCGGCCAACAACATCGCGATCAAGGATGGCCAGCGCGTGCGGGCAAGCCTGCCACCGGCAAGAAAGCCATGAACCCCTGGGCACCGTTCGAATGGATCACCGCCATTCGGTTCCTGAAGGAGGGCCGAATGCAGTCGATGTTCATCATCGCTGGCGTGGCGATCGGCGTCGCGGTGATTGTTTTCATGTCCGCGCTTCTCTCCGGATTGCAGCAGAATTTCCTGAAGCGCGTGCTGACGTCATCGCCCCACATTCAAATGATCCCGGCCGATGAAGTCGCGCGGCCGTTGCGGGCCGGAGCCGGGGTCGTAGAGGCGGCCATCATCCAACGTCCGGCCCAGCGGCTGCGATCCATCGATCAGTGGCAAAAGATCCGCGCGCAACTCCAGAACCGGCCGGATGTTGTTTATGTTTCACCGTCAGTGTCTGCGGCAGCACTCGCGGTGCGTGGCAATGCGAGCCGTTCGATCACGATGACTGGAATTGATCCGGACGTCTATTTCAACATTGTTCGCATCCCGGAATACATCGTCGTGGGCGATCCACGCGTTGGCAGCGACGACATCGTCATCGGTCTGGACCTGGCAAACGAACTGGGGGTCACTGTCCGGGACAAACTGACGGTCACATCAGCGACGGGCACATCACGTCTATTGACGATCAGTGGGATCTTTGATCTCGGCAACAAGGGTGCGAATCTACGGTCAACATACGTCGCCTTGCGGACCGCGCAGGCGCTGGCGAATCTGCCGGGGGGCGTAACATCGATCGATTTGACCGTGAATGATGTTTACGCGGCGGAAACGGTCGCGCAGGCTATCCGGGCCGCAACTGGCGTGCAGGCCGACAGTTGGATCAAGACGAATGCCCAGTTCTTCACTGCAGTGAATGCTCAGCAGTCCTCGAATACGCTCATCCGCTCGTTCGTTGCCTTGTCAGTTGCCTTTGGGATCGCCAGTGTCCTGGTCGTGTCGGTGATCCAACGCTCAAAAGATATTGGCATTCTGCGAGCCATGGGAACGTCGCAAGGCCAGATTCTGCGCATCTTCCTGCTGCAGGGCGGCCTGCTTGGATTAGCCGGATCGTTGGTGGGCACGGCTCTTGGAAGCGGTGCGCTAACGCTCTGGCATCAAACCCAACGGCAAGTGGATGGGAGTGAAATCTTCCCATTAGTACTTGAGCCGCAACTCATTGTCTGGGCGATTGTGCTAGCTGCGGTGACGGGTGTAGCCGCAGCAGCGGTTCCCGCACTTCGCGCTGCGAAACTCGATCCGGTGGTGGCGATCCGTGGCTGACATCCCTCCCGTCGTACGGCTGAAGCATGTCAAAAAATCCTACGGGACCGGGACGCCGGTCGCGGTGGAAGTGTTGCATGGCATAGACCTTACGCTCCGTCGCGGCGAGTTCGTCGCGCTGACAGGGCCATCCGGCTCAGGCAAAAGTACACTGCTCAACATCATCGGCCTGCTTGATCGTCCGACATCAGGCCAATTGTTCATCGGCGACAAGGAAACCGGCACACTCAACGAGGCGCAGTTGACAGCGCTGCGCGGCCACAGCATCGGCTTCATTTTCCAGGCTCACTGCCTCATCACGGCGTTCACGGCACTTGAGAATGTGATGATCCCGCAACTTGCCGAGAGCGTGTTTCCGAACGACACGATGCGCTTGCGTTCCGCCGAACTTCTTGAGCAGGTCGAGTTGACGAAATGGAAAGACAATCTCGTCAGCAACATGTCCGGTGGCCAGCAGCAGCGGGTCGCAATTGCGCGCTCGCTGGCCATGAAACCTGCACTGGTCTTGGCCGATGAGCCGACCGGTAACCTCGACACCAAGTCGGCGGCTACCGTCATCAAAATGATGCGGGACGTAAACCGAACCGACGGCACAACGTTTCTAATCGTCACTCACAACACGGATATTGCGGAGCGTTGCGATAGAAAGATCGAGGTCGTCGATGGCATGATTGTCGGAAGTACTGAGTGAGCGGGCATCGGCCCCGTTGTCGCCGCAGGCGAAACTGCGAACTGCGCCGCTCACGACCGCAGTCGGTCACGCCAGTGTGGTTTCAAGAACTCGAGGATGACAACCACCAGGAGCCCCGCGGTAAGCGCTAACGCGAGATCGTTCATGTGCAGTGGTCCGAAACGGAACAGCCGACTAGCAAACGGCCACAACAGCGTCAGGGCCAACATCGCGACGACTACGGCGAGTATCCAACTCAAAGACTGATTCGATCGGCGAAACGCCGTTCGCAGCGACGCGCTGAAAGAACGATTGACGAGGATTAAGCCAACAATCGTCAACACCAAAGCAAAAAACGTGAGAGAGCGCACCTCCGCATCCGGCATGCCGCGCCAGGACGCTATCAGAAAAATCGCCGCGACCAGCACGAAAGCAACGGCTCCCTGCAAGACGCTCCAAACGATCAGGTCCAGCGAAAACAGCGGTTTGCTTGAGTCGTGTGGCGGGCGGCGCATCACGTCATCCTCCTCCGTCTCGGCCTCGAAGGCGAGTGAACAGACGGGATCCATCACCATCTCCAGAAATGCGATATGCATGGGACCGAACAAGATGGGTAGACCAAATAGCAACGGCAGCAGCGCCAGCCCAGCAATCGGCACATGGACAGCAAAGATGAAGCCAATAGCCTTGCGCAGGTTGTCATAGATACGCCGACCGAGCCGCACGGCTTTTACGATGGAGCCGAAATCGTCATCAAGCAAAACAATAGACGACGCCTCGCGCGCGACATCCGTGCCACGTCCGCCCATGGCGATACCAATGTGCGCCGCCTTGAGCGATGGCGCGTCGTTGACGCCGTCGCCGGTCATGGCGACGATTTCCCCGTTGGCTTTCAGCGCATTGACAATTCGAAGCTTCTGTTCGGGCATGACGCGTGCGAACACGGTCGCCGTTCGGACGCGTTCGGCCAACGCCGTGTCGCTCATGGTCTCAAGTTCGGTACCGGCAACAACGTCGCCGACGGTGATCCCCGCCTGATGGGCGATGGCCTTGGCCGTCGCTGGGTAGTCACCGGTGATCATGATCACCTTGATACCAGCTGATCGGCACTCGTTCACCGCCGCAGGCACACTCAACCGCAACGGATCGGCAAGGCCGACAAGCCCCAGAAACGTGAACGAGAAATCGCTTTGTGAGTCCGGTATCTCTTTGCCATCATAAGAGGCGCTGGCTACTCCCAGAACCCGCAGCCCCTCGGCGGCCATGGCATCGACGGAGCGGGTCAGGTTTGTCATTTCCGCCGCGCTGAGATGGCAAAGTCCTGCGATGGCTTCAGGCGCGCCCTTGGCAGCAACGACGAATGGCGTTTCGCCTTTTCCGGTTTGCCAAACCTGCGACATAGCCAAGAGATCGGGGCGAAGTCCGTACGCGTGTGCGAGCTTCCACTCTGGATCATGCACATGCTCGGGTCCGCTCAGGGCCTTTTCGCCCAACGCATGAAACGCCTTGTCCATCGGGTCAAATGGAACTGGTGCGCTGGCAAGTCGCCCGAATTCCACGAGTTCTTGGAATGTGTCGGGTAACTTGATCTCGCCTGTTCCATCATGCTTGCAAATCTCCTCATTTTTGAGGCGCATCTCGACGATCGTCATCCGGTTCTCAGTCAGCGTACCGGTCTTGTCGGTGCACAAAACTGTCGCTGAGCCGAGTGTTTCAATGGCGGAAGCGCGTCGAGTTAGCACACGTACCTGAGAAATGCGCCAGGCGCCCATCGCCATGAACACGGTCAATACGATTGGGAGTTCCTCGGGCAGCATGGACATGGCGAGCGCGATACCAGCAAGTACAGCATCCAGCCAGCCCCCACGCAAGGTCCCGTAGAGGACAATCACCAACAAGCAGACCGGGCCACCAACCATTGCGAACACCCGAACGAGGTGGCGGATTTGTGCCTGCAACCGTGGCGGCTCGGTCTCGAGAAGATTGAGCGTTTGGCCAATTTTGCCGATCTCGCTGCGAACGCCGGTTGCGGTCACTTCAGCAATCCCGGTGCCGCGCACGATCAACGAGCCAGAGAACACATACGGCAGATCATCACCGCCCGGCCGCCTACTGGCGGGCGAGCCGATGCTTTCACGTGCAAACTTGCGCACCGGTACGGATTCGCCCGTCAACAAGGACTCGTCCGTCTGCAAATCGCCGCTATCGATAAGCACCGCATCAGCCGGAACCCGGTCGCCTTCATTGAGCACGACAACGTCGCCGCATACCACTTCGCGACCAGCAATCCGCACCCGTTCTCCATCGCGAATAACCAGCGCCCGAGGGCTGGTCAGATCGCGCAACGCCTCAAGGACACGCTCGGTACGATACTCCTGGATGACCGTGATCAGGACGGAAACCGTTGCCAAAGCAACAAGGACGAGGGCTTCCCCGAGATTGCCGAGTATCAAGTAGAGCGCGCCAGCACCGAGCAGAAGCAATAGCATTGGCTCACGAATGACTTCGGCGATAATGCCCAGGGGCGTACGCTTGTCTGGCCGGGGCAATTCGTTGTAGCCGTCGGCCTTCAAACGTGCCTGAACAGCAGCTGCGCTGAGGCCTCGGATGTTCTCGGCTTGAGCCGGTGCGGCGGGTGTCACCGCCTCCGCTCGGGCAGAGGTACGTCCTGCAACTGCTACCATTTTGTGCTTGCTCCACAATTGCTGCTCCATGAAGACCGGCTCAAGCGCAATCCTTCGCGCTCGCGTTCCAGGTGACGATAACCGGTTCATCTGCCCGATCATGTCCAAACCCGAGAACGCTGACAGACGCGGTACCGATGAGGAAATGTTCGGCTTGGTCGATCGGCAGTCCAATCCATCGTACACCCACCGCGCGCCCGAACTGACCATGCGAAAAGAGGGCGATGTTGCCGGTCAACATCCGCAGCCGGACAATCAGCCTGTCCGCGCGTTCAGCTATTTGCGCAGGTGTTTCACCGTGCGGGCACCCATCGCGAAAAATGTTCCAATCTGGTCGCTGATGGCGGATGTCGACTGGGCGTCGCCCTTCGTAGTCGCCGTAATCCCATTCCACCGCATCTGTCTCAATTGCAACAGCATCACCCAAACCAGCAAGCTCACAGGTGTGGCGCGCCCGCTGCAGCGGGCTGGTGAGTACGCGACTGAAACGTACTACGCCGAGCCGCGGCGCGAGCTTGCGGGCGTCAATCTCGCCGCGCTCGGTGAGGGGAAGTTCCGTGCGCCCGGTGTGTTGCCCAGACAGCGACCAGTCTGTTTCGCCATGACGCACGAGATAAATGCGTGGGAGCTTCGTCAGTTTATAAGTCATGACCTCGCGGCCCATTGCCAGTTTCGGATTTCCGGCAGATCTAGCCCGTGTTCCTCGATATACGCTTTGTGCTGGATCAGTTTCTGGCGAAGCGTCATTTTCACTTTGGCTGCTTGCGCGTCGAGGCTCGGGACTCGATCCATCACGATGCCTACGAGGTGAAAGCGGTCGAGCTCATTCATCACCAGGAGATTGAACGGCGTGGTGATCGTGCCTTCCTCTTTGTAGCCGCGCACATGGATGTTGCCGTGATTGGTGCGGTTATAGGTCAATCGATGAATCAGCGATGAATAGCCGTGGTAGGCGAAAACAACAGGCTTGTCGGTCGTAAAAAGAGCATCGAAATCGGCATCGCTTAAACCGTGAGGATGGTCGCTTGGTCGCTGCAGCTTCATCAGATCGACAATATTAACGACGCGGACTTTTAGATTCGGGGCGTATACGCGCAGTAGATCGACGGCCGCAAGCGTCTCGATGGTCGGGACATCGCCACAACACGCCATGACGACGTCGGGCTCGCCGCCTTCGTCGCTGCTGGCCCAGGGCCAGATGCCAATGCCCGCGATGCAGTGCGCGATGGCCGCATTCATGCTGAGCCACTGGGGGGCCGGTTGCTTGCCCGCAACGATGACGTTGACGTAGTTACGGCTGCGCAGGCAGTGATCCGTCACCGAAAGCAGCGTGTTGGTATCGGGCGGCAGATACACGCGGATGACAGCGGCCTTTTTGTTTGCAACGTGATCGATAAAACCTGGGTCCTGATGCGTAAAACCGTTGTGGTCTTGCTGCCAGACATGTGACGTGAGCAGATAGTTCAGTGAGGCGATCGGGCGGCGCCACGGAATTTCACGTGTCACTTTCAGCCACTTTGCGTGTTGGTTGAACATCGAGTCGACGATATGAACGAACGCTTCGTAGCAAGGGAAGAACCCGTGCCGACCGGTGAGCAAGTAGCCCTCTAGCCAACCCTCGCATTGATGCTCGCTCAACATCTCCATGACGCGCCCGTCTGGAGCAACGTGGTCGTCGAGGGGTGAAATCTCCGCGGTCGAGCATCGGTTGGTTGCTTCAAACACAGCGCCCCAGCGGTTCGACGTGGTTTCATCCGGGCAGAAAACTCGAAAATTTCCAGAATTTAGCTTGATGACATCGCGGATGAGTTGGCCTTGGATGCGGGTGGCTTCGGCACTCACAGCTCCGGGAGTTGGCACCTCGACCGCATAGTCCTTGAAATCGGGCAGTATAAGGTCACGCAGTAACAAGCCACCGTTGGCGTGCGGGTTGGCGCTCATGCGGCGTTCACCCTTTGGGGCCAATTGAGCAATTTCCGCGCGCAGCTTGCCAGCCGCGTCGAACAACTCGTCCGGACGATAGCTCTGCATCCAGGTTTCCAACACCTCAAGATGGCCGGGCTTATTCATCTCGCCCATCGGCACTTGATGCGAGCGAAATGTACCCTCGGTCTGCAGTCCATCGACGACCTTGGGACCGGTCCAGCCCTTCGGAGAGCGCAAGATGAGCATAGGCCAAATCGGTCGCCTGCTAAAACCATTCGCTCGCGCATCGTGTTGGATGCGCCGGATGTCGGAAACGATCCTATCCAGCGTTGCTGCCATCAGCTGATGCATTTTTGCGGGATCGCTGCCTTCGACGAAATACGGAGTGTAGCCATAGCCGTGAAACAGGGCCTTCAACTCGTCGCGGGAAATGCGGGCAAGCACGGTCGGCCCCGCGATCTTCCATCCATTCAAGTGCAGAATGGGCAGCACCGCGCCGTCATGGACAGGATTGAGAAATTTGTTCGAGTGCCAACTGGTGGCAAGAGGGCCGGTTTCTGCCTCGCCATCACCGACGACGCACGCGACGATGAGATCGGGATTGTCGAATGCCGCACCAAATGCATGCGACAGCGCATAGCCGAGTTCACCGCCCTCATGGATTGAACCGGGCGTCTCCGGGGAGACGTGGCTCGGGATGCCACCAGGAAATGAGAACTGCTTGAAGAGCCGCTTCAAGCCGTCAGCATCTTGAGTGATCTTGGGATAAACCTCGCTGTAAGTGCCTTCGAGGTAAGAATTGGCAACCAGCCCCGGACCGCCATGACCGGGCCCAGTGATGTTCAAGACGTTGAGGTCGAACTCTTTGATGATCCTGTTGAGGTGCACGTAGATGAAATTGAGACCCGGCGTCGTGCCCCAATGCCCGAGCAAGCGCGGTTTGACATGCTTGAGTGTCAACGGCTCCCTCAGCAGGGGATTGTCATGAAGATATATCTGCCCGACCGAGAGGTAGTTGGCGGCACGCCAATAGGCATCAATTTTTCCGATACCATCCGCATTCAACTTCTTAGCGCTCTGTATGGATTTCACGGGGTACCTTTTGTCATCTGTGCCCGGACAGACTGGATCACTCAGTTTCAAATAGTGGCCTGGCGCGAATCCGCGCGTGCCTCGCCCGGAAGGACTTCCGGCACTACGAGCTTTGCGACCCCAATGCGGGCGTCAGCCATCCCATAGTAAACGTCGATGCGATCAGGCATCCCAAGATCGTCTCGACGATCAATCGCGGTTGGGAACACCACATTGGCAACGACGCCTTGACGCTCGAGACGCAGTTCAGGCTTCAACACCGGCTCGGCCGACCGATAGCGGATAACATGCGGCGCGTCTTTCGAGAGGATGAGCACGCCAGCGGAGTAGCAAAGTTCCCTCGGTGCATCCGACAAGTCGCTCACACCATGGTAGAACGTCAGCCAACCGTGACGGGTCATTACCGGAGGTGTGCCACCGCCAATCTTCAGCCGCTCCCACGCCGCGATGGGCGTCGCCAGACGATGATGTGATCCGAAGTGGCATAGGTGCAGGGGCGCACAGGCATCCATCGCTGTGGAACAATACGAAATCCAGATGCTCTCATGATCGAGATCAACGTGGCGTTGTAACCCTTGCTTGGCTTTGTCCTCGGGACGCGTTCCGCGAAACAACGGACGATGCAACAGCGCCATCGACATCTGCCCGGACGGGTCCGGAATGGCGGTAGGAAAAACGCTGGCATCCTTGTTGTCTATGCCTTCGAATGCGATGCCCTGATAGGGGCGGAATGTCGCCAAACCAAGTCGCTGCCACGTGAGCAGATCCTCTGAGATTGCTAAAGCGATCCTTGGCCCGTGTGACGACAGTGCTGTGTATGTCATCACGTAACGCCGAAGTGGCTCGACAAACGTAATCCGCGGATCTTCGCACCCGCCCGTGCCATCCTGCCCGCCTTCGAAATCCTCCTTGGGCTCCAGCGCAATACCGATCCGGTCAACACCATTCGGGTCGCCTGCCGCATCGAAACGTACCCGGGCGATGCCAATACGTGAGTAATTGCTGCGCGCAACAAGTCTCGGAAAAAGGTACAGCTGACCATCTGGCCCGCGTACTGCAGCAGGATTGAGGACGCCGCCGACTTCCATCGGATTTCCGACTTGCGGCTCCATCACGACACCGATGCGCTCCAATTGAAAGGCTGTCATTGGGACTCCACCAGCGGCACATCTTGCCGACCAATTTTGAGGACTCGGACAACAGACTGGGCAATCATAAGCTCTTCGTCGGTGGGAATAACGCGTACACGCACCCGGCTACCTAGCAGCGAGATCACTGGTGCACAGTTCGCATTACGCTCTTCGTCCAGTTCGATACCGAGAAAGCTCAGGCCGGTGCAGATGCGTTCACGAACAACAGCCGAGTTTTCGCCGACGCCGCCAGCGAATACGAGCGTATCCAGTCCACCGAGTGCCGCCGCAAAGGCGCCGATCCATTTTTTAGCCTGATAACAAAACAGCTCAATAGCTTCGGCTGCACGGATGTCTTCGCGCTCGACTGCAAGCAAATCTCGCAGGTCGGAACTGGTTTCGGACACTCCCAGCAGACCGGACGCGTGGTTTACCATGTCATGAAATTGCTCTGCGCTCATTTGTTCGGTGCGCGCCAAGTAAGACACCAAACCAGGGTCCAATTCGCCTGATCGGGAGCTCATCACCAGTCCGGATGCAGGCGTAAAACCCATGCTGGTATCAATACTGCGGCCGTCGAGGACGGCGGCCAAGCTTGCGCCATTGCCGAGATGCGCAAGGATCACGCGCCCGTTCGTTGCCGCCGGATCTCCGAGGCGTGCGAGCGCTTCCACCAGAAACTGATAAGACAAACCGTGGAAGCCATAACGGCGGACACCCGCACGGTCGAAGCGTCTTGGGATCGGCAGGATAGTGGCGACGCGCGGCATTGTGCGATGAAAGGCTGTGTCAAAGCATGCGACCTGTGGCATCCCAGGTTGACGCTGTTTGATAGCCTCGATCAATTCGATCTCAAGCGGTAGGTGCTGGGGATCGTAGGGCCTAATGCGGTGCAATTCACCGAGCAAAGCTGCGGTAATCGGCTCGGGCTCGTGATGCGCCATCCCGAGCACCACCCGATGCCCCACTGCCTTTATCGAGGTAAAGGCCAACTGGGTTTCCAGCCAATCGAGGAGGATCACAACAGCTGACTTGCGATCCGCGGTATCGATTGCAAGGGATTGTTGTGTTTGTTTACCCGCATTTGTCGAGGTCAAAGTTGTACCGTTGAGACCGATACGATCAACTTTACCGGTCAACAACCGCCGCAGCGGCTCGGTCCCGTCATACAGCGCGAATCGTATGCTCGATGAGCCACCATTCACAGCCAGAACGGTTCCCGCTCCGCTCTGGATCTCGACAGGTTTGGCGTGGGCTGACTGCCCCCCGGGGTCCACTGAACGGCTCTGTCGACCATCGCGCATGGCGCGTCATCGCCTTCTGCTTTTGGTGCTATCACCCGCTGCGACAAGATCATGACTGTGGTTGCGCGAGACAGCGTTCGCTCGTCAAACGTATCGTCTTTTAGCTGG
>JANOYV010000136.1:0-1800 GCA_031429105.1 Hyphomicrobiaceae bacterium | reverse complement strand
TTATAGGCCGAAGAAATAGATGTCCTTGGAACTCTGCATCCTTGCGAGCGGCTCGGCCGGAAATGCATCGATCCTCCGCTCGCCGACCGGCGTATTGCTTATAGATGCCGGCATCAGCCCGCGCGCGCTTGCCGAACGCCTTGACGGCACCGGTGTTCGCCCGGCCGACATCTCGGCTCTCTTGCTCACCCACCTCGATGGGGACCACTTTTCGCCCCGCTGGACCTCGACCCTCCTCCGCCTGAACATCCCAGTCTACTGTCACGCCAATAAGGTGGATGGCCTCGCCGTCTGTTCCCCCGATCTCGTGCCCCTCATACGACTGTATAACGTGGCCGCATTCTCGCCGATCGACGGCCTCACATGCGACCCGATTCACTTCGCTCATGATCGCATTGGCTCGCACGGATTTGTGGTTGACGGCTTCGGCTATCGCATTGGCTACGCCACCGACCTCGGCCACGTTCCTCCCCACTTCTTTGACCATTTTCGCGACCTTGATTGCATTGCGCTGGAGAGCAATTACGACACCCAGATGCAGGCCGACAGCGCCCGCCCCTGGTTCTTGAAGCGCCGCATCACTGGTGGCCACGGCCACCTTTCCAACCATCAAGCCTTTGCTGCCATCAGCAAGCTCCTCGACCGCGCTCTCCAACTGCCGGATCACATCGTATTGCTGCATCGCAGCCAAGAGTGTAACTGCCCGGATTTGGTCCGCCGACTATTCGGCACCGACCAGCGGATCGTGTCGCGACTCAATTTAGCACAGTAGCACGAACGCTCTCCATGGCTGGGACGCACGGATCGGCCCTCGTACGTCGGCGAGCAGTTGACGTTCACATTTTAAACGCTTCGAAGCCTGAACTGATCCGGTTGCTACTGCTTATCGGGGGTACCAGCCAGGCGGCCCAACCTAGGGACCTGCGACTAGTGCGACCTTTATCATACGAATACATTGGCTGATCTTCGCGTTGTTGAAAATTCCAACATTGCAGCGTCCTCGATTGCATGCCAGTACGGATATCACATCGGGTCTGCTGCACCTCAGCAGGTGGATGCACGCACTTGAATTGCGCAAACAGCCATCCATATACCATCCACGCGGATGGAAGGATGGCGTAAGATGGCTGATAACGTCCGCGAGTTCCGAGCGAAGATCGCAGATTCCGAGAAGATTACTATCAATCTCGGCTTCGTCGACCTGGGGAATGTCGATCTTTTGGTTGCGGAGAAGTTCTACGCCAATCGGACCGACTTCATTCGCACGGCGATTCGTAACCAACTCGAGCGGCACGCCGCGGCGATCCGACAGTCAATCGCCCGCAAGGCACTTGTTATTGGATTGCGCCACTTCACCCGGGCTGAGTTGGAGCAACTCCGCACCGCTGGGGAGAAACTCGAAATCCGTGTGCTGGGCCTCGCAACCATAGCTAGTGATGTCACACCCGAACTTGCCCTTGCGACCATTACTTCCATCGAAATCCTCGGAGCTTTGCATGCGACCCCGGCGGTGAAAGCGGCCCTCGCCGATAGAAGCGGATGACGTTGCCGGGAACCGCCAATCACAATCGTATCTAGTTTCCACATCCACCGCGGCGCGTCCGCCAATGGCACCGCAGCTTTCTGTCCGAACGAAGGACTCTCTCCCATGAAATCGAGCTTGCCTCCCGCCATGATAGAAGCTGCAAGACTGACGCGTGCAGGCAACCTCGCTGAGGCAACGCGTTTGATCCAGAGATTGCTCCGTCGAGATCGCGCCACCGGAACTTCGTCGGAGCCTCACACGGCGAACCCGCCACC
>JANOYV010000135.1:0-6934 GCA_031429105.1 Hyphomicrobiaceae bacterium | reverse complement strand
ACAACGCGTGGCATCGGCATCGAAGGCTTGATGATAAAGCGTCGCGATAGTCCCTATCTCGCCGGGCGCCCTAAGGGCCACTGGTGGAAGTGGAAGCGGTCGGCACTCACCGTCGATTGCGTGCTGATGTATGCCCAGCGTGGATCGGGCAAGCGCTCATCGTATCATTCTGACTTCACCTTCGGCGCATGGAGACAGAAGGAAAATGGCGAGCGCGAGCTGGTGCCGGTCGGCAAGGCCTACTCCGGCTATACCGATGCCGAGCTGCTGGAAATCGATCGCTGGGTGCGCAATCACACGGTTGATCGGTTCGGCCCGGTGCGCTCGGTCACGCCTGAACTTGTGCTGGAAATCGCCTTCGACGCGATCCAGCGGTCAAACCGCCATAAGTCGGGCGTTGCCATGCGCTTTCCTCGTATCCATCGCATCAGATGGGACAAGCCAGCAGCGGAAGCCGATCACCTGAGCACGCTTGAGGGACTGATTGAGCAACCAACGGCCTAGCGTGAACGCTGCAAACCTCGCACGACTGGGGTTAGGTATTGAAACGCCTATGGTTAACTGCGATAGTTTAGACAGCGCTAAGAGGGCGCAGCAGAGCAGCCGAAGGTAACGACCGGGCGTGCATCTGCCACTGATGAGCAGCAGCGTGGTGCGCGGGCCCGCGCTCAACAGTCGTTTGGATCGTATGTTTGCGTCAGCGGAGGATTAGCAATGCAACACGCCCAAAATTCCACGACAAACACCACGACACCGACATCCCTGGATTGGCCGCCGGCCATTTGGTTTTCGACGATGTTCGGCCGCATCGATTCATCTGAAAAACAAGCCTTAGGGCAAGGCAAATCCGCAACCACACCGGTTGAAGGGGTGCTCAAGGATATGGCTCAGAGCGCGACGCCCTGGGTGCAGGCGCTGACCCAAGCTAATGCGGAAGTAGCGAGCCTGCTCACCCGCCGCGCGCAAGCCTTAAGTGAGTTGTCGACCAAGGCTATCGAGTGTCGTCAACCACAAGATGTGTTGGCACTGCAAACTCAGTTCTGGGCCTCAGCCTATCAACAGCATACCGAAGCGACGAAGCGGATTGTTGCCGCCTGGGGCACGGTGATGCCGATGGCGGAAGCGATTGCTGGAAGTATCGGGCAAACCATGTTGAGCGAACCAGCAGCCCAAACATCCGGGCGAACCGACACCGCTGCGGCTCCTGACGAAAAGGTGCTGCAAGAAACAAATGGTCCAGTTGCGATCACGCCTTCGGTCTCCACTCCGGGGTCCAGTGGGTTGTCGCAGTCGGCCAAAAATGACCGAAGATCAGCCGCTTGACGTGAAAATCTCGGTAAGGCGTGGCCCGACCTCGGTCCCTAAGACAGACTGATCACCCACGATGTCTGGCACGCTGCTCTATCGGTTCACCCTTTGGTTGCTGGGACTGGGCGCTTGGGTTCGCCCGGCGCCCGGTGATAACCCGTTGCGGCTGATCGAGGAGGATCTCAGTCGGCGCTATCCAGATATCCGACATGACCAGCCGGCTGCAGTGGCAAGCTGCCGCGATGGCGGGGCCCCGCCACTGGTCTTTGATACGCGTAGTGCTGCGGAATACGCCATTAGCCATCTCGCGGGGGCCATTCACGTCGATCCAAGCACCACTCCGAAAGCATTTGGCGAACGGCTGGGATCATCGATTAAGGGCCGTCGCGTGGTGTTCTATTGTGCCGTTGGCCTGCGAAGCTCTCACGTTGCGACGCGCCTGCTTCCGACGCTGCTCGCGCTTGAGGTGCAAAGCGTAAGCAATCTCAGCGGTGGTCTATTTCGCTGGTACAACGAGGGTCGTGACGTTGTTGCCGCTACCGGACCGAGCGCTGCGATTCACCCCTTCAATGCCTATTGGTCGCGGTTCTTGAATTCGGCACGCTGAGTTGACGGTGCATATGCCAGTGGGATGCTGAATCGACCGTCAGACTAGGGATTGTCCTAGGTTACACGCATTTTCGTTCTGTTATTGTTCTTTTTAAGTTCTAACTTGTCGGTCGGTTGAGGATTGATAGATTGGATGGATGTAAGAGCTGAAATCGACGACTTGAAGCGCCGAGTCGGCGATCTTGAAGGCGCAGTCAATGTGCTCTCCGGGCAATCCAGCCGGGTGCACCCGGAGGTGTTGGCGTTAAAGGCGCAGACTTTACAGGGCTTGGATCGGGTTAGCGGCGCAGTGGAGCGCATGGTGTCACGGGTCGATACCTTGAATACCCAGGTGTGGAGCCTGCGCGATGACTTGCCGTCTCTCATTCGCGAGGCTTTGACCCAGCACGGAATGGAAGTCACAGCGGCCAAGCCACTCGACTGAAACATGGTATTGATGGAGCGATAGCGGATTGCTCGGCGCCCACGTGTCAATTTTTGGCGACTGCAATCCTCGCCGATCAATTGTGCAGCCCACGAGTGTTGCATGGGCTTGCATCAAGCTGCAGAATGTTAGACGTCTGCCGACAGTGAAACCATTGTTGGCCTAGCCGAGCCGCAGGATCAAAGCCATGCAGGAAAAAGTACGCGCCAGCGCCAAGTCATTGAAGCCTCAGTTTGCTTGGGAGGACGCGTTCTTGCTGGAAGACCAACTGAGCGAAGATGAGCGGATGATCCGCGACACGGCGCGCGACTATTGCCAGTCAAAACTGCAACCTCGAGTGATCGAAGCCTATGCCCGGGAAAAGACTGATCGAGCGATCTTCAACGAGATGGGCGCGCTTGGGCTGCTTGGCGTGACGATTCCCGAAAAGTACGGTTGTGCCGGCGCAAACTATGTTGCGTATGGGCTCGTCGCACGCGAGATCGAGCGGGTCGACAGCGGCTACCGCTCAATGAATTCGGTACAGTCGTCGCTCGTGATGTATCCTATCTATGCCTACGGCTCGGAAGCGCAGCGGGTGAAGTATTTGCCTAAACTTGCGACCGGCGAGTGGGTGGGCTGCTTCGGCCTCACCGAGCCGGACGCTGGCTCCGATCCAGCGGGCATGAAAACACGCGCCGAAAAAGTGTTAGACGGTTATCGCCTGACCGGCTCGAAGATGTGGATCTCGAACGCGCCAATCGCTGATGTCTTTGTCGTGTGGGCGAAGTCAGCTGCCCACGGCGACGAGATCCGCGGCTTCGTGCTCGATAAGGGCATGAAAGGGCTATCGGCGCCGAAGATCGAGGGCAAGCTCAGTTTGCGCGCTTCGATTACTGGTGAAATCGTGATGGACGGCGTCGTCGTTCCGGAAGATGCGCTGTTGCCCAACGTGTCGGGCTTGAAGGGGCCGTTTGGGTGCCTCAATCGGGCGCGTTACGGCATCTCCTGGGGAGTGCTTGGTGCAGCTGAGGACTGTTTCGCCCGCTCCCGGCAGTACACGCTTGATCGCCATCAATTCGGCCGACCACTTGCGCAAACCCAGCTCGTGCAAAAGAAGTTGGCCGACATGATGACGGATATTTCGCTGGGGCTCCAGGCAAGTCTGCGCGTCGGCCGTCTGATGGACGAGGGGAAAGCCCCGCCCGAGATGATCTCAATCGTCAAGCGCAACAACTGTGGCAAAGCGCTCGATATCGCTCGTGTGGCGCGTGACATGCACGGCGGCAATGGTATCGCCCAGGAATATCACGTGATGCGCCATTCCCAGAACCTGGAAACGGTCAACACCTACGAAGGCACGCATGATGTGCACGCGCTGATCCTGGGGCGTGCCATCACCGGGCTGCAAGCGTTCTTCTGACGCGACGAGCAAACAGCATACCGCTTCAATTATGCTGAGGTGGGGGATTACACTTGCTGTAGCCCGGGTGGAGTGCAACCATCGACCAGGGGAACAAGTGATTCACTGAATCCGCGTTTATGGGTGATCGGGGGCGACACGCACTATGGCTGCCACCGACGAACCGAAGTCAGGCGCTAGGGCGACGGGAATTGACGCGCTCGTTCCGCCAGGGGACGACGGTCATGGCGCCGGTTCGCGACTTGGTTTTGGCCTCGAAAAATTAGGCCTTACGGCTTTGGCAGCCCCCTGGCTGACGGTCCTTTTGTTGGCGCTTGTCACAGCCCTTGCGACTCTCGGCCTTGGGCGGATCCAGGTCGACGATAGCCTGTCGGAGTTGTTCCGCACCAACACGCCCGAGTTTGCCAAGTACGAAGAAATCGACAGACGGTTTCCCTCCAGCGAATACGACGTCTTGGCCGTTGTCGAGGGCAAGTCATTGTTGTCGCCAGCAGGCCTCGATGCATTCTCGAAGGCCGTCATCGAGTTGCAATTGTCTGATGGCGTCAGCGGTCTCGTATCGATGGTGTCGGCGCGCGGCAAGCCAGATGCGACCGGCTATGCCGCGCCGATTGTGCCGGATGACCTGCCGACCGACAAGGTCGCCTACGACGCGATGATCGCAGCGCTTCGTACCAACGAAATCGTCTCAGGAAAATTCCTCTCGGTCGATGGCACGTTGGCGCTCATCGTCATGTCGCTCGACCGCACTGCCATGGCAGGTGGTGGCGCAAAGTCCGTAATCGAGGGCATCCGCGAGGCAGCGACCAAGGCTTTCGGCGTGGCAGGCTTAAGCGTCAAGCTCACCGGTGCGCCGGTCATGCAACTGGAAATCCGCAACGCCGTTGAACGTGATCGAGTGGTCTACAACGGGTTGGGATTCCTGCTGGGCGCGATCATCGCGTTCGTGTTCTTCCGACGTCTGTCGTTCATGCTGATGGCGGTGGTGCCGCCGATTCTGGCTGTCATCTGGTCGCTCGGATCCTTGGGTTGGTTGGGCTTCAAGCTAAACCTGTTCCTCAACGTAATGACGCCGCTCGTCATGGTGATGGGCTTTGCCGACAGCATGCAGATGACGAGCGCCATCCGAGATCGGTTGCGGCACGGCGATACCCGCGATGAGGCGTTGCGCTTCGGCGTGAACGTGGTCGGGCCTGCCTGTGTGCTCGCGCACGGCACCGCGCTGCTGTCTTTTCTGGCCTTGACGTTCTCGCCTTCTGGATTGATCCGCACGTTTGGCATCGCCGGCGTTCTGTCGGTCATCGTGTCTTATCTTGTGGTGATTGCCGCAATCCCGGTGTTGGGCCGCCTGTTGATCCGGGCCGAAGGTGATCGCTCAACCGAACGCAGCACGGTCGATGGTGCAATGGATGCGCTCGGTCGTTTTGTTGGCATGGTGGTTGATCGGGTTGTACGCCATCCGGTGTTTTTCTCAAGCCTCGGCTTCGCGAGCTTTGCCGTCTTTGCACTGATCTATCTTGGCCTTGAGCCGCGCTATCGTCTGGCCGACCAAGTGCCGGACCGCGAGCAGGCGTTGTCGGCGACCGCCAGCCTCGACAACAAGCTAACCGGCGGCAATCCGGCCCACATCATGATCGAGTGGAAAGATGGCCGCTCGATCTACGATCCAACCGTCATGGGTGCGATCGCCAAGGCGCACGATGCGATCGAGAAGCAGGCGGGCGTCGGCAATGTCTGGTCACTCGAAAGTCTGCGGCGCTGGCTTGCGGATGCGGGCGATGTGCGGATCGAAACCGTGCAAAAATTCGTTGGCTATCTGCCGGAGACGCTGGTTCGCCGGTTCATTGCCAAGGACGAAAAGGCGGTCCTCGTGACCGGACGCCTGCCGGATGTCGATTCAAGCCAAATTCTGCCTGTTGTGGAAAAGATTGACCGGGCGCTCGATGTCGTGCGCAAGGATTATCCAGGTCTCGAGATGTCGGTCACAGGACTGCCAGCGATTGCAGCGCGCTCCAGTGCACGCATGATCGGGCAGCTCAAGACCAGCCTGTTTGTTGAAGTGATTTTTGTGTCGATGCTGCTCGGCCTCGCTTTTCGGTCGCTTGGCGTGATGGTGTTGAGCCTCCTGCCTGGCCTGTTCCCCGTGGTGACATCTGGTGCGCTGCTGCGGGCAACCGACGGCGGATTGGAATTTGCGAGCGTCGTTGCCCTCGTCGTCATTTTTGGCCTGGGCATCGATAGCCTGATCCACTTCCTCAATCGCCTGCAAAGGGAAGAGAAAGTCGGCGAAGATCCGGCGCTTGCGATCCGCCGTGCCCGTGTACTGGTCGGTCCCGCTATCATTTTGACGACCATCGTTTTGGTTCTTGGCCTCGGCGTGACGGTGTTTTCGGATTTGCCGTCATTGCGGTTGTTCGGGCGCGTGTGTGCGGTGACGCTTGCTGCATCGCTGATCGGAGACTTGGTGTTTCTGCCCGCTACTATTGTCTTGTGGCGGCGGTGGCGAAAGGCATGAGGCATCGGCAACCTGCCTGATTGTGGTCACACAATCGATTGATGGTGGCCCTTGAAAGATGGTCTGCGAACGGTGGGCAGTATCTTCCATTTTGCTATGTTTCTCCTGAAGGCCGCGATGTCCACAGGCATCAGCTTCCCTGGCGGTTAAACTCCCGCTAGACAGTGAGGCAGGGATAGAAGCGATGTCGGCCCCTTGAGCACGGTTTCGTGTCTTGGGCACTTGCACCGTGGATGCAAAACGGGTCAGTCGGATCGGTCCGCCGCCTCAGGTGTGCCGTCAAATGTGCTGATCATCAGCCATCCAATGCTTGTTTCACGTTTACTGCTTGTTTCACGATGGGGTCGCCTCGATATGCTGTTGTCTTTGCGCGCGGCACTTGCCGTCATTTTAATTGCCATGGCGGTGCCGCTAGCTGTGGTTGCGCAACAGGCGCCACCGACAGTGCCGCCTGTTGTGGTTCCAGCACCGGCTGTGACGCCACCACCAGCCGCTGTGCCAGCGCCGCCACCCGCTACCGTCCCGACACCGCCGCCGCCTGCTGGCCTGCCGCCGGAAGTGACGAGCCCGGTCGAGAAGCTCGCGAAAAGTATCGAGACGGCTGAGAAATCGATCCAGCAGTTGAAGGAACTGGAGGGTGACCTGCAGCGCTTGCGCAGCGTCGTCGAGCAGATCA
>JANOYV010000134.1:0-18440 GCA_031429105.1 Hyphomicrobiaceae bacterium | reverse complement strand
GAAATAGCCAGCGGGCGAGCCAGAGCAGATGGTTTCATAGTATTGTACTTGATCATTGCCAAACGTGAGATTGTTCATGGTGCCCTGGCTCGGCCCCATTGCGCCAAGGGCTGCCAACAAACAGTTCGTCACGATCTGGCTGGTCTCGACGTTGCCGGCGACGACCGCTGCAGGATAGACCGGAGCCAGCATCGAGCCCGGCGGAATTTTCAACGTGATCGGCTTCAGACATCCAGCATTCATCGGGATGTGCTCGTCGCACATGATGCGGAACACGTAGAGCGTTGCCGCCCGTGTGACCGGCGCCGGGGCATTGAAGTTGTTGGCTGGCGATGGACTGGTGCCGGTGAAGTCGACAATCGCCGAGCGGTTTTTTTGATCGACCGTGATCGTCACTTGCACATGCGTGCCTTGGTCCATCTCAACCCTGAACGTGCCATTTTTCAAGCGTGAGAGCAGGCGGCGCACGCTTTCCTCGGCATTGTCCTGCACGTGGTTCATGTAGGCTTTGACCACGTCCAGGCCGAAGTGGTGCACCATCTTGTCGAGCTCGGCCATGCCGCGCGCGTTTGCCGCCACGTGGGCCTTGAGATCGGCGATGTTTTTGTCGGGGCGACGTGCCGGGTACTTCGCACCGGTTAATAGTGCGTGGGTCTCGGCTTCAAGGAAGCGGCCCTGATCAACGAGCTTGAAGTTGTCGATGTAGACGCCCTCCTCGTCGATGTGGGTGGCCTTTGGCGTCATCGATCCTGGAGTTAGTCCGCCGATGTCCTCGTGGTGCCCACGACTCGCGACGTAAAATAGGATCTCGGCATCTTTCGGTGCTCCGTCTCGGGCGGCCAGCTTATTTTGGTTGGTCCCCGGCGACTCCGCTGTCGCGGAGCCGGCCGCCGGGGCCGGGCCCGGCGCGAATACTGGTGTCACCACCGTAATATCCGGCAAATGAGTGCCGCCATTGTAGGGCGCGTTGAGCATATAGACGTCGCCGGGCTTCATTTGCCCCTTGTTCATGGCGATGATGGTCTCGACGGACTTGTCCATGGACCCCAGATGCACCGGCATATGGGGCGCGTTGGCGACGAGTGCGCCGGTCGAATCAAACACCGCGCACGAAAAGTCGAGCCGCTCCTTGATGTTGACCGATTGCGCCGTGTTGCGCAGCGCTTCGCCCATCTGCTCGGCAATCGACATGAAGAGGTTGTTGAAGACTTCCAGCAGCATTGGATCTGCCTTTGCGCCCAACCGTTCCTTGGCACGAGCGACGACGCGACGCAGGACGAGATGGTTCTTTGCCGTCACTTCAAGATTCCAGCCGGGCTCGATCGATACCGTCTGGTGCGGTTCGATCACGAGTGCGGGGCCGACGATTTTGTGGCCGGGTTTCAAGGCTTCGCGGAAGTAGACCGGTGCTTCATGCCAAGCGCTGCCTGAGAAAAAACGGGTGTTGGTTTTTGCATCTGGCTTGCCGGTGCGATCCAATGGCAAGTCGGGTTCGAGGATGCTCGCTCCGCCACCTTGTGCCTCGACTTCGAGGGTGGCTGCAAACACCTTCTTTTCCGGTGAGACAAAGCCATAGCGACGGCGGTGTTCGGTTTCGAATACGGCGCGCATGTTGGCGATGCTGTCGAGCGCGACGGGAAGTGCGTTGTCGGTGCCATCGTATCGCACATGAACCCGCGTCGTGGCGTTGGCTTGGGTCGCATCGACGCCTTGGGTTTGGATCTGGTCGAGCACGACCGCCGTCAATTCGCTCCCGAGCGTTTTGATGCGGGCGAGCGTTGCCTCGTCGAGAACGGCCTCAACCGACTCTTCGCGGCTGGCGCGAATGTTTGCTAAGCCCATGCCGTAAGCCGACAGCAAGCCCGACAGCGGATGCAAAAGCACGGTCTCCATGCCGAGTGTATCGGCGATCAGGCAGGCGTGCTGGCCACCGGCCGAGCCAAAGCATTGCAAGGCATATTCGGTGACGTCGTAGCCCTGCTGCACCGAGATCTTCTTGATTGCGTTCGCCATGTTCTCGACTGCGATACGAATAAAGCCGTCGGCGACCTGTTCGGCCGAGCGCGTCTCTCCGGTGTCAGTATTGATGCGGGCGGCCATTTCCTCGAAGGCCGCGCGGACGGCTGCTTCATCAAGCGGTTGGTCGCGGTTCGGGCCGAAGATTTTCGGGAACAACGAGGCTTGTAATTTGCCGACCATCACGTTGGCATCGGCCACCGTGAGCGGACCGCCGCGGCGATAGCATTTCGGGCCAGGGTTTGAGCCAGCGCTTTCCGGGCCTGCGCGGAAGCGGTTGCCATCGTAGAACAGGATCGAGCCGCCACCGGCTGCAACCGTGTGAATACGCATCATAGGCACGCGCATACGGACGCCTGCGACTTCCGTCTCGAATGAGCGTTCGTAGTCACCGGCGAAATGCGACACGTCGGTTGAGGTGCCACCCATGTCGAAGCCGATGACTTTCTCGAAGCCAGCGAGCTTGGCCGTTTCGGCCATCCCGACAATGCCACCTGCTGGGCCGGAGAGGATCGCATCACGCCCCAGGAACAGGTCAGCCGATGTCAACCCGCCAGACGACGCCATGAACATGACCCTTGGCGCGCCCGGCGGTCGGCTCCCCGGAGGGGAGTCGCCGGGCGCCACTAAAAACTCGAGCCGACCGCTCGGCGCGGACGACAGAGCGGAGGCGACCTTATCCACGTACCGCCGCAGGATCGGCGATAGGTAGGCGTCGGCAACGGTGGTGTCGCCGCGCCCGACGATCTTGATCAGCGGCGAGACATCGTGGCTGGCGGCGACGTAAGTGAAGCCGAGTTTATGGGCAATTTCAGCGGCGTGCTTTTCGTGTGTTGGATGCGCATACGAGTGCATGAAGGCGAACGCCACGGATTTGATATCGTCGGCAAGTGCTTGTCGAAGATCGCATTCGAGTTTGGTTGCATCAAGCACAACCTCAACCGTGCCGTCGGCGCGCACGCGCTCGGCCGCTTCAATCACCCGTGTGTAAAGCATCTCCGGCTTGATGATTTCCTTGGCGAAGATGTCGGGCCGCGCTTGATAGCCGATCTCCAGCTGGTCTTTCAGACCCTGCGTGATCACGAGAAGCGTGCGCTCACCCTTGCGCTCGAGCAGCGCGTTGGTGGCAACCGTCGTGCCCATCTTCACCGCTTCGATGAGATGTGCTGGGATGGTCGCGTCAGACGTGACGCCTAGAAACTGCCGGATACCTTCGAGGGCCGCATCGTCGTAGACGCCAGGATTTTCAGACAGGACTTTGCGGGCAAGGATTTCGCCCGTTGGGGTACGTGCGACCACGTCTGTGAATGTGCCGCCTCGGTCGATCCAGAAATTCCACTTGGGCGCGCATGATGCAGCAATTGTGGTTGGAACGGCCATGATCGATGTCCTACTCGATTGCGTGTCTTGTCCGCCTTGGAAAATAGGCGCTCAAATTTAAACGTCAACATTTTATTGACATTTTGTTTTTGACACGCCAACCTTTGCAGATCAGCATCGCGCAACCTGCGCATCGAAAGTCACTCGGCTTATGGGCAGTGGGCGATCAAAGCGACTGGATGAGTCAGCCCTGAGGGCTGTCCGTCGCATCGTGGCGCCGTTGCCCGAGGCGGATGCCGAACTCGGTCCCATCGTATCATCGGCCCACCTTGCTGCTGGTGTTTTGCCAGGCCTGTCTGAAGTCGAGTTTGGTCTGTCCCTCGCGGTTCACGCGTTTCATCGGTGGATGGTACGCTGTATGGCGGCAGCTGGCGTGCCTGATCTTTCACCAATTGAAGTCCTGGTTTTGCACAGCGTGCGGCACCGCGAGCGACCCAAAAAATTTGCCGATCTCTGCCTTGTGCTCGGGATCGACGACACGCACGTCATCACCTACGCCGTGAAGAAACTGGCAGCGGCAGGCTTGGTCACGTCGATCAAGTCCGGCAAGGAAAAAGTCATATCGGCGACGAAAGCGGGCGCCGAAGCATGTGACCGCTATCACCGCATTCGCGAACGACTGCTGGCCCGGCCCGTCAAGTCGACAGGCTTGCCGGATCCCATGTTGTCGGAGCTTGGTGGATTGCTGCGTGCGTTGTCAGGACACTATGATCAAGCAGCACGGGCTGTAACGTCACTTTGAGACTGTTACCGGGGGAGTTGGATTTATGCGCCGATTGCTTGACGGGCTCTATCTGTGGGCGGGGTACGCCGCTGCCTGCTGCCTTGTGATCATCTTCGCGATTATGATGATCATGGCTGTCGGCCGACAGTTCAACCTCAACATCCCGTCCGGCGATGACTTTGCCGCCTGGGCGATGGCGGCATTAGCCTTCCTCGGCATGGCGCACACCTTCAAGCGCGGCGAGATGATCCGCGTCGGCCTGTTGCTTGAAAAACTGCCCCCCCGCGGTCGACGGTTCTTCGAAATCCTTTCGCTCAGCGTCGCGCTTACGTTCCTGGTTTTTTTCAGTTGGCACGTGTGGCGGTTCGTGCGTGATAGTTATCTCTTGAATGACATGTCGAACGGCGTTGTGGCGGTGCCGCTATGGATCCCGCAGCTGGGGTTCTTTGCCGGACTTTTGATCCTCACCATCGCGGTTGCCGACGAGTTCGTGCACGTGCTGCGTGGCAACAAGCCGACATTCGAGAAAGAGCCGCCGAAGACCACGGAAGAACTACTTGCGCGCGTCGCTGAAGGCGGGGGTGTCTGAGCCATGCTTGCGGTTATTGATTTACCCACTCTCTCGATTCTGCTGCTCGTGGCCTTGCTCGTCATACTGGCGAGCGGCGTATGGATTGCGATCGGCCTAGGCCTCGTCGGGCTGCTCGCTATGGTTCTGACAACCAACGTGCCGATCGGCACGGTGCTCGCGACCAAGGTCTGGGATTCGGCTGCCAGCTGGCAGATCGCGGCCCTGCCACTGTTTATCTGGATGGGCGAAATCCTGTTTCGAACGAAGCTCTCGGAGGAGATGTTTCGTGGGCTGGCACCCTGGTTGCAATGGCTTCCCGGCCGCCTACTGCACGTCAACGTACTTGGCTGCGGGATCTTCGCGACGATGTCAGGCTCGTCGGCTGCGACGTGTGCCACGATCGGCAAGATCGCTCTGCCGGAGCTTGAAAAGCGCGGCTACGACCAGAACATGGCGTTGGGCTCGCTCGCCGGCTCCGGTACGCTCGGACTGCTGATCCCGCCATCGATCCCGATGGTCGTCTACGCGGTCACAGCCAACGTCTCGGTGCTGAAGGTATTCCTCGGCGGCTTCCTGCCGGGTGCACTCGTGATGGGGCTGTACTCGGGCTACATCATCATCTGGTCACTGCTCAATCCCGGTAAGACACCGCCGCGCGATCCGATCATGACGTTCGCGCAGAAGATGCGGGAATCGAAGAAGCTCATCCCCTGCCTTATGCTGATCGCGTTGGTGTTCCTGTCGCTGGTGCTCGGCTTTGCCACTGCCACGGAATGCGCAGCTTTCGGCGTGATCGGTGCGCTGATCCTCGCCTGGTGGAGCGGCACGCTCGACTGGGCAGGCTTCAACGACAGTGTAATGAGTGCGACCCGCCTCACCTGCATGATAATGCTGATCCTGGCGGGTGCCGCATTCTGCACCGCGGCAATGGCCTATACCGGCATTCCAGCGGCTCTTGCCGAGTGGGTCGACGGCCAAAACCTGTCACGGCACAAGCTCGTTTTGGCG
The DNA here is from genome assembly GCA_031429105.1 of Hyphomicrobiaceae bacterium. Lineage (GTDB taxonomy): Bacteria > Pseudomonadota > Alphaproteobacteria > Rhizobiales > Hyphomicrobiaceae > JAKFWF01. Next base: position 12,741 of record JANOYV010000134.1, on the reverse strand, counting down.
TTGACCATCATGTACATTATCCTGGGCTGCCTGATTGACGGCATCTCTATGATTGTGTTGACCGCCGTCATCGTACTGCCGATGGTCGAGAAGGCCGGCTTCGACCTCGTCTGGTTCGGCGTTTATCTCATCATCCACGTCGAGATGGCGCAGATCACCCCGCCGGTTGGTTTTAACTTGTTCGTGCTGCAGAACATGAGCGGAAAAGACACCTTCACTGTTGCCAAGGCAGCGTTTCCGTTCTTTCTTCTGCTCAACGTCGCAGTGATCATTATCACTACGTTCCCCGAAATCGTCACGGCAATTCCCAACTGGGCGTTCCCGGAAACGACCGTGCCGAAAATAAAGTAGCGTTCAACAGGAGGTTTATCCGCATGCATCGTCGTAACGTCATCTTAGGTCTCGCAGGTTGCGCCATCATGGTTGCAGCGCCTGCGAGCGCACAGACCAAATGGAATCTGCCGGCAGCCTACGCCACCTCCAACTACCATACGGAAAACCTCGTTCAGTTCGCCAAGGACGTGGAAGCTGCAACCGGCGGTAAGCTGCTGATCACGGTGCATGGCAATGCGTCGCTGTTCAAGGCGCCGGAGATCAAGCGGGCCGTTGCAACCGGCCAAGCCCAGATCGGCGAAGTGCTGACGTCGATCCACGAGAACGAAGATGCCGTGTTCGGCGTTGACGTGGTGCCGTTCCTCGCGACGAGCTTCGCTGATGCCGCCAAACTCGACAAGGCGTCGCGCCCGGCCATCGCCAAGAAGCTCGAGGCCCAAGGGCTGATGCTGCTGATGGCGGTGCCGTGGGGTCCGCAGGGCATCTATGCCAAGCAAGAACTCAACAAGGTCGAGGACTTGAAAGGCATCAAGTTCCGCTCATACAATGCGGGCACCGCACGCATCGCGGAACTGGCCGGTGCCCAGGCCGTGACCATCCAGGCGGCCGAACTGCCGCAGGCGCTTGCGACAGGCGTTGTCACATCGTTCATCTCGTCGGGCTCCACCGGCTACGACAGTAAAGTGTGGGAGAGTCTCACGCACTGGTACGACACCCAGGCCTGGATCCCGAAGAACATCACCTTCGTGAACAAGGCAGCGTTCGACGCCTTGCCGAAGGACCAGCAGGACGCGCTGCTTGCCGCCGCCAAGACCGCTGAAGCCCGCGGTTGGAAGACGGCCGAGGAGAAGGCCACCTGGTACATCACCGAGCTAAAAGCCAAGGGCATGAAGGTGCTGCCGCCGTCGGCTGAATTTTCCGCTGGTCTCAAGAAGTACGGCGAAGATCTGACCGCCGGCTGGCTCAAGAAGGCCGGTGCTGAAGGCCAAGCGATTGTGGATGCCTACAAAAAGATGTGAGCAGGACGCGTTGACGGGTGCGATGGGACAAATGCCCATGGCACCCGTTTTCGTTCATGACCATCATCACGTGTTATTTGCGTGCGCAGATATTGCACCGTGTTCAGGGGGCGACACGTAAACTGAATAAAGTGGACTTTGGCGAAAGGCGTCTTGCGGTTGGTTTACTGGCAGAGTGAGCGTTTTGGCAGATTGCTCAGTGCGATTCGCCAACAGGAGATGCCCATGCGCGCCCGACTGTCACCCTCGTTTGCGTTGACCTCAATTCTCGCCGCGATGTTGCCGTTGGCTGCATCGGCGCAGACTTGCCCGACAAATCCAAACGCGCTCGGTGTTGGCCGGACGGTCGAGATCGACACGACTGGCGGACCAGGATTCGGTTTCGAGCATTATAAGGTCCACGACTTCCTGATGATGAAGGAAGTCGTGCTGACATTCGATGACGGACCGCAGAAATTCCATACCCAAGGTGTGCTTGATGCCCTGGCGCAGCATTGCACCAAGGCGACGTTCTTCTCGATCGGCAAGATGGCGCTCGGTTATCCAGAGATCATCCGTGAGGTCGCCAAACAGGGCCACACCATCGGCACACACACGTGGTCGCATGCGAATTTGCGCAAGCCGAAATCCGAAGCGCAAGCCAAGGAAGAAATTGAAAAGGGGGTTAGCGGTGTAAGTCGTGCACTGGGCCGCCCGGTCGCGCCGTTCTTCCGCTATCCCTACCTGCAGGATTCGAAAGAAACGCTCGCTCATCTCACCACCCGCAACGTCGCAGTGTTCTCGACCGATATCGATAGCTTCGACTTCAAGCTGCAAACGCCGGATCACATGGTGCAAGGCGTGATGGGGAAGCTTGACAAGAAAGGCAAGGGCATCATCTTGATGCACGATGTCCAACCGGGCACCGCCAAGGCTCTGCCGTTGCTACTGAGTGAACTGAAGGCGCGCGGCTATAAGGTCGTGCATTTGAAGGCCAAGGGTGAGCTCAAATCGTTGGCCGAGTACGATGCCATGATCGAGGGCAGCGCCAAGGGTTTAGCTGCTCCCGGTACCGAGCGCCCAACGTCAAGCGTTGTTCGAACGGTGGAGCCGGCATTGGCAACAGCTGCGGTTCCAGCGGTCAAGAAGCCTTGAACTCAGGCGCAGTCGCGTAAACTCCAGCTGTGTCAGGCCCGCCCCATGAGTGGAGGCGGGCCTTTTCGTACCAGCATTGCGTTAAACCGGTATCGACTGGCAAACAGGCTGGGGCATACTAGCTCGCAGTCGGTATCAGTGAACGCAGGGGCAGTGCATGTACGGGATTCGACCAACGATTTCTTCAAAGCACGGCATTGTGGCCGCTGCTCATCCCCTAGCTGCGGCGGCCGGCGCAAAAATACTGGCGCGTGGCGGCAACGCCTTTGACGCGACGGTCGCCGTTGCCTCGACCCTCACCGTCGTCGAGCCGTTCATGTCGAGCTTTGCCGGTATGGGCCTCGCGACCTGTTGGAGTGCTGCTGAAAAACGAGTGCGCACACTCAACTTCGTGCCGCCGATCCCGTCCAAGTTTCCCTACCAGAAATTCTCCAAGCGAGACGAAATGCAGCGCGGCGCGCATTCCGTTGGCACGCCCGGCAATCTTGCAGGGTGGGCGGAATTGAACAAGTGCTACGGGAAATTGTCGTTTGGCGACTGCCTGCAACCGGCGATCGCGATTGCCCGCGATGGCTATGGTGTGACTGAGTTCAATGTTTTCGAGACCAACACGACGGCACCAGAGATTGAAGCACATCCGGCGCTCCACGGTCCTTGGGCCAAAAACTATACGGACGGCTCCGGCACAATCAAACTTGGCTGGCTGCTGAAGCAACCCGAACTCGCCGCGACGTATGAGGCGATCGCGAAGCACGGCGTCGGCCATCTCCACGGCGGCGCGCTGGGAAAGGCAACGGTTGATCATCTGGCGGCAACCGGCGGGACGTTGACGCTGGCTGACCTTGAGGCCGCCCTCGTCTCGATTGCCAAGGCTTGGAGCGCGCCTGCAACGGCTGCATATCGCGATTTAATCGTGAACCTTCCGCCGCCTGGATGCGAAGGGTTCCAGATGCTCATCGCCCTGCGCATTCTCGATGGGTTCGATCTGACGCGTATGGACCACAACGGTGTCGAACACCTCGATACCGTCCTGCGTGCCATCAGGCTCGCTGCCGGCGATCGCATTACTTTCAATAATCCGGCGCCCGCTAAGCTGGCTGAGCTTTTATCCGATGGCCACATTGATAAGCATCGGGCCCGTGTGCGCGATGGTCGTCCAATTGCTGGCCCGGTCGAACAGTGGGTCGGCATGCCGAAGGGCGAGCACCACACCTCGTCGATGTCGGTCGGCGACGCCGACGGCAATCTTGTGTGCCTCACTAACAGCTTAGGCTCACCCTATGGCTCGGGTGTCATCGTGCCGGGGACCGGCATGACGCTAAATAATTTTCTCTATTGGGCAGACGTGCAAGCCACCTCGCCGCATCGCTCTAAACCTGGTGACACGCTGCCAATGTGCATGGCGCCGACCATTTCGACGCGCAACGGCCAGGCTGTGCTGGCGCTCGGAACGCCCGGCAGCTACGGCATTTTGCAAACGCAAGTGCAGGCGTTGATTCAGTATGTGGATTTCGGGCACTCGTTGCAGCAGGCGATCGAACAGCCTCGCGTTCGCTTGTGGGATGGTTGCCAGATCGAGCCGGAGACGCGTGTTGCGCCGCCCGTCTTGGCGGCGCTCGCCGGACGCGGTCACGTGATTGTGCCAAGCGAGGATTGGACCATGAAGGTCGGCGGCATGCAGGGCGTGGCGCGCGATCCACAAACCGGCCTCATGACCGGCGGATGCGATCCTCGCCGGGATGGCTATGTGGTGCCCGTATAGGCGCCAGCCCGGCGAGGTCTTGAGGCTCTCAGTTCACGCGCGTCCAGGTCGTCGTCTTGCACAACACGACGGCGGTGCAGCCGGATAGGTCCATGGCTGCCTTGCTCTTGACGACGAGTGTGCCGGAATAGGTGCCGCCGTCTGCACGATTGTAAAGCTGGCCCTTCCATTCGTTGGCGCCAGTCTTCTTCGCGCCTGACATAATCACGAGGCCGACGATGGCCCGCGTTTTCTTGGCAGCGTCTGGGTTCTTGTCGTCGGTCTTCTGGCCGTCCACAACCTTCGAGATCTTCGCGCACATGCCATCGCCGCACTTGTAGATGTCGACGTGACTGCCGTTCTCGGGGTGCCTCCAGGTACCGAAGGCATCCTCAGCCGTTTGGGCGGTTGCCATGCCAGCGGCAAGGGCGATCATTGATGTCGCAGCCAACCCGTAAATCAGCGTCCTCATTGCTTTCACTCCCGGTACAGTTTATCCGTGCCGCTCTTTTCGGCGGCCATTTCATGTAAAAAGAGATTAGCACAAAGATCGAGCCGCGAAAGTGACTCTCGGTTGAAGGCCAGATGAACGCGTCTTTTTAGCCGCGACGGGTTACGCGGTTGCGCTGTCAGAGTACGCGGTTGCATTGTCAGAGACCGACCAGTGCTACGATCAGGGGTGCGAAGCCGACTTCGAATAAAGCAACCGGTACACCTGATAGCAGTGCTGCGTCTGCGAACGTGACGATGGCTTGCTTGCGAGTTGGGTGTTTTGCTCAGTGTGGCATTTGTCGTCCGAAAGTTCATTGGCACTAGACTTTAATGACAATAATTTCATGCAGTAAGTCGCTTCAATTCCGCAACAAACGCCGCTACTAAGAGCCATGCCCTGGCAACTCATCACCAAAGCACTCGCGGAAACATACGCTCCTGGCCCTTCAGCCGCTTCGACGCTGATTGAACGCCTGTGGCGTATGCTTGGCATTGATGCGTCCCCTCGACACAATTCGGTGGCCTTTACGATTGCGCTTGTATCCCTGTCGGCGAAGTTGGCGAAGTCGGACGGTGTTGCGCTGCGTATCGAAGCCGAAACCTTCGAGCGTCTGCATGTTGTCTCCGCTTCGGAGCAGGAGAATGTGCGCCGGATCTTTGATTTAGCAGCCAGGGATACGGCCAACTTCGAAGCCTACGCCGTTCGGGTTGCGCAGCTCCTGGCGCATAATCGCGCTCTACTGCACGATGTGCTCGATGGCCTATTTCATATTGCGGCAGCCGACGGCATATTACATCCGGAGGAAGAGCGCTTTTTGAAGCTTGCAGCTCAGCGGTTCGGCTTTTCAGATGTTGATTTTCGTTCGATGCGCGCCTTGTTCGTCCACGATCCAAACGACCCGTATGCCGTTTTGGGTCTCACACCCGATATCAGCAATGCTGATTTGAAGTTACGATTTAAGCAACTGGTGCGTGAAAACCATCCAGATCTGTTGATGGCGCGCGGCTTGCCCAAGGAGTTCGTCGCGTTGGCGTCCGCCAAGCTCGCAACCATGAATGCGGCCTACGATGCCATCACCCGGGAGCGGCGCCGGTGAAGGATACAGCACCTCAATTTAAACCGGACAGCACCCTTGTGTCCGAGGTGTATGCTTCGCCGAACGTCGGCCCGCGCAATAACGGTTTGGTGCCACGCCTGCTGATCATGCACTACACCGGCATGCCGAGTGCACCGAAGGCTATCGATTGGTTGTCGCGGCCCGAGAGCAAAGTCTCGTGTCACTACGTGATCGATACCGATGGCCGAATCACGCAGATGGTACCCGAAGCGTTGCGGGCATGGCATGCCGGGCTCGCGTATTGGGCCGGCGAGCATGACATCAATTCAGCGTCAATTGGCATCGAGATTCAGAATCCGGGACATGAGGACGGTTACCATCGGTTCCCACGCACGCAGATGCGCGCGGTACGCGATCTCGCACTTGATATCCAGAGGCGACACAGCATGGCGCCTGAATGTGTGCTGGGCCATTCCGATGTGGCGCCGTTGCGCAAGATCGATCCCGGCGAAAAGTTTGACTGGCGTTGGCTGGCCCTGGCCGGCGTTGGGCATTGGGTTGCCCCGGTTGGCATCCGCAACGGCAATCAGTCGGGACATGCGACGTCGATCGTGACTGCCAGCTCCATGCTGAGTGCATACGGGTATGGCGTCGATGTCCCTGGTGTGAGCGGACCAGATCTGGCAACAGTGATCCGGGCCTTCCAACGGCACTTCCGCCCCGCCTTGGTCGATGGCATCGCTGATCACTCGACCATGGCAACGCTGGAGCGACTGCTCAATGCACTCGCGCGCAGTGCGTCGCTTCACTGAAAGTCTAGCCTGCGTATGCAAAAGCGAACTGATGATGGGCCAGATCGCCCGGTAGAGCCTCGGTCGACTGCAGCCGGACTGCGGCCCATCGATTTGTTGGCCGTCGTATGTCTCGTCGGCTGCTGCGCGTCGTGGGGGCTCAATCAGGTTGCGATGAAGGTCGCCAACGACGGCATTACGCCGGTATTCCAGGCGAGTCTGCGTAGCGCAATTGCAGCAGTCCTGATCTGGCTGTGGTGTGCTTGGCGCGGCATCCCGCTGTTTGCCCGCGATGGCACACTTGTGCCGGGCATCGTGTCTGGGCTGCTGTTCTCAGCGAACTTCATGTTCATCGGGCCCGGCTTATCTCTGACAGAGGCTTCGCGCGGCGTCCTGTTTCTCTACACGGCACCGTTCTTTGTTGCGATTGGTGCGCATTATTTGTTGCCCGGTGACCGTCTCAGTCTGCTGAAAGTCGTCGGGTTGCTGGCAGCGTTCGCAGGACTGGTCATATCGGTCAGCGATAGGCTTGTGCTCGGTAGCGCTGCGGCTAACATGACCGGCGATTTTTATTGTCTCGTCGCTGGATTTTTCTGGGCGGCAACGACGCTTGTCATCCGCGCCACGTCGTTACGTACGATCTCTGCTGAAAAGAACCTGTTCTACGAGCTTGTCGTCGCCACCCCGCTCTTGCTGGTCGCATCGTGGAGTGCAGGCGAAGCTGGCATCGTGCACCTTTCACCGTTGATCGTTTGGTCGTTTCTCTACACCACCGTGATCGTTGTCTTCATCAGTTACGCCGTGTGGTTTTGGCTGCTGAATACCTATCCGGCGAGCCAGGTCTCGGTGTTCACTTTCCTCGGGCCAATTTTTGCGGTCGCAGCGGGTCACTTCCTGCTGGGTGAACAAATTACGTGGCGGCTCGGTGCAGCCCTTGCCCTCGTTGCACTTGGGATTTATCTCGTCAATAAACCTCAGCCGCGACCCTAAATTATTCGAACACCAGATCCATTCTGATGCTAGGTTGCAGCAATACCCATCATCGAGACCGACCATGAACAAGACAAAAGATCTAATCGACCAAGCCGACGCTATTCTCATGCAACACGGCGAGGCTGAGCACGTGCACGGGCCTAACTGTAACCACGGTCACGATCATCATCACCATCATAGTGCCGGTGAGACGTTCGTGCGCACGACGGCCAAGATCGGACGTAACGATCCGTGCCCTTGCGGTTCGCGAAAAAAGCACAAGAAGTGCTGCCTAAGCCTGTCGGTTTAGACGCCAGATCGCGAAATTCAGTGAGCCAGCGAATGTTACCCACGCGAGGTAAGGCCAGAAAAGCTGGCTGGCTGATTTGCTGATTGGCCACACTAGAACGGCATACAGGGCGACGAACAGCCAAAGCGCACATAGTGTCAGCATTGCAGCGCCAATCTGCTTACGGCCGAACATGACCCAGGACCAGACGGCGTTGAATACGAGCTGGATTGCCCATACCGCCAATACGAGTGTAACCCCGGCCGCTTGCCACGTGAGCCAACCGGAAACGGCAATGGCAATATAAAGCACTGCCCAAGCCGGTCCGAACAACCAGCCGGGTGGGGTCCACGATGGCTTTTTCAGCTGCTTATACCAATCACCGGGTCGAAACAGCGAACCGGTTGCCGATACCGCAAGCACGATCGCGATAAACGGCGGCAAGGTCAGATAGTTCTGCAAAGGGTCTCCTTGGTTTGCGGGAATGCGGGAACTAAACCGTGTCGCCGCAGCTTCTGAGTAGTGCGGATGGGTGACAAAGTCACGTATCGTCCGATTCTACCGTGTGGGAATGTGCCATCGACAAGGAGCGTCCGGGTGAATAGCTTTCATCTAGCGTTCAGGTGCTGACCTTTAATGTGACCTTTCATGTGATCCTCAATGCCGCCGCATTTGCGTTGCCTCACACGTTAGGCCCTGACTCTCTGCTGCTTAAAGGAAACATCCTGTGCTCAAGAATACTGGCTTACTACTTGGTCTGGGATTAGCCGTGGCGATTGCCACGCCGCTGAGTTCCGCCATGGCACAATTAGCGCCACCGCTCAGTCCTGCCGAGCAGAAGCGGCTCGAAGACGCGAAGAAGCAGACCAAACCAAATAATGTGCAACCGCCGGTGACCCAACCGCCCCGAGGCGTTCCGCCAGTTGGAACGCCGGGCCAGCCGGGCCGTCCGCCCCGCGTCGATGGCGAGCAGCCGCGCCGAAACCCAGACGTGCAGCGTCAGCCTCCGCAGCGCCCCGTCCAGACGCCACCGCAGACAAATGCGCAGCCACCCGAGCAGCAGCCACCGCGCAAGGAATTCCTACCCAAATCAAACAATGTTCCGCAGCTAAAGCAGCGGCCGGAGCTTGGCACTGTGCCGGGCACCCCACCAGGAAATCAGCCACCAGTCATTCAGCCGAAGACGCCGCCGGTTCAGCGCAATGTACCAGTGCTGCCACCGGCGTCGCAGCGCACCGGCGTTCCGCCGGTGCCGAACACGTCGGTGCCAATTCAGAACCCACCGGTTAAGTCACAGGTGATCACACCGCCTATCGTCAATTCGCCGATTGTCACGCCGCCTGTCATTACGCCGTCTACGCCGAATGTCGGGCAATCTGGGGGGCGTCCGCCACAGACGGGTAATGGAGTGCCTTCGGCTGTGCTGCCGACTGCTCCGCGCACCGGTGGAGCCGTCGGTGGTTTCCGCCCCGGATTCCAAACGAGCGGCGCGCCGGTGCAGGCCTTGAGCGACGTGCAACGTGGTCGGACGCAACGCACGGAAGCTGGCGGTCGCCGCACCGTGATCCAGGAGACTGACAACCGGATCATTATCAAGCAGGATAACCGCACGATCATTCGTCATGACGAGACTCAGCGGTTCGCACGCAATGCGACGGCCATTCGCTCGCAACGCCGTCCGGATGGTACGACGCAGACCGTCATTGTGCGGCCCGGTGGCGTGCAGTTGATCAACGTTGTCGACAATAGCGGTCGCATGGTCCGCCGCTACCGTCGGGATGAGCGTGGCCGCGAAGTCAACATCATCGATAATCGCCGCTTCTACCGCAATCTTGGGATTGGTGTCGGCGTGGGCTTGGCCATCGGTGCGGTCGTGCTGGCGCTGCGCCCGCCCGAAGTCCGGATTGCCCGTGAGAAGTACATTGTCGACTATGACCGTGCATCCGACGACGACATCTACGAGGCCTTCACCGCCGCGCCGGTTGAACGTTTGGAGCGTCGTTATTCGCTGGAGGAAGTGCGCTTCAGCCCGGAACTGCGCGACCGCGTGCGTCGCGTCGATCTCGACACGATCACCTTTGAAACGGGCTCATGGGACGTCGGCCAAGAGCAGTTCCCGAAACTCGAACGTGTTGCCCGCGTGATCAAGCGTGTGATCGAGCAGCGTCCAACCGAAGTGTTCCTCATCGAGGGACACACCGATGCGGTCGGCGCAGATGTCGATAACCTGACGTTGTCGGATCGCCGGGCACAGGCGGTGGCCGAGATCCTGTCTAGCTCGTTTGACGTGCCGCCGGAGAACCTAGTAACGCAAGGCTATGGCGAGCAGTATCTCAAGGTGCCTTCACAAGATGCCGAGCGCACTAACCGCCGTGTTGCGATCCGTAACATCACCCAGTTGATGGGTGAGGAACAACGCTAACGCGATCTGTCATAGTTCGACTTCAAGCGAGCGCCGTCCTCCATAATGGAGTGCGGCGCTCACTCGTTTTGGGCGAATGCCTGCGGGCTGAGACTGCGCTGGAACCAATGGACCAGCGTCAGCATGTCAAACACCGGAAGGCCGGTCGCAATCGCGACATCCCGAGAGTAGGGCGTCAAATTCGTGCATTCGAAAACGAACGCGCCAATGGTTGGATCAGATGCCACAGCCCGCTCAGCCAACGCCAGAACTTCTTCACGCAGCGTTTCGAAGGCGACCGTGGTGTAGCCGGAGCGGATTGACTGTTGGAAACACGAGGTCGTCGGCATACCAAAGATCGGCGTCGTTGGGTCGGCGCCCGCGCACTCCAGATGTTTGGTAGTTAGCGTTTCAGCCGAGAAGGTGAGGATCGCGGGGTGCTTGCCGTTCGGCAGGATGCGCGCCACCATCGGCACCTGCAACAGCGCGCTGGTTGCAACAGGCACGCTGCAATGGGCGGCCAGCTCCTGCTGGTAGAGCGCTAGAAACCCGCACGTCGTTGTAATCCCTTCCACGCCCAACGCGATCAGATCATCGGCTGCCTGCTTGAACGGCTCAAGCATTTCAAGGCCTGTAAGGCTGGTGACCAGGTTCGGGCTTGCCCCTTTCACAATGCGATAATGCACCGGGAAGGGCCACGTTTTCGCATTACCGATGTCGCCGTTGAAGCGCTCGAAATAAGTCTCAAGCATCAAAATGCCGATTGAAACGCCGTGAATGCTACGGCGACGGGGAGACGTATTCATGAGCGACCGCCATCGACAGATAAGATTTGGCCAGTAATCCAAGCGGCTTGATCGCTGGCAAGAAACAGCACTGCGTTGGCGATGTCGTCAGCGGTGCCGAGCCGCCGCGTATGTATTCCCTGCAGAAGGCGGGTTTGGCCGTCCGCACCGTAGGCGTCCCACTGGCGCTCCGTCGCCGGATTGGACCGGACGAAGCCGGGGGCAACTGAATTGCAGGTGATGCCGAAGGGGGCGAGGTCCTGGCTCAATTGCTTAGTCAAGCCGACAAGGGCGTGCTTCGCCGCTGTGTAACCCTGAATACCTGATAGGCTTGGTCGTAAACCGGCGCCCGATGAAATGGTGACGATGCGACCGTAACCGGCTGACCGCATGGGTGCTGCCGCTGCTTGCGCCAGCCAAAACGCGCTATCGACGTTGGCAGCGAACAGCTGGCGCCAATCATCTTCTGCGACGTCTTCGATTGGACGCCCGACCTGCCCGCGCACGCCGCCTGCTGCATTGACGATGATGTCGAGGCGGCCGTTTGCCGCTATCACGTGTTCGACGAGGCTGCGGGCGGCCGTTCGCTGACCGAGGTCAGCGCGGTGCGATGTGATCCCCGCTTTCGAAGCCTCAGACAACCACCCGATTTCGACGATGTCGGCGACGTGCACCTTGGCACCCGACGCGTGCAACGCGTCGGCGATGGCGCGGCCAATGCCCTGGGCCGCGCCCGTAACGAGGGCTATGCGGTTGTCGAAGCGGATGTGCATGTGTCGATCAGGAGTTGGAAGGTTGCGAATGACAGCGGGCGTCGACCGTCTTCAATATCGTGGATTAAAGTAACCAGGCGTGCCAGGGCCGGTGTTGCGACATTTACCTCCCGGGCCAATGCAACGATGATGCCGATTTGCGGATCGATTTCGGTCTTGCGCTTGCGCACTGCCAAGTCGCGGTGGATGCCCGAATGCGTTTTCGCGGTATGCCGGTTGAATTCTGCCAGCGCTGCGATCGATGCCCCAGCTGCGGCCTTGGGCGCGTCTGGTTGGAAACTCTTTGGATCGAACCCGTTGAAGCCAACGGGTGTCACGCCGCGTGCGTGAGCGACTGCCATCACTTCGCGCCCGAGTGTTTCGAAGACAATGGTGCGGCGTGAATCGGCGAAATTTGCAGCCATGCTGTCGTCGTTAAGTGCCGTTGCAAACAGCATCGCGCCGTAGGCGAGCTTGCCCCACAGGTAGCCCCAGATGTTTTCGGTAAGAATGGCCTTGGGCTCGAATATCGCAAGTAGCGCGTGCATCGCTTTCGTGCGATCACGTATCTCGCCATCAATCTCGCCGACGACGACTGCTGCCCGATTGCCAAATAGAATTTCGCCAGGACCAAGCCAGTCCGCGCCGAAGTTCACGAAGCAGCCCATGGTGCGCGGGGGCCCTATTGCCTTGGCGATGGCCAGTTCGTTCAACCCGTTCTGCGCCGATAAGACAAAACCATCCGGTGCCAGATGCGGCATCAATTGCTGCAATGCCGCTTCCGTCGCCTGGGCTTTGACCGCCAAGACGATGCGCGGGTATTGGCCGCGCACTTCGCTTGGGGTCGATGCTGGCACCTTGATGGAAAATGTTTCCACCGGACCGGTGATGCTGAGGCCGCCCGTGCGACACGCCTCAACATGTTCGGTGACCTGATCGACCAGCACCACCGGCACGCCGGCACGGGTCCAATA
>JANOYV010000133.1:0-41448 GCA_031429105.1 Hyphomicrobiaceae bacterium | reverse complement strand
ATCATCGAGAACCCGCGCTTTGCCGAGAAATTAGCTGCTGTCGAGATTGAGTTGAAAGCGCTGGAGATTACCCAGCTGCGTGTGGTCGCGGCCGAGCGCAATCGCGGCACCGGCAAGCCAGATCCAGCGTCTTCCGTATTGAAGATCAAGGGCTCGGAAATCCAGCAGGCGACTACTGAATTGCTGATGGATATCATCGGACCATATGCCGCGCCCTTTGCATCAGACGACATGGATGGCTCGAACCAGATGCCGGTAGCGCCGGACTACGCAGGCGGCATTGGGCCGGCCTACTTCAATTGGCGCAAGATTTCGATCTACGGTGGCTCCAACGAAATCCAACGCAACATCATCGCTAAAGCCGTGCTGGGTCTTTGAGCCAACAAAAATTCCAAGGGAAGCAAGATGGACTTTGATCTGAGCGACGAGCAACGGCTGTTGAAAGACAGCATCGACCGGCTGATGGTTGACGAGTACGACTTCGCCAAGCGCAAGGTCTATGCTGCGTCGACACACGGCTACAGCGACGCGCTATGGGCCAAGTATGCCGAGCTGGGGATCCTAGCGCTTCCATTTGCCGAGGCGGATGGCGGTATCGGCGGTGGCCCGGTTGAGACCATGCTGGTCATGGAAGCACTAGGCGGTGCCATGGCGCTTGAGCCCTATTTGGCAACCGTCGTACTCGGTGGCGGCATTATTCGGCGCGGTGCATCGGCTGAGCAGCGCGCACGGCTCATTCCAGGCATTGCCGCTGGCGAAGTCAAATTAGCGCTCGGCACGCTGGAAAAGCAGGCGCGCTACAACTTGGCCGATGTCGCAACCACGGCACGCAAGGATGGAGCGGGCTGGGTTCTCGATGGCGAAAAGGGTGTGGTGCTGGGTGGCGATAGCGCCGACCACATATTCGTCACCGCGCGCACCGCTGGCGGCCAACGCGACAAATCCGGCATCGGCGTGTTCCTCGTCGATGCGAAGGCAGTCGGCGTTTCGCGGCGTGGCTATCCCAATCAGGACGGGCAACGCGCGGCACAGATCACGCTCGCTGGCGTCAAGATCGACGCAGCGAACGTGATCGGCGATCCGGTCGGCGGCTTGGCCTTAGTCGAGCGAGTCGTAGACGAAGCCATTGCCGCGCAGTGTGCTGACGCCATCGGCGTCATGTCGATGATGCACACCGTTACGCTCGACTATCTGAAAACCCGCAAGCAGTTTGGCGTGACGATAGGTTCGTTCCAGGCCGTGCAGCATCGCGCTGCCGATATGTTCGTCGCGCTTGAGCAAGCCCGCAGCATGGCGTTGTTCGCAACCATGATGGCCGGTGAAGCAGACGCCAAGGAGCGCGCGCGCGCGATGTCGGCTGCCAAGGTGCAGATCGGCAAGTCAGGTCGCCACATCAGTCACGAGGCTGTGCAACTGCACGGCGGCATTGGCATGACGATGGAATACAGCGTCGGTCACCTATTCAAACGCATGACCATGATCGACCGCATGTTCGGCGACACCGATTATCACCTTACCCGACTGGCCGCGATGGGCGGATTGATGAACTGAAGGCAGGTGGCATGATGGGATGGTGCGAGCTAGTTTGCTCCTCGCACCGCTACCCCTTCTTCCTTGGATCATACCCGTTCTTTTCGCGCCATTCGGATAGGAAATACGCGAGCCCGTCGTCGATTTTTTCGGGCAGTACGATGCGGACTGTCACGAGTTGATCACCGACGTTGCCGGTCGCACGATTGGTAACGCCTTTGCCCTTGAGCCGGAACACCCGGCCCGAGCTTGTGCCCTTCGGCACCGTCAACTGTACGCGGCCCGTCGCGGTTGCGACTTCAATCTTTGCTCCGAGCACGGCTTCATCAAGGCTGATCTGCAGCTCCATGACCAGATCATCTGCCACCCGTTTGAAATCGGCGTGCGCTCGCACGCGTATTTCGACCAGCGCGTCACCGGGCTCGATCCCGCGCATGGCACCCGCGCCCTTGCCCTTGAGGCGCAGCACTTGGCCATCTTCCACGCCTTCGGGCACCGATAGATCGAGCACGCCGCCATCCGGCAGGGTCACGCGTTTTTTCGTGCCGGTGACGGCCTCAAGTAGATCGATTTCCAGTGTGTAACGCAAATCCTGGCCGCGCATCGCTGTTGGCCCTCGGCTGCGAGAGCCGAACATGCCATCGAAGATATCTCCAATACCATAGTCATCGCCCGGCCCACCGGGACCACTTGGGCGGCGAGCGCTCGCACCATAGGGCGCACCATGGGTCTGGTATCCGCGGCGCGGCTCGCCAGCGGCATCGATTTCACCGCGATCGAATCTGCGCCGTTTATCGGCATCGCTCAGCAACTCGTTGGCAGCAGATACCTTCTTGAAGCGCTCGGTCGCGGTCTTGTTGTTGGGATTGACGTCTGGATGCAACTCCTTGGCAAGCTTGCGGAATGCGCGCGAGATTTCATCCTGCGAGGCCGTTCGTGCCACGCCCAATAGACTGTAGGGATCGTCCGCCATTTCGCCTGCTTCTCTCAAACCCGGGCCTTCGACCCAAACAGAGGTCAATTACGTAGCACATTAGGCTTTGATGCGGATTTCGGTTGGCTTTTCAATAAGGGTGCCGAGGGTCTCAAAACGCCGCGCTAATCGCTCCCCGTCCATCGCGGCGTAGGCCTGTGGGATGGTCAGAACGAGGCGGCCACGATCATAGTTGAGCTCGGTTTCATCGATGATGCCAGGCATGCCGATTGAGATCATATGGGCAGCGCGCACCGCAGCACCAATGATTCGTGCTCGTTTAAGGGCCCGCCTGTCTATCACTCTTTGTAGCCGAGCGGAGAACTGGTCGGTTACTTTGTCACCCGGGCCGACATGGCGGAAGAAGATGGCCAGCGCCAGGAACAGGCGACCGGGATGATCGACTCCGACAAGGGCTGCATGGGCGATCACATTCAGGCTCTGCTCGCCCCGATAGTCGGGATGCGCACGCCAGCCGATATCCGATAGCAGGCATGCTGCATGCCGCAAGCGGCGTTCTTCCAGTGTTTCCTTGGGGCCAGGCTCAGTGAAGATCGCATCCGTCCATTTGCACAGCTCGTGGGCGTGCGTGACGGACCGAGACCGTAGCCGAGCGTAGTCCTCGCAGAAACTCAGCATTGGGTCCTTCGCCTTTTCGTGCGCCGAAAGGACGCTGAATAAAAGCCCCTCGCGGATACCGAATACGGAGAACATGACAGCCTTCGGCTCCATGCGCTTCAGCACGCGTTCCATTACAAGCGCGCCATAGGGCAGGGTCTCGCGGCGCGCTTTCGAGATTTCCTCAAGGCCGGGAAACTTACGCCCCTTGCGCACCATTTCGCAGAAGTCGATGGCTTCTCTCGTCGGCAACGCATAGCCGTGCATCACCCGCAACGGATAATCCGTCATATCCATGTGCAGTTTGGCCAGTGCGCGCCACGAACCACCGACTGCGTAAAAGGTGCGACCGCGCCCCCGCGTCAACCAATTCACCTTCTGGATCTGCTGGTCGGTGACTTCCAGCGCCTTGTCGATTTTGTTGCCGGTTGTGTCGATCAAGCGAAGGCCACCAAGCGGCAGCGTCGTCGCGTCCTTAAGCGCGTCGCCCACCAAGTCCACGAGTTCGAGGCTGCCGCCACCCAGATCGCCAGCGATCCCATCGGCATCGGCAAAACCCATGCGGATGCCGTGGGCGGCAAGTTCGGCCTCGCGTTCGCCGGAGAGGATCTGGATCGGCACGCCGCATGCTTTCTCGCCGCGCGCGATGAAGGCTGGTCCATCAACGGCATCGCGGACGGCTGCGGTCGCGATGGCGCGCAAGTGCTTGACGCGCAGGATACGGGCGACGGCGCGAAACCGCGTCAGCGCCGCGAGTGCGCGTTCAATCGCTTCATCGCCAAGCCGACCTGTAGTTGCAACCGAGCGGCCCAGTCCGCACAGGACCTTCTCGTTGAACAGCGGCGTTGGCGCCCGCACGGCACCTTCGTACACGACGAGGCGCACCGAGTTTGAGCCGATGTCGATGACACCAAGCGGCTCCAGATCGCTGAACCGTCCGCGATCGCTCGCTGTTTGCACGTGATCGTTCACACAAACTCTCTGGTGGATTATTCGTCTTTTGCCAATTCAAAGCGCGGCGGCATATGGTCTTTCAGTGCTTGACCACGACCGGATAGGCTGGGGTTGGTCATGAAATATTGATGCGCGTTGAACGGCTCCTCTGCGTCACTAGGGACGATACGCTCCGATGATCCGTCGCTGGCGACCAGCCAGCTTTGCTGATTGTCCTTCAGGTTGGCGACCATGATCTGATCAAGCACTTGGGCCAATACGGTTGGGTTGCGGATGGGTACCATGGCTTCCACCCGCCGGTCGAGGTTTCGAGGCATCATATCCGCAGAACTAATGTATACGGCAGCTTTTGGTGACGGCAGGCCCTCGCCTTGCCCAAAACAGTAGATTCGTGCGTGTTCAAGGAACCGGCCGATTACGCTTTTCACGCGGATATTCTCGGATAGGCCGGGAATTCCGGGGCGTAGGCAGCAGATGCCGCGCACAATCAGGTCGATTTCGACGCCGGCCTCGCTCGCAGCGTAAAGTCGTTCGATGATCTGTGTGTCGACGAGCGCGTTCATCTTGGCCCAAATCGCGCCTGGGCGTCCGGCCTTTGCATGCGCGATCTCATCATCGATATGTTGCAAAATCCGTTTGCGGATGCCGTGGGGGCTTGCAGCAATCGCTTCCAATTCAGAAGGTTCGCCATAGCCGGTGACAAAATTGAAGATACGGGCCACATCTCGACCCACTGCAGGGTCGGCGGTGAAGAACGATAGATCTGTATAAATGCGTGCCGTTTGAGGATGATAGTTGCCGGTGCCGATGTGGCAGTAAGTCGCGATGTTTGTGCCTTCCTTGCGTACCACCATGCCAAGTTTAGCGTGGGTTTTGAGCTCGATGAATCCGTACACGACATGCACGCCTACTTTTTCCATGTCGCGGGCAAGGTTGATGTTCGTCGTCTCATCAAAACGTGCTTTCAGTTCAACGACCGCCGTCACGGATTTGCCCATATCGGCAGCTTCCTTGAGGGCCGCTACGATCGGGCTGTTCTCGCGCGACGTGCGGTAGAGCGTCCACTTGATCGCCATTACGTTGGGGTCGGCGACTGCTTGACGCAGGTACTGCAGCACCACATCGAAGGATTCGTAGGGGTGATGAACGATCAAGTCCTTCGCCCGGATAGCGGCGAAGACATCGCCGTTGAATTCGCGGATGCGTTCTGGAAAGCGCGGATGGAACGGTTTGAACAGCAGGTCGGGCCGGTCGTTCACGATCAGCTGCGTCGTGTCGGAGAGGCCCAATAGCCCTTGCTTGACGAACAGCGATTCATCCTTGACCTCAAGCTCGTCAATCACAAACCGGCGCAGATGGTCCGGCATGGCGGCGTCGATTTCGAGCCGGATCACGGTGCCGCGTCGGCGCCGCTTGAGCTGGGTTTCGTATGCGCGCGTCAGGTCTTCGGCTTCTTCCTGGAACTCCACGTCGCTATCGCGCAGCACGCGAAATGCGCCTTGTGCTTTGATCTCGAAGTTTGGATAGAGCTCCGAAATGAACAGGCCGATCACGGTTTCCATGCGAATGAAACGGATCAGCTTGGGTCGATCAGCATCGGCCGGCAGACGAATAAACCGGTCTACCTGGGCCGGAATGGGGATCAATCCACTCATGGCTTTGTTGTCGCGGTTGGCCATTTCGATGGCGAGCGTCAGCCCTTTGTTCTGAATGAAAGGGAATGGGTGCGCAGGATCGACGTTCATGGGGGTCAGGATCGGGAACACATGGCTCATGAACTCAGCTTCGAGCCAGACCATGTCAGTGGCCGAAAGTTCAGTCGCGCCGACGATGTGGAGCCCGACATCGTGCAGTTCAGCCTTCAGGCCGTTCCAGCATCGCTGCTTGTCAGCAACCAGACTGGCGGCAAACCTGTTAATATCGATGAGCTGTGCCGCCGCTGACTTGCCATCGTTGCTCAATGTCGCAACGCCGGCGGCCACCTGACCATAAAGGCCGGCTGCACGTACCATGTAAAACTCGTCTAGGTTGGCTGCGGAGATCGACAGAAAGCGCAGCCGTTCCAGTAGCGGATGACGCTGGTTCATGGCCTCTTCCAGTACGCGGCGGTTGAATTGTAGCCACGACAACTCGCGATTGTAGAAGCGGTCCGGTCCCTGTGGCACCGCGATCGGCGGCAGCACAGCGCCCCGCTTGGCCGTTACTTTGGTCCTGGATTTGGCCGTGCTCATTCGCGTCTCCCGCAGTATTCAGTGCAATGTACTGTCCATTGGGAGAGTTTACGACAAGATCGTGACAGTGGGATAACGAGACTAGCCCGGTGCCATGTCATCTTTCGCAAGCTCGGTTAATGCGTCGGAAGCCAATGCACGGGTCACTTTGCGATGTGTTTCCAATGCCCGCCGGTCGATGATCGAGACCAAGCGCTGGGCAGCTTCGGCCGATCGATCCATATGGCGCGCCAAATGAGCGATCACGGCCGGCTCGACCGCCAGTTGCCGATCCTCGAACAGTTTGACGAGCAATCCTTGCAGCAACCCGTGATCGGGTGTCTCGATCGCGACCATGGGCAAGGCACGCAGCCGTGAGCGCAGGTCCGGCAAGGTCACGTCAAGATCGCCCGGTGCCAACCGTGACGTGAGCAGAATTGACAGCTTGTGCTCGCGTGCGAGATTTAGACCGTGAAATAGCGCTCGTTCGTCGCCAATGCCGGCTTCCAGGTTTTCAACCGCCAGAGCACCAGCGTTACGCAGCTGATCAAGCGCTTGCTCGTTGAATGACGCCGCTTCAACCCGCACCGCGTTCGACCTGGACCGCCAGACATTGGCGAGGTGGCTCTTGCCAGCGTCCTTGGGTCCGGTCACGACAATCGCCCAGTGCGGCCATTCCGGCCAACCGTCGATCACCGCGACTGCTGCCGCGTTGGCGCTCGACACCAGGAAATCTTCGACGCCAAGCGCGGTTAGATGCGGTAGATCGAGCACCAGCTGCTGTGGGTTCGTCGTGCTCAAGCGGAACCGCCAGGGGGCGTTTCAAGCCGTCCCTTGTAGATCGTAGAACCAAGATAAACCTCAAGTGCAAAGCGCACGAGGACGGCGATTGCTGCTGCAACCGGTACTGCGACCAGTACACCCGCAAAGCCAAACAGGTAGCTAAATACGAACAGAGCTGCGATCAACCAAACGGGGTGCAGGCCGATCTTTGATCCCACGATTTTGGGGCTGAGAAATGCCGCATCGATAACTTGGCCGAGGGCGAAGACGCCAAGCACCTTCAATAACGGCACGGTATCAGGCCAAAACTGCAAGACGGCGAGTGTGGCGGCCGTTAACAGCCCAAGGGCCCAACCGACAAACGGGACAAAACTCAACAGTCCGGTCGCCAGACCGATCAGTAAGCCGTATTTCAGTCCGACAACGGTCAGCCCCACTGCGTAAATGCAACCAAGTGCCAAGCACACGAGTCCTTGTCCGCGAATGAAGGCTGAGATTGCATCATTGATTTCGGCGGCCAGTCGCGTGAGCGTCGCCTTGTGATCGCGCGGCAGCCAGGTTTCGATCCGTTCAAGCATGGGATGCCAATCGACCAGCAGGTAGAACACGACGAGCGGCGTAATCAGCAACAGCGACAGAAAATTGACCAGCGCTAGGCCTTGGCTCCAGACCGATTTGGCGATCGTGCCGGCAACACCAGACCAATTGCCCGAGAAATCTGCCACCGCACGATCCAACGCCGCTTTGAAATCTGGGAAGCGGTCGCCGAGCCTATCACGTGCCCACCCCTCGACGACGCCTCTGAGACGCTCGAGTTCGCCAGGCAGCGAGAGCCCCATTTGCTGCAGCTGGTTGGCGAGCAACGGCACTAAGAATACCAGCATGAGCACAAGAACGACGACGAGTGCTGCAACGATTAATGCTGACGCAACCGTGCGATTGACACCTAGCCGTGACAGTCGGTCAGCCAGTGGATTGAGCGCATAGGCAATCACAATGCCGATGAGAAACGGCAGCAGCACGTCTTTCAGCGCCAGCAGCGCCAGCACCACGACTAGCAGCGCTGCCAGCCAGAACAGCACTTGGCGTTCGACACGCATAGGCTCATCCCCCATCGCCGAATTGAAATAGCCACTGTGCCGTCTTAGCAGGGTTAGCCGTTCGGATCGACCGTAACGTGGCGGGTCATATGCTGTAGCCAAGCCCGCATATAGGCCGCCAGGGAAGCGATCGTCAGAGCTGCGGTGATCCAGACCAAGGCCCATCGCATCGTACCGAGTCCTAAGCCAAAGCCAACATCGGCTAAAACCGTAGATGCCAGAAGGAGTTGGGCTGCCGTATTCGCCTTGCTGACAACGAGGGGTCGGATGCGCACGGGATGATCCATCAGCCAGGACAGCATGACCGCAACAACGATCATGATGTCGCGCGTAACTACGCCGATCACAAGCCACGATGGCAGTTCGCCGAGCACGCCCATGGCAACGAAGATCGAGACTAGCAGTAGTTTATCGGCCAGGGGATCAAGGTAAGCGCCGAGTTCCGTGGTCCAGCCGTAACGCTTGGCGAGGAAGCCATCGACGGCATCGCTGATGCCTGCCACGACGAATGTGAAAAAGGCAGCCTGCACGCGGCCCGATACCAGCAACCAGAAGACAATAGGTACGAGTACGACGCGACCGACCGTAATGAAGTTCGGTATGTTCAATGGTCGTTCCGTGCCCTGGGTATCAATCATTTTGTTTCCAGGGTGCAGGATCAATCTGCACGCCTCTTGGTCTCAGTGTTGGCGACAGACTACCTTGTGTTCCCCGGGGTCGTCGAGCCTGATTCAGTTGCAAAATCAGTGCAGAGCACGATTTGATCGATGTTCAGTCTTTGGTGTTGCCATTTCATGCAGTCGGCAAATCACATCGAAGTCAACGCAAGACCACCAGCGCGTCAGCGACGACGACGCCTGCGCCGAAGGGTCCGACAAACACAGGATTGAGATCCATTTCGGCAATGCGATCACACAGGGTCATCGCCATCTGCGACACGGTGACCAGCAATTGGGCCAATGCTTGCCGATCGGTAGGCTTGGTTCCGCGATAGCCATCGAAAAGGCGTGCGCCCTTGAGTTCGGCGATCATGTCATGGGCGGTTTCAATTTCGAACGGTGCGATGCGATAAACCATGTCGCCCAGAATTTCGGTCAACACGCCGCCGAGGCCAAGCGCGATCGTTGGTCCGAAGGCTTCGTCGTTGATGACGCCGACGAGAACTTCGAGGCCGGATGCCATTTCGGCGACGAGCACGCCGTCGATTTTGGCGTCGGGCTTTGCTGATCGGGCGTTGGCGACCACGATTGCGGCAGCTTTCTTCAAGGCATCGCCCGTCGCAATGTTCAGTTGCACGCCGCCGACATCACTCTTGTGGGCGATTTCAGCTGCGACGATCTTGACGGCGAACGGTGGTTTCAAACCTTTGATCATGGCAGGAAAATCGCCGCCGACAGGCACCACGACTTCACGTGTGGTCGGAAGCCCGAACCGCGCGAGCAGTGCTTTGCTGTCAGCTTCGTTCATTGCGCCAGCAATGTTCGGCAGTTGGAGATCGCTTGGTGCAGGTGGCAAGTTTGAAATGACGCGTGGCAACAAACGCGTGCGATCAATCGCGAACTGGGCGAGCTTCGAGGTTGCATCAGCCAGGCGCACGGGTGTCGGAATGATCGCGATCCGGGCTGCTTCCAAAAGGGCATAGGCGTCGAGCGATTTGGCGCGCCGACCCGACCAGCCAACATGGATTGGCTTCGACGTCGATTTCGCCGCCGCCACAATGGCTTCGGCCGCGCGTGTCGCAGGTGTGCCTGGGATCGACGCTAATAGCACACAAAGCTGATCGATGCCGGGATCGGCAAGCACGATTTCGATCGTCCGCGTTAGCAGCGTCATGTCGTTAAAAATGCCAGCCGTCACATCAGCCGGGTTCTGGATCGAGCCGAAAGCCGGGATGATCTGGCGCAAGGCTGTCAGCGTTGCATCGGAGAATGAGGGAAGCGACAAGCCGCCTGCTACTGCGCGATCAGCAAACACAATGCCGGAGCCGCCCGAGATCGACAGCACCCCGACATTGGCGCCTTTTGGCAAACGCCCATGTGCGACAAGCTTTGCCACATCGACAATTGGCTCCACGTCGCCAACCTCGATCAAGCCAGATTGGCGGAAGGCCGCACGGTAAAGATCGGCGCGTCCGGTCATGTTTGCTGTGTGTGACAGCGCTGCCTTCGCGCCGATCTCGGTCGTCGCACTTTTCCAGATCAGCACCGGTTTGCCGAGGCTGAGAGATTTACGCCCCAACTCCAACAGTCCGCGCGCGTCGGGCGTTCCCTCCATGACGCCAAACGCCATGTGGGTTCCCGGATCATCGAGAAATGCCGATAGCAATTCTGGCATAGCAACGTCGGTTTCATTGCCGGACGATACGCAATAGCGAAAGCCTACGCCCTGCGCCTCGGCCAAGTTGACAATGGCATAACCAAAGCCACCGGATTGGAACGCGCACGATACGCCTCCGGGTTGCAATTCGGTCTCTTCTGAGACAGAGCCGAATACGGCCCAAACGCGCTCCTGCAACGAGATCATACCCTGACAGTTGGGCCCGATCACGCGCACATTCGCCTCGATGGCTGCCTGCTTGAGTTCGGCTTCGAGTTTGGCCCCCTCGGGTCCAGCTTCACGAAAACCGGCTGTCAGAATCACCGCGAAGCCGATGCCTGCTG
Organism: Hyphomicrobiaceae bacterium; assembly: GCA_031429105.1. Classification (GTDB taxonomy): domain Bacteria; phylum Pseudomonadota; class Alphaproteobacteria; order Rhizobiales; family Hyphomicrobiaceae; genus JAKFWF01. The sequence continues at coordinate 30,620 of JANOYV010000133.1, read as the reverse complement.
CCCCGCAGTCGCGGATGGCCGACGCTACCAGGGGCGCTGGCACGGCGATGATCGCCATGTCGCAAGGGCTTTTGATCGCCGCACACGAGGGATAACACGCAATGCCGTTGATCTCGGGGTAGCGTGGGTTGACCGGGAAAAGCCCGCCCTTGAAACCGGCCTTCTGTAGCGCGCGCAACGGATGCCCGCCGATGCGGCCAGGGTCAGCCGACGCGCCAATGATCGCGATTCCGCGTGGGTGGAACAGTCGCTCAAAGCTCATTTATCTTCAGCCTTTTCCATCGGGCGTCAGCAGTGACAGTCCGAGTTGAGCGCGTCGCTTTAGCCAGGGCGAAGGGCGATAACGTGGCTCGCCGTAAAATGCGTGCAGCCGTTCGAGCATAAAGCACACACGAACTGGCCCCAGTTTGTCGCCCCAGGCGAGCGGTCCCATAGGATAGGCCAGCCCGAGCTTTGCCCCCTTATCGATATCTTGCGGTGAGGCGACGCCGCGCTGGGCAATCTGACAGCCGACATTAATAATATGCGCAACAATGCGTTGGGCGATGAAGCCGGGGCTGTCGTTGATGACGACGACGCCACCGCCATCGGCTGCAAGCAAGCCGTGCGCCGCATCGCGCATGGCGGGGGCAGTGGCTGGCGTTACCATCAACGTGCGCGGACCATCAACGCCGAACACGACATCCATCGCCACAGTGCGCTTACCATCAAGCTTGAGATCGTAAATCGCAGTGGTCACGTCATAGCCAATGGGGGTGATCATGATCAGCGCATCGGTGCTCGGATTTTCGCCGGTTTCGACGGGCACGCCGGATTTCGCAAATAACGCGATTAGCGGCGCTTGCAGGTCGGCATGGGAGGTAGATGGATAAACCCAGACGGACTTTGGTCGGGCTGCGGGCGCAGCCTTGGGTGCCGGATCGACCCGTTTCCCGTCCTTGTAGGTATACCACCCGCTACCGGTCTTTTGACCATAAGCACCGCCATCGACGCGGGTTCGTAAACTCGGCTGCGGGGCATACATCGGCTCTTGGTAGAACTGCCCGTACAGGCTCTCCATGACGGCGACCGAGACATCCGCGCCCACCAGATCGAGCAGTTGGAATGGCCCCATCCGCATGCCAACGGTTGCGGTCATGATGCGGTCGATCTCATCGAAGGTGGCGATACCTTCCGATACGATGCGGGCTGACTCGGGCACATAGGCGCGGCCTATGTGGTTGACGATGAAGCCGGGACTATCGGTGCACAACACCGGCTCACGGGTCATCTGGCGTGACACATCCATCAGGCGCGCGGTGACATCCGGCGCAGTCTTCAGGCCAGGAATGACCTCGACAAGCTTCATCAACGGCACGGGATTGAAAAAGTGCAGTCCGGCGACCCGCTCCGGGTGCGTACAGCGGGCGGCAATAGCGGTAATTGGTAGCGACGATGTGTTCGACGCCAGAATTGTCGCGGGTACGCAAAGCGCATCGAGCTCGGCAAACAAGGCTTGTTTTGCATCGAGTTTTTCGACGATGGCTTCGACGATGATGTCACAGGTTTTCAGCGACTCTAGTTGGTCCGCGATGCTGAGCCGTGAAATCACGGTTGCAGCCTGTTCAGCCGTGCGTGTGCCTTTGGCGACGCTGCGATCAATCATCGACCCAATAAAAGCAAGTGCTTTTGCGGCCGCACCTGCTTGCGCGTCAAACAAGACGACTTCGAGCCCGCCTTCTACCGATACTTGGGCGATGCCGCGACCCATTGCGCCGGTGCCAACGACGCCGATTTTCGGTTGTTTGGACGATGTGGTCATTGGCCCCCTCAAGTTGTTTTCGCGCATTGTCGCGCGGGACTGCGGATGGTTCAACTGCTATCGAGTGGGTGCCCGGTATGCGACGAATGGTGCGCACTTCGGACTTGAGAGTAGTGCAGGCGCAGTGCCGGTCCAAAATTGCCCAACTGAGGGGGCGCAGCGGAGTAGCTTCCGTATACGGCGATAACTTCGATGTGCAAATTGTTGCAGTGCGGGGTAAGGTGGAGGCTGTGATGTCCGCAAAACCAGCGAGTGCCCGTATGTCAGTCGCGTCGCCAATGCCAACGCCACCGCAATTGCCCAAACCGGGCCAAATCTTTCTCGACCATGTCGGCTGGATGGTGCCGGATATGGCGGCTGCGGCTGTCGCGTTCGACAACTTGGGATTGCCCCTCACATCGCTATCCGTGCATGGCGTGACTGATCCAGCCACTGGCATCCGCAAAGAAACCGGCACCGCCAATCGCTTAGCGATGCTGCCGACGGGCTATCTCGAAATTCTCACCGCGCATGGGGGCATCGAGAACTCAACGGTTGGGCACCTGAACGCGTCGATTGCGCGTCACATCGGCATACATTTGCTGGCCTTTACAGTGGCGGACGCGGAGGCCGATACGGTCCGCCTGCAAACAGCGGGTTTCCAATTGCAGCCAACCGTCCATCTGCGCCGCACAATTGAAATCGAGGATGGCTCCCAGGCCGAGGTTGCGTTCACGGTGATCCGCACGGGCTATGACGTGTTCCCGGAAGCGCGCGCGCAGATCCTGACGCATCACACACCCGAGCATATGTGGCAGAAGCGCTATTTGCCCCCTGAGAGTTGCATCTCAGGCCTGATTGAAGCGGCCATCGTGGTCGACAATCCCGTCGAGACAGCCGCGCATTTCTCGAAGTTCCTGGGGCGTAGCGTGATGGCCGACAAGGATGACCGGCTCATCTTGCTCGACCGCGGCCGGGTGCGGTTCGTCACCCGCAGGAACGCCTCGCAATTGTTCGGCGCGACGAGATTGCCACCGAACCCGAGTGTAGCCGCGATCACGCTCACATCGTCCAACATCGATCGTACCCGCGACGTCTTCTTGTCGAATGGCCTGCATCCAGGCTCGCTCGGCGCCCCGCACTTGTTGATCGACGCAGCGGAAGGCTTGGGCGCGCACATCGTCGTCGTGCCGGGGTAGGGTGGGCGTCCGTTAAAGTACACGGAAGCGCAAAAACAGAACAATCGCGAGTGTCTCAATGGATCCGCTGCTCACCTTGATTTCCGTCTTCGCAGTCTTCATCCCGGCGTTGATTCTTCCAGGCCCCGATTTCGTGGCTGTTGTCCGCTCATCAATGTCGCATGGCACGCGTTCAGGCCTGCTAACGACTGTCGGCGTGTCGTTGGGATTGTGTTTTTACGCGTCGCTCAGTCTGCTTGGTCTGTCCGCATTGTTGATGCAGTACCAATGGCTGACCTGGACGGTGCGTGTCCTGGGTGGCGCATATCTTATGTACCTTGGCATTCGGCTGCTCTGGACGAAGGCTCCGGCCACTCAGGTTACTGTCGATGACGAACCGTCGACCAACCGCGCGCTGTTGTTTGGTTTCCTGGTGACCCTAACTAACCCAAAAGCGATCGTGCTCTTCGCCAGCGTCTTTGCCACTTCAGTTACGCCATCAACGCCGGTTTCACTGATGATCTTAATGATCGCCTTGGTCACCGCGTCTTCACTTGCTTGGTACTCGTTTGTGAGCGTTTTCATGTCTTCGAGCTTGGTCGTCAGACGATTTGACAAGGCAAGGCATTGGATTGAAAGGGCGGCAGGCGTGTGCTTCATCGGCTTGGGGGGCAAGGTCTTGGCTGACGCCAGAAACCCGTTAACGCCGTAAGTCGTTTAGCGCTGATTTCGGTCTGCATTGTCGGCCCCACTCGACAAAGCGCCCCGACGCACTTTATCGAGAGTGCATGCTGTCAGATGACGTCTATCGAACCAGATTTCGCGCTGTTGTCGGCGAGATCGAGGCGTGGCTTGAAACGCTGCACCTTGTCGCGCGGGTTGAGGTCGGTCGGGACGAGGCGTCTTGGCGTGCAGCGGTTGAGCCGCATATGCGAGAGGCTTGCCCGTTCGAATTGATGTTGCGGGTCGATCAGCGCTTCGATCTGACGGTTGGCTCTGAGACTTACGAGGATCAGGTGATTGCGTCCTTGGATCTATTTGCGCCGCTGCTACACTCAATTGTTGTCGGACGTGTTGTTACGCGGCAGCATACCACCATAGCGACGGGAACGCTGACCAAGATCGAAACGATCATTGCACCGATTGACTGCCAACCTTGGGTTGGTGTCAGGCAGTTGATCTCAAAGCCGTTGCAAACTGTCGTTCATCGTGACCGACACTATGTGCCTTACGTCCGCGGCGCGTGATCGGCCGCGCCAGCAAGATCACGCGGGAAGGCGACGCCGCAACTTTTGCATTTGGCTCCCAGCACAAACCGCGATTGGCGTCCGAGCAGCGTTTGGCAACGTGGGCAACGCTCGCGGAACTGCACATAAGCGCCAACGATCATCAAGCCGATGATCATGGCGATCAGGAACGGGCGCACGCCTCTTGTCACGCCGAACTGGCTCAGGGCCCAGGCTCCGACACACAGTAGAACCATGGCAATGCCATAGAACCAATACATGCGATTTTGCCAGTCCAGCACGCGCGTCAACTCGGTGCGCGAGAGCGGCTTTGGTTCGGGGCCAGTTGGGATCCGAGGTTTGATCATGATGTCTTTGCCGGTCTCGTTTTGGCCAAGCGCTTGATCGACGCGATCTGCGCTCCCGTCTTGGCAATGCGTGTGGCAGCTTCGTGCAACGGTTCAACCGACACCGCCATATGATGCGCGTTGGCGTGAATCATCATAACGCCATCGAGCATTATGCCAACATGCCCTTTCCAGAACACCAGATCGCCGCGTTCCAGGCCATCGAGACCGTCCTTGGTCTTGATCCGCAGGCCGAGTTGGACTTCCTGCATGTCGCTGTCACGAGGCGCAACGTAGCCGGCGGCCTGGAGGCAAACTTGCAGCAAGCCCGAACAGTCGAGTCCGATCCGCGTGCGGCCACCCCACAGGTAAGGTGTGCCGACGAACCGTTCGGCGATCTCGACGAAGTCGCGGGCGTGTTTACCCACCTCCGAGATATGCCGGTTGATGACATAGCCACCGGTCGTCAATCGACTGAACTTGTCTTGGCGCTCATCGACAATAAGTTGACTGCCAAGGCTTACGTGCATCAGCGGCGGCGTTTTGATGTTGGCTGCCGGGTAAATGAAGGTTCCAAGGGCGCTGACCATATGAGTCGCAACGCCAACTGGCCCCTTAATCGCATCGGCTGGCACGTACCCCACATATCGATCGCGCTCGGCTTGGACCCAGGCCCAGCCATTGGCAGTCTCGTAAACGGTTACCGCTTCGCCAAACAATACCTCGGTATCGAGACCGGCCGCAGGGGACGGGGTTCGGCGGAGGGGGGCGACCGGCCAACCAACGTGATGCACCGTGCCGTCGACGAAGTGTTGTGCGTCGACCCGGCCATCGAGCAGCTTAGCTGCAAGATCGGGGCGCCACGCGTTCACGCGCGGATCAAGTGGAGGATTGGGCTTGCCGGTCGGCAATGCTGGAGGTTTGATCGACATCGGGGGTGCCTCGCCTCCTTAAACCGAATAGAGCCGATGCAAGGCTTCAAAAACGGCCCGTGCGGCATGGGCTTCACCGCCCTTCGGACCCAGCGGGCGGGCGGCCTGCCGCCAGCCATACATATCGATGTGGGCATAGCATTGTGCCTTGGAAACGAAACGTCGGAGGAACAGGGCAGCGGTAACCGCGCCGCCGAAGCCGCCATCGGATACATTGTTCATGTCGGCAACCTCGCTGTCGAGCAGACGCTCGTAGCCCGACCAGAACGGCATGCGCCAGAGCGGATCGCCGACTGCCAAGCCCGCTGCCTGAATTTGGCCTGCGAGGATGTCGTCATCGCAAAATAGTGGCGGCAGATCGGCGCCGAGCGCCACACGGGCAGCACCGGTGAGCGTTGCAAAAGTGAGGAGGATGTCCGGCGCATCCTCGTCGGCGATCGACAGGGCGTCAGCCAGCACAAGGCGACCTTCGGCATCGGTGTTGCCGATCTCAACGGTTTTTCCAGCCCGGCTCTTGATCACGTCGCCGGGGCGGAAGGCGTTGCCAGCGATGCTGTTTTCGGCGGCCGCAATCAGCACGCGCAGGCGCACGTCAAGCTTGGCTGACATGATCATGTGAGCGAGCGCCAACACACTGGCTGCACCGCCCATGTCCTTCTTCATGATCAGCATGCCGCTCGACGGCTTGATGTCGAGGCCGCCGGTATCGAAGCAAATGCCTTTGCCAACCAGCGTGACTTTGGGCGCATCAGTGCGTCCCCAACTGAAGTCAATCAGGCGCGGCGCCCGTGTGCTCGCACGGCCAACAGCGTGCAGCAGGCGGCACCCGTGTTCCAGTAGGGCGTCACCGATGATCGATGTGGCAGTAATGCCGTGGGCTGCTGCAACCGCCACGGTCGCTGCTTCGAGTTCAGCTGGCCCCATGTCATTGGATGGCGTGTTGATTAAATCGCGGGCAAAGCCTGCCGCATCGACAATTGCGGTCACGCGATCCCGATTGACGCCGGGTGGCAGCCGTAAAACAGAGAGTGCTGATCCAGCGTCTCCTGTTTTGTAACGGCGGAACCGATAGGCGCCGAGCCCCCAGGCGATGGCCGCTAGTTCCGCGTTGGCCGTTGTTGGGCTAAAAGTCCATGTACCGGCAGGCAGGACTGCCGGTAATAGTCCGACAAGCAACTCGGAAGCGCCGCAAGGTTCGCCCGATTGGCCATCGCCGAGACCCAGCACTGCCCCCACGGGCACCCCATCGGCGCCTGGCAGCACGACATAGCGCTTCGCTTGACCGGTAAAATTCTGGCTGTCGAGCCAGCTGCGGTGGGTCGGCGATAAGCCTTCGATGGTGCCAAGGTCCTGGCCCTGCCGCACAAGCCACAGCGTTCTGGCCGAACCAGAAATGTTCTGTGCCTCAAAGCAACTGGTGCTGGTGGCCATTTGGGTCGCGTGAGCCGATTGCGGCATGGATCGTGAAGTCCCTTTTGATTTCGCCAATTCGTTCGCATGTTCCAAGCGGGTTGTGCAACTGGTCCGTTAGATCCTGACAAAGTGGCTCGGGTCACCGCCGTAGGTTAAATGTTTATTGACCGCTGTAGCAGATAGTGACGATTGCGGGGGCTGTCGTCACCCGCGTTTTTCTCGTCGGGAGCTACGTGGCATGTGCCAATCAGATGTTCGTTCCAATCAGGCCGCGGCTGGGTTGAAGCGTAAATCGACGTCTGTCATGGCAGCAACAATTGCGGCCGTGCTTCTGGGTGCCTGCGCGAATAGCCCCAAGATCGGGGATTCATTCCTGTTGGCCAGTGCAAAAAATGAGGAAAAGGCAGATCCGAATAAGCCGCCACAGAGTGAGCTTGAAAAAGCTCTGGAATACTGGGGCAAGGAGCACGCTAAGAGCCCGCGCGACGTTAAAGCTGCCGTTAGCTACGCAAAGAACTTGAAGGTTGCAGGCCAAAAAGACCAAGCACTGGTCGTTTTGCAGAACGTCTCGCTTTTCAATGGTGGCAATCGCGAATTGGCATCGGAATACGGTCGTCTGGCACTCGATGTCGGACAAGCGAGCCTTGCCCAGAAGTTGCTTGAAGTCGCCGATGATCCGGCCAAACCCGATTGGAAAATCGTCTCGGCACGTGGTACGGCGCTTGCCAAGCAAGGCCAGTTCAAACAGGCAATACCTCTGTATGAGCGCGCGTTGTTGTTGTCGCCGAACCAACCTTCCGTCGTCAGTAATCTTGCGATGGCGCACGCTGCGAACGGCGAAGCACCTCGCGCAGAAGCACTCCTGCGGACGGTTGCCGAAGCGCCGGATAGCGACCCCAAGGTGCGCCAGAACCTCGCTCTGGTGCTTGGCCTGCAGGGCAAGTACGATGAAGCGCGGGTCGTGTCGGCCAAAGACATCCCGTCTGAAAACGCCGCGTCAAACGTCGAGTACGTGCGTCAGATGGTGCGGATCCCAGAGCAGGGCAATAAGTTGCCTTCTGACAAAGGTGCAGGCGGCGTGCAGTCGGCGGTGATCAAGCGCGGTGGCCCAGATGCATACACGCCATTGCGTGGTGGCGCGGGAGACGCCCCGGCCGCTAATACAGCATGGTCGACGAGTGTCACGGCTAGCATTACGCCGGCAGCGCCAAAGGCTTCGGGCTCGAATGGCTTCAAGCCTTCGACGCGGTAAGTGCTGTTGATTGAAGCCACGCTTCGAGGCCGGCGATTTGCGGTCGTGTGAGGCGCAGTCCGAGTTTCGTGCGCCGCCAGACGATGTCGTCCGCCGTCGATGCCCACTCGTTTGCAATGAGATAGCGCACCTCGGCTTCGGTCAGACCTGCACCGAAGTCTTGCCCGAGGTCTGCCTTCGTGCGACCGCCAGCCAGTACATCCATCGTGCGACGACCATACGTGCGGGCAAGTCGCTTGGCGTCTGGAGCATCGAGAAACGGTGCCGCATTTTTGATCTCTGCGGCCAATGCTGCGAGCCCATTCGCGTCGAAGTCGCCGCCGGGCAAGGGCGTTGATGCGGTCCAGGTTGGCTCGGCCGCCGCTGGCAATTCGCCCGCAAGCTTGCTGAGTGCGGCAGCTGCCAGTCGCCGATAGGTTGTGATTTTACCGCCGAAAATTGACAACAGCGGCGCTGATCCGGGCTTCTGATCAAGCTCGAAGACGTAGTCTCGGGTGGCCGCCTTCGCATCGCTTGCCCCGTCGTCGTAAAGCGGGCGTACGCCGGCAAACGTCCAAACGATATCGGCAGCTGTCACCGGCTTGGTGAAGTAGTCACTGGCCGCTGCACATAGGTACGTGATTTCCTCCGACGTGGCTGCAACGCAAGCCGGGTCCCCCTGTACATCTTTGTCAGTGGTGCCGATCAGCGTAAAATCATCCTCAAATGGGATCGCAAAAATAATCCGGCCATCGCCGTTCTGGAAGATGTATGCCCGGTCGTGATCGTACAGCTTGCGGACAACGATATGCGCGCCTTGGACAAGGCGAACGTGTGCGCCGGCATTGATGCCGAGTTTTGTTGACAACACATCCTCAACCCAGGGACCAGCAGCATTGATCAGTGTCTTGGCCGTTGAAGTATCAATCGCGCCCGTTCGCGTGTCCTCAACCGTCAGTCGCCAGAGCGCTCCCTCGCGCACCGCGTTGACGACCTTGGTGCGTGGCTTAATCACGGCGCCCAAGGCCGCCGCACCTTGCGCGTTGGCAATTACCAGCCGGACGTCGTCGACGCGGCAATCGGAATATTCAAAGCCCTTGTGGAACATGCCGGGCTTCAAAGGCTTGCCGGTTAAATCAGTTGCCAGATCCAGTGTGCGCGTTGCTGGCAACAACTTGCGCCCGCCGATATGGTCATACAGGAAGAGGCCAAGGCGCAACAGCCAGGCAGGCCGCAGTCCTGCGTGGTGTGGGAGAACGAAGCGTTGCGGATGGATCAGGTGCGGCGCTATCTTCCAAAGGATTTCGCGTTCGGTCAACGCTTCGCGAACCAGCCGGAACTCGTAATATTCGAGGTAGCGCAGGCCGCCATGCACGAGCTTCGTCGACCACGACGATGTGCCGCTGCCCAAGTCGTTCATTTCGTACAGGGCAACGGATAGTCCGCGACCGGCCGCATCACGTGCGATGCCACAGCCATTGATGCCGCCGCCGATGATCGCAATGTCGTAAGGTCGCGTCACGGAATCGGCTCGCTACAGACGTTTCGAAGAAGTCGTAATCCCAATAACCTGATTTGCCAGTGGAGGGGACCGCAAACTAACGCATCCGGTTCTGCCGGTCTCTGGCTATGGCTGGCAGCAGTGCCAGTGCGCCGATTAATGGCAGCATGGCAAATAACCCGAACGTGGCAGCCATGCTGCCGGTCACCTCGGCGATCACCCCGAAGGCTGCGGGCGCAACAATGACGCCACCGAAATTGAATATCATCACGCCGCCCGTCGCCATTCCGACGTCGCGTGCACCACTGACGCGTGCGGTCTCGGCCATGTACACCCCGTTCCATCCGACGATGCTAAACCCGAAGCCGAATAGCACGGCGATCAACCCGGCGATGGGCCAGGATGGCAGCATCGTTGAAGTGAACAGTCCAAAGCTTGCCGCGATGATGCCAATGCCGCACAGAATCGCGAGGCCGTGACCGAAACGATCAGCAATCAAACTCCAGCTGAGGCGACCGGCAACGCCTGCGATCTGCACAACGGCTGCGATCAGTCCAGCATCGATCAGCGACCAGCCCAGTTCGGTGACCAGCATTGTTACAGTGAATGCGATCAGGCAGACCTGGAAGCCAGCAAAGCACATACCGGTGATGGCAAGAGAACGCAGCACCGAATTGCCTGCGACAAGTTTAAGACCAGCAATCGCACCGTCCTTTAACTCGGTCGTAGGGTCGGCATCGCCATCCCACTTCGTACGGCGCGATAGGAGCGGCAGACAAAGTGCCACCAGCAACGAGGCGCTGACACCGATCGCGGCACGCCAACCAATGTGCTCACTAAGGCGAGGCAGCATAGTCGCAGCAAGCATTGCACCGAGCGGTACGCCGGCCTGTTTGATCGCGAAGATCAGGTTGCGGCGGCCAGCCGGTGCATATTTCAGCAGGAGATGGGCGGCCGCTGGGTTGGTCAAGCCATAGCCAAGTCCGATGAGGGCGGAGGCGGCAATCGTCACGACGAGACTGCCAGTGCTCAAGCCAACCATACCGATGGCGCAGGCGGATAACGCGGTGAGACTGGCGGCACCCGCGCCATATCGGCGGACAAACATTCCAGCGTAGCCGGAGATCATGGCCGCTGCGATGTAGATAATGCTCACCTGGTAGCCAACGAATTGTGGAGGCACGCCAAAGGCTTCGGCAGCCTTTGGCGCAAGCGTTGGTAAGGCAAATACGGAGAATGTCGCGAGTCCCTGCACCGCGGTCGTGATCGCCAACACGGCAAACAGCGATTCGCTAGGCACGGCTGCGATTTCACTGTGGCGCTTGGACATGGCGATGCGAGCTTTCAATCGGGCCGGTTGTCTACCGTCAGCCGTGATGCCAAGATGCTGCTCAAAGCGTTAGAGATGCGGCCGCTGGCGGGCAAGCCAGTCGAAGCGGCCCGCACCTCTCACACCGCTGCATGGCTCAGGCCCCGGAGACTAATCCATGACACCCGAAGCAAAGCTCGCGAAACTTGGCCTCACGTTGCCAACCGTGCCGACGCCCGTGGCCAACTATGTGCCGTTTAAGCGCGACGGCAACACTGTGTATCTCTCGGGCCAGGGGCCGCGTCGGGCAGATGGCACGATGTGCACGGGTAAAGTCGGCCGCGACGTCACGGTCGAGGAAGCGTACCAACATGCAAGGTTGGTCGGGCTCGGGTTGCTCGCCGCAGCTAAATTGGCCGCTGGCGATCTCGGCAAGGTCGAGATCCTCAAGGTTCTTGGCATGGTCAATGGTACGCCGGAGTTTGAGGATCAGCCGAAGGTCATCAACGGCTGTTCAGACTTGTTCGTCGAAATTCTAGGGGATCGCGGACGCCACGCGCGCTCGGCAGTCGGTATGGGCTCGCTGCCCGGCAATATCTCGGTCGAGATCGAGGTCATCATAAAAATCGTCGCGTAAAGTGATCAGCGGAAGTGTTGCAGAAACATACAGCGAACACGAATCGATATGTGGCTGATCAGACACGAGCCCCTGTCAATAGCCGTCTGAACGATGTCATTGGCTTGTATGGCAATTCTCATCTGCGGTAATCTCTACCCATAGAGTGGGAAAGTTAGACTTCCCTAGATCTTGAGTTGTCGTGGCTTTGATTGCCACAGTTGTTGTGTCTCGGCAGTAGTTTGTCGATTGTTCCAGTAAGGCGCACTTGGTGCACGAGTAGGCACCGTCGGCAGTGGTTGTTACCCTGTCTGATCCAGCGCCAGTCCCCAGTGAAGCGTTCTCCTGTTCAGCGTCTGTCATCCGTCGATCTGCGTTAGTGCCGCCGATGCGCGCTTCGTCGCGCCTTCGTGACCGCTCCCGCGATCGATCCAGCTGAGCCTTGTGCATTCGTGCGCGAGCGCTCGCCAGTATCATGTTTGGAGCGAACCCTATGGCTTGGAACGATGAGCGCGTTGAGCTTCTGAAGAAGCTTTGGTCCGAAGGGCTAAGCGCCAGCCAAATCGCCGGTCGCCTTGGCGGCGTCACCCGAAACGCCGTGATCGGTAAGGTCCACCGTCTTGGACTTTCCGGACGCGCGACCACATCGCGGATGAAGAGCCATCGGCCACGGGCCCGCGTCGCTCAGGCGCAGCAACAGCCGAAGCGCTTGGCAAAGCCGCGCTTCCAGTCCCAAGGCAACCCAGCTGTACGTGGCCTCTATCCGATGGACGCCGAACCGTTCGTCCCGACGGTGGAGGAGCTCGATATTCCACTGAAAGAGCGCCGCACCATCGCAACGCTGACCGATTGCAGCTGCCGTTGGCCGATCGGCGATCCACAGAATGCCGACTTCCATTTCTGCAATCGCGATAAGGTGCCAGCCTTGCCGTATTGCGAGTTCCACGCACGCCGCGCGTTCCAGCCGCCGCAGGTTCGTCGTCGCGATCAGCGCGAGCCCGGCGAGACATCACCAGCTTATCTGCCGCGTCCGGCCGTAAAAACGGAACCGGTCGGCAGCTAAGTTCAAAGAACAAGTTTTTGCGCGCTGATCGAAATGGTCGCTGCGCAAATGGGGAGGCCGGATGTGATCGGGGGATCGCATCCGGCTATTTTTTTGTGCTGGGCTATTTTGGGACCTTAGGCGCTAGGGGCGTTGCAAGAGCCTTCGCGTCGCTTTTCGGCTTGATCGCTGACGCGCTTGGAAACGCCGTATTTTGCCAATGGCGCACGGTGCGTTTGTAGCTCGCTTGACAATAGGGCACGAGGGAGCGACGAACGATGTGGCGATCCAACACTGTGATATTTTGAAGTGCGCGGTCCACGGGTATCGCCGGTTCGGATAATTCGGCTGCAATGGCGCGGCTGAACATGCCAGGTCCGGTCGACAGCCACACGATATCCCGATCACCGCGTAGAATAGCATCGGTTGCCTGCGTCAGCGCGCGCCTGATCATCGGGTGCGCCGGGGCCACGGCAATAAAGTTATTGGCAATCGATCCGTAGTCTTCCTGAAAGACGACGAGGGCGTCACCCGGTTTGATCACTTGATCGAGCGCGCCCCGGCAACGATCATCGGCATCGATATAGATGCCACCCCGCGCGTAGAGGTACGCCATCCGGAACAAATCGGCGCGCTGGGCACGATCACGGGTTTTCAGAAATGCCTTGGGCACATCGGCTGAGCCGTGTTCGCGCAGAAACTGCAGGGCCGTGGTGTCATTGTAGAGAGTATGCCGATGGTCGCGATGGGCTGTGATCCAGCCATCGATCATGCCGCGGATATCTGTTGGCGGTTCCGCTCCGTCCCAGTATTGGCAGATTGCACGTGGAATAAGTGGGCGCAGTTCAGCACCCGGGGTGACGTTACGGGCAAATGAGCCGGTTTGGCGCAACGCGATCAGGATGCCAAGGGCCGCCGCCGTCGATCCCGGATTGCGGCGCACGATCTCCAACAAGCCGGCGATCCGGCCCCAGCCATCCTGTTTGTTCAAGGCAGCGATGGTGCCGACGAGGCGCGGATCGAGCGCGAACTCGTCGTAGATCTGCCCAAGCTGCGACTGGGTGATGTTGGGCGAACGTCCAGCAGCGTTCGTCGCGGCACTCTGTAACCGGGCATGCGCGGTCAGATATTGCTTGGCGCGAGGCAAGTCGAAACTGAAAAGACTGAGTTTGGCCAGGTCCTGGACGGCATTAGCATTCGTTGGGTCAAGCTCTATTGCAGCATTGAAATGGCGGCGCGCTTCTTCGATCCGCCAGTGTGCTTCCGCCAGACGCGCACGCAAAGCCAACACGCGTGCCGCGTCGGCCGGTGTGGTGCCAGGGGGACTTGCCAATGCTCGTTCAGCGGTGTCGAAATCGCCAAGGGCGATCGCAAGGCTGCAGCGGCTGGTCCAGATCCACAGGTCTTTAGGGTAGCGATTCCAACCTTCCTCTAGCACATCACGGGCCCGGTCGAGGAAGCCTGCGTCCTGCAGGATGTTGGCTTCGCGGGCAAAGAAGTGCGCCAGCGGCCCGCAGGCCACGCGTCCCTCGCCGAGCAGCCGGCAGGCGTCGTCAGTTTCACCTTCGGCGGCGACCAGTTGCGCTTCGTTGAGGTAAGGCCATGGCAGCGTTGGTTGAGCAGCCCTCGCACGGCGCAACAGGGCAATCGCCGATGGCGCATCTTTGGCTGCACGATGGCGTTCCGCACGTTGCAAGAGTGCCTGGATATGCTCCGGCTCAAGCGTCAGAGCCGCGTCGAGATGTTCCTCGGCCGCAGCGGATTGTCCAAGGGCTGAATATTCAGCAGCCAATTCAACGCGCGGGGTTGCATCATCTGGCGCCAGTTCAACAGCACGAGCGAAGGCAGTGAGCGCTGCCGATCGATCAAGCTGCGCGCGGTGGATGCGACCTTCGATCATGGCTGCCTGCATGGCTTTGGGATCGCGCTTTGCGATCTCCATCGCGAAGGCGTGCGCATCGTCGAAATTGCGATTGCCGAGCGCTTGGTTCGCGGCATTGACGAGGGCTGTGATCGGATCCGGGCTGGCAGCAGCCGACTGTTTCAACAATCCGATTGCAGCTGTTCCATCGCCACGATCGCGCGCGATGTCGGCGAGCGCCGTCAGCGCGAAACGATAGTGGGCGTCAGCAGTAGCGATCTGGCTGATGGCCGCCTGGGCCTCGTCGATCCGGCCCACATCGCGGAGTGACTTGCCCACCTCGATCTGGACCCAACTGTTTTTCGGATGGGCCGCGAGCGTCCGTTGAAAGAGAGTCAGCGCTTGTTCCAGTTGTCCGCCACGCCGGGCGATGATTGCAACGCCCAGCAGACTTGAAAGATTGTCCGGCTTCAACGCGAGAACGCGGTCGTACAGCTGCTGTGCGTCATCGAGCTCACCAGCATCGCGATGGTGCGTTGCAAGGTCGATCATCGATGGTACATCGGTCGGCGCGAGCCGCACTGCTTCCTCAAGTACGGCGCGTACTTCAGCTTTGCTGCCGCTGGCCTTCGCGACTACGCTTAGCGCCTTGGCGAGTTCCAACTTAAGAGCGATATCGGCAGGGGCAGCATCACAGGCCCGGCGCAGCCACGCAACCGTGTCGGCCAATTCATCGCGCTTGCGGGCGAGGCCCGCCAGTGCCCGAAACAGGCCCAGATGCTGCTCGGGGCCGCTGAACTCCAATCCAACGCGATAGGTCTCGGCGGCTTCGTCCATCCGATCAAGCGTGATCAGCGCCCGGCCGACTTCAAGGTAGGCGCCGGCGCTTTTGGGATCGGTCGCGACAGCAATTCTGAAAGCTTCGAGTGCCCGCGTTTCGTCTCCCTGGTCGCGGCGTAACCGGCCAAGCGCCATGGCAGTGTAAAATTCGCCAGCCTGGATCGCGAAGCTGCGCACAGCCATCGATTCACCTTCGTCCCAACGTCTTTGTTGGGAGAGCAGGTTGACCAGTGTGAACAACGGCCAGGTGCTGCGGGGGTGGATGGTGGCTGCATCGGTGTAGCGCTGTTCTGCAAGGATTAAATCCTTGGCCGCGCGCGCGACGTTGCCAAGGCCCATCAGCGCGTAGATGTTGTTCGGCTGAACAACGAGGATGGAGCGATAAGCCGTCTCTGCCGCAGCATGGTCACCTGCTGCCAAAAGTTTTTCTGCCTCGGCGCGCCGTTGCGGAATGTCTGCGACCGTCAGGGGAGCAACATCGGTGGGCGTCACGTTTTTGTCCTGGGGCCCAAAGAACTCGGAAATTCCTAATACGTACGTTCAATGCTCGAATGGCGGGTGTGCCGGCAGCTGGTTTGAGCGCCAGTGCTTCGTATAAATGATTTTGCGACGGCCTGTAGACCAAAAAAAGCGGCGGGAGCCATATCCGGTTCCCGCCGCCTGAATTTTACAGAACGCCCGGCGTTCAGGCGGCTTTCGAAGCGGCCAAGCCCAACGCTGCAGCCCGCTGTTCGAGCATGCGCGCAGTTGCAACCGGCAACTGACGTGCTGACTTCACGGTCGGCAGGTCAAGCTGTGTGATCGGCTTTGCATTCGGGTATAGCGCCTTGTACTCGGCGGCGTTATCGAACACATCGCGCGGCACGTTATCGCAATAGGTCTCGGTGGCTGCCCCTTCCGCGAAGACGATTTCGTGGCCTTCGAGTTCAACATGGTAATAGGTGAAGGTCGCCGGAACATCTTCCCAACGCACAACCGAAGTGCCGTTAACGAGTGCGCCGGCAATCACCAACGCTCCGTTCATGAGCATGGCGTGGCCGGGTGACGTGTAGAGGTCACGTGTCGGAAGGTTTTGCCCAAGCGCACCAGCCTTGATCAGGATTGGCTGTGCCTTTGCCTTGTCGGCAAACAGCATGGCGACCGTCTGGCGACCAATGAACTTTACTGGTTTCAAGCTTCCGTCTGCGGTAATGACGAGGTCGCCAATGGCGAGTTTGTCGATTGCCGTTTCACCGGTCCCGGTGCGAATCATCGTGCCAGCAAGGAAGCAAGTGAGGGCGATATTGAGTGCATCGAGTTCCGCAACTGTGCCAGTGGTTGCGTTTCCAATGGTACCCTTATAGCCGTTTCCGGAGGCATTCACGTCATAAGTATTTGGCAAAGAATTCGTACGGCTGAAATAGTACGTCACGCCTCCAGCAGTCGCGGTGAAGTCGCCTGCCTGCAGGCCAGTAGTGAACCCACCGGTCAATGTGTAGGTCGTGAGGCCTATCGTGAATGTGTCCGCCGCAAGATTGTTGCCACCAGTTCCGTTGGCATCGGCCAGGGAACCATCGATCTCCGGAACAAGGACTGCAGTCGGTGCTCCACCTGACGTTAGTAACCCGTTATTCGGAGAACCAATATTTCCGGTGCTGTTCACCGTATATTGGTAATATGCGAATGGCCCCGCCATAAATGTCTCCTTTTATCAACGGCCAGCGCGCTGCTGGACCTCATCCAATATTCCGTACACAATCATAACTGCAAGCGGACGATCATCTAACAATTAACCATTGATCAACCACAGGAAACGCATGCAGTCAACGGTCTTTCAGGTGATTTTTCGGTCATCAACAACGTGGTGAAGCCACCACGCATCAGTCTCCACAGGCTGCTCAACGAAGTCAGCCCGCTCAACCTTGTTTGACGCATTTGGTTGTCGCCCTGGCGCTTCCTGTTCATGTTGCCTGGAGTCACCCAGGATCCTTGGACACGCAATCAATGACCGCCAAAGCCATTACATCAGCCGCATTGAAATTCGACATCAATGCGAAAACGCTCGATCCCCAGATCGAGGCGGCGGCCTTTGGCTCGGGCGGCTATCCGTACGACAAGAAGCTGAAGCGTGAGCCGTTCGAAGAGACGCTGGTGCCGCTCCAGGTGGAACTCGTGAAGCTGCAAACGCATCTGCAGAAAACCGGCGAGCGGCTGCTGATCCTGTTTGAGGGCCGCGACAGCGCCGGTAAGGGCGGCTGCATCGCCAGCATTCTGGAACATTTGAACCCACGTTCCGCCCGCTCGATCGCGTTATCAAAGCCAAGCGAAACCGAACGCGGCCAGTGGTACTTCCAGCGCTATCTGGCACATCTGCCGGCAAGCGGGCAGATCGTGCTGTTCGATCGGTCCTGGTACAATCGCGCCGGTGTCGAACGCGTGATGGGGTTCGCCAGCGCCGACCAAGTGGCGAACTTCCTGCGTGAGGCGCCGGAATTGGAGGAGATGCTGGTCCGCGACGGCATCCGCCTGTGCAAGTTCTACCTGACGATCGGCCGCGAGATGCAACTGCAGCGGTTTCACGAGCGCCGCCATAATCCGCTTAAAACATGGAAGTTATCGGATATCGATATCGCGGCATTGGCGAAGTGGGACGACTACACGGCAGCGCAACATGAAATGTTTCGGTTCACGCACACGCCGACGTGCCCGTGGACAGTGATCCGCGCCAACGATCAGCGCCGCGCCCGGTTGGAGGCGATGCGTGTGCTGTTGTCGTCAATCGACTACGAGGGGCGCGACAAGAAAATCATCGGCAAGCCAGACCCCAAGTTGGTCGGCGCCAGTGCTGAGTTTTTTTACGGGAAGTAACCGATTGCGTTAGCGTGTGCCGGTGATGTCGCTACTGCCATTGGTGTGGCCTTTGCTAGGCCGCGCGGGTGGCCTGTAGGTTTGGCTCGGCCGATTGACAGAGGGCGTCGAAACGCTGCCGCCATTAAGCGCGTTGGCGGCATTCAAGCCCGAGGATAGCGCGCCTAAAACCGTGCCAAGGGTGTTTAAGGCATCAGTGCTCGAAGTCGTCGAGTCTTCGCTGTTGGCGTTCAAGTTGTACGTGTGTTGGCTGCCGCACATGAGACAGCAATTGGTGCACCCCTCGCGGGCCGCATATCCGCCGCCCCAGTACGAATTTGTGTTTCCGCGACGCCATGCGCCGAAACAGATCTTTTCGCCGCGCTGGCAGGTTAAGCGGTAGGTATGGAGCTCATGATCTGAAATCAGGTAGACTTGGTCCCCGCCCGGCCAGGCGCGTCCCGTGTTTGTTTGGGAAAAGAAACCCAATTCCAAGGTGTGCGGGTCGAAGCTGCGCACCTCGACCAGCAACGTCGTTTCACGCTGCTCCTGGGCCTCGGTTGCGCGCTGACGTTCTCTGTCTGCTCGCGCTGCATTTGCTGCACGGGTCGCCTCGGCTGCGGCCTCCTTATTGGCGATTTGGTCTGTAGATGTCGAAGTCGAGGACCGTCGTGCCGTGCATACCGACCGCGCGTCGTACTTGCGATAGCCGAGCGCCTTATATTTGCCCTGTAAGCGGTCGGTCTCGAAATCACCGGTAATTTTCTTGATCAATTCGTGCGCCCGAAAGCTTGCCAAAGACTTGGCTTCTTCCTGCGTCGAAGCGCGCGCACAACCGTTGACCACAAATTTGAGGTACTCACCGGTGCCCCAATACTTGCTCAGGAACTTGCCTCTGGCGTCGCTCTCCATCGTGACCGGGCTGATGTAGCCGCTGACGTCGCCCAACTCGAGGTTCGTACAAGAGGCTTGCCAAAAACCTGCTTCCTCACCCGGACACGGCCACGTCGCGGATTTGAAGACAGGTGCTCGCTCGAACTGTTCCATACTGCTCTGCGCGTGCGCCGCAGAATTGGCGACGCACTGCACAGTCAAGGTCGCAAGAGCAATAACGTTAAACCAATTGGATTTCATGAGTGCCCCCGTTTGCGCAGGTGCTGGGACAGTCGAACTTCAACGACCTGCAAAGACTTAAAAAAATGGCAGACGAACAATTGAACGCTGTGAGTCTATGTACAAAATGCCAGGGACGCAATGCGTGACGACTTTGAGTAGGGAATTAATGCTTCGTCCGATTGCTGCTACGGGTCGATTATTCGAACAATTTGAGTTGGGCACCAGCCTCGCGTTGGCGCTGGCGCATCAGGCGCACTTTCGCGAGCACCCAGGCGAGGGAGAACAGAAGCCGGATCAGCGTCAGCCCGTAGAACATGCGGAATACAAAGCTGTACCAGACGAACCACGGGTTCTGGCGATTGAGATACAGGTGTGTCGCGCGCATATCGAAGTGCTGCATGAAATCGAACAGGCCACCGCGTAGCATGAGATCGATCGTGAAGAACGACGTTGCGATCGGTCCGGCAACGACCGGTGCCTTGTTGATTTCAGCAAAGATCAGATAGCCCTCGGCCTGCAGCAACAGGCAGCTGATCGTGAACAAAACATAGAACACGATCATCGAGACGCCGATCCAGCGGTAGTAAAAAAACGCCCGTCGTAACGTCTCGCCGGAGAACGAGTAGTCGACCCAGCTGTCGATCTCTTCTTGCCGTTCTTGGTGGGTGAACACGATGTAGACGGACATCACCGTCATCGCGACCGTAAGGGCGATGGCGAGCAGGATCGAGAATGAAATATTGGCTACGGCCGGCATACGCGAAATCGCTCCAGACCCGATGATCGCATCGACTTGTGGAGGTAGCCCGGATTGATGACGGGCTCAAGGTGCGCAGCAGTCTGTGCTGCGCTCTTAAGACGACAAGCCACCGGCCAGCGTCGGCACATCGAGGGGGAGGAACCCGTAGTGCTTCATCCAGCGCAGATCGCCGGAGAACATGTCGCGCAAGTCGGGAATGCCATATTTCAGCATCGTGATCCGGTCGAGGCCCATACCGAAGGCGAAGCCCTGGTACTTTTCTGGGTCAAGACCGCAATTGGCGAGGACCTTCGGATGCACCATGCCGGAGCCCAGAATCTCCAACCACTTGCCGGGCTTGCCGATGGCGGCAGCGTCGATATCAACTTCCATGCCCGGTTCGGTGAACGGGAAGTGTGACGAGCGAAAACGCATCTTCACATCGTCGACTTCGAAGAACGCCTTGCAGAACTCCTCCAGGCACCACTTGAGATGGCCCATGTGGGTCTTCTCGTCGATGACGAGGCCCTCGATCTGGTGGAACATCGGCGTATGGGTCTGGTCGCTATCGCTGCGATAGACGCGGCCCGGCGCGATGATGCGGATCGGCGGCTTCTGAGAAAGCATCGTGCGGATCTGAACTGGGCTCGTGTGCGTGCGCAGCACCATGCGCGAGCCGTCGGGCTTTGGTTTCAGGTAGAACGTGTCGTGGTCCTGGCGTGACGGATGGTCGAGCGGGATGTTGAGCTTGGTGAAGTTGAGATCGTCGGTCTCAATATCCGGACCTTCGGCGACGGAAAAGCCCATGTCGGCGAAGATCTCGATGATCTCGTCGAACACCTGGGACACCGGATGAATGCGGCCCTCGGCGAGTGGACCAAGCCGTACCGGCAGTGTGATATCGGCGCGCTCTGATGCAAGGCGGGTCGACAGGGCTGCACCCTCGATGACCGTTTTACGTATGTCCAGTGCTTCGCCAACGCGGTTCTTGAGTGCATTGACGGCCGCGCCAAACGCCTTGCGCTCATCGCCGGGCATGCTGCCGAGCGTCTGCATGAGTTCCGACACGCGGCCTTTTTTTCCGAGTGCGGAAATGCGCACAGCTTCAATCTCGGCCAGATCGCCAGCAGTGGTGATCTCGGAGAGGAGTGATATTTCGAGGGATTTCAAATCGTAGGTCTGCATGGCGCTTCCGTAGGTTGGATTAGACCAGCCGTCTTGCTGGTCGTAACCCAACGTCTCGCGATGGGTCGAAGCTGTTGGGTCACGGCGCAAAAAGGGCGCCTAACCCAACCTACGGTACTTCGTCAATCGATCACGCGGCAGCCTTGACCTGAACCGTTGCGTGCTTCGCGGCCTGATCGACAAGCGCCTTGAAGCCGACCGGATCCTTCACGCAAAGATCGGCAAGAACCTTGCGGTCGATCTCGATGCCAGCCTTTGTCAGGCCTTCGATGAAGCGGCCGTAGGTCATGCCGTGCTCGCGGACGGCAGCGTTGATGCGCTGGATCCATAACGCGCGGAAGGTGCGCTTCTTACGACGACGATCGCGCGTCGCGTACTGCATCGACTTCTCGACCGCCTGCTTGGCGATGCGAATGGTATTCTTGCGGCGACCGTAGAAACCCTTGGCGGCCTTGAAAATCTTCTTGTGCTTGGCGTGGGCGGTGACGCCCCGTTTGACGCGAGCCATGGACGTGCTCCTTCAGATGACAATAACGAATGGGTTCAGGGGGATAAGTGCGGCCTTAGCGAGCGTAAGGCATGTACTTTTTGACGATCTTGGCATCGCTATCGTTCAGCACCATGGTGCCGCGCGCCGAGCGAACGAACTTGGCCGTCCGCTTGATCATGCCGTGACGCTTGCCTTGCGCAGCGGCTCTGACTTTTCCTGTACCCGTCATCTTGAAGCGCTTTTTGGCGCCGCTTTTGGTCTTCAGCTTGGGCATTTGGTTGCTCCTATCGTTGGATCGACCCCGATCGCCGTGCCGGAGCACATGCGCGCCTGCGGCGTTGCCGCGACAGGGGAGGTCGAATGGGTGTTGCAAACAGCACGAAACCGCCACGGCATGCCCTGCCGGGCGGCTTCGGAGGTGGGTATACTGAGGCCTAGACGTAAACGCAACAGGGTAATTGGCCCGCCGCATCCGGCCGGCTCCGCGTTAGCAGGGTGGATGCGGCAACCAAAACACCTATTTAGGCGCCAGGATCATAATCAGCTGGCGGGCTTCAAAGCGCGGCTCTGTCTCCACTTTGGCAAAGCTTTCGATATCGACCTTCACCCGCTTCAGCACGTTCATGCCGAGTTCCTGATGGGCCATTTCACGCCCTCTGAACCGCAATGTCACCTTAACCTTGTCGCCTTCCTCGAAGAACCGGCGCATCGAGCGCATTTTAACGTCGTAGTCGTGATCATCGATGCTTGGACGCATCTTGATCTCCTTCAACTCGACGACTTTCTGGTTCTTGCGGGCTTCGGCAGCCTTTTTCTGTTCCTGATATTTGAATTTGCCGTAGTCCATGATCTTGCAAACCGGCGGGTTCGCGTCAGGCGAAATCTCCACCAGATCAACACCGGCAGCGGTTGCGCGCTCCATGGCGTCCACCGTGGTGACAACGCCCACGTTCTGGCCGGTCTCGTCGATCAATCGTACTTCGCGGGCCCGGATCATATCGTTGATCTTGGGACCTTTAGGCTCGCGTTCTTGGTTGTCGCGTGTAGCTGGACGGCGGATGTTCGTTCTCCTCAGGTTGCTTCGGGTAAGGCGGTAGATTTTGGGGGTGTGTCAAAAACCGACAAACCGGGCCGAACAATCAGCAAGGTACGGCCTTTAGTCAAGCGATTGCCGCTGTTTTATAACCATCTCTTGTCGGGGTGACCTGTGCCAGGGACGATCTAGCCCTTCACGCCGAGCAATTCGACATCAAACATGAGGGTGGCGTTGGGTGGGATGACGCCACCAGCGCCACGTGCGCCATAGCCGAGTTCCGGCGGGATAATAAGCGTGCGCTTGCCGCCAACCTTCATCGAAGCAACGCCCTCGTCCCAACCGCCAATCACTTGGCGCTGGCCGATCGAGAACTCGAACGGATCGCCGCGATCCAATGAACTGTCGAACTTCTTGCCCTTCACGCCGTCTTGATAGAGCCAGCCTGTGTAGTGCATGACGCAGATCTGACCGGTCTTAGGCGCAGCGCCGGTGCCGACTTTGCTGTCGATGATTTGTAGGCCTGAAGCTGTTGTCACTGCTGGTGTCGTCATAGTGCTCCCGACGGTCTGTGCCGTTGCTGCGGTTGGATGATTGATCGGCGTGAGGCCGATCAGGATGAAGATTGCGCCAACTGCTATCAGGCCGCTCGGGGTTGCGAAAGTGCGCATCAAGAATCTCCAGCAGATTGTTCGATTGAAAGTGAATGCCCGTTTGGCAGCTCCGCGATCCCGGAACTGGACATCAGCCGTTCGCCGTGGCGGTGATAGCGCCGGTCCGACCTCAAGGAGCGTTAGCACGATGGCATTCTACGAACTGCGTCAATACAAAATTCGCCCTGGCAAGATGGAAGCATGGGTAAAATACATGGAAGAAGAGATCATGCCCTTCCAGATCGGCAAAGGCATGGTGATCACCGGTAGCTATCGGGGCGAGACGGACGATTCAGTCTACGTCTGGATGCGGCGCTTTGAAAATGAAGCCGAGCGCGAGCGGATCTACGCCGCGGTCTATCAAAGCGAGCACTGGAAAACTGTGATGTCGCCAATTGTTGGTAGTCTGATCGAACGCGAGACGATCGTCGTCCAGCGGTTGGTGCCAACAAAAGCATCAACGGCGCAGTAGTCGATGCGTCGCGTTTTTCACATTTCAATTACTATGAATGTGCGAATTGATTTCTCGTGGGCGACATCGCAATAATGCTATCGCGGATAGTGCTTGACACCGAGAGGCATAAGAGTAGCCTCATATGGGTGATGAGCATCGTGACTGTTATGTGAGCGCTCCGCGATCAATTCGCGTATCGCTGGTAACACAGTCAGCATCGCGCTCTAACTGGCGCAATGGTCATCGCGCGGACGAAACAAATGAGTGGAGGCCCTATGACGCCACCTCAGTACATAAAGAGCCTGAGCTGAAGAGCAAAGGCACGGTTTGGCAGCGCAAACTGATCAGTCTGAACCGCACGCATCCTAATGCAAAATATCTGAAACGAGGTAATGCTCGTAGATAAGCCCGGCGTGACTGGGTAGATATCGGAAGTGATTACGGGCCCCGCACCATGCATCGCATGGCGGGGCTTTGTTTGTTTTAAATTGCGAAGTTTTAAATCACGATAATGTATTGAATACCCAATCGACGCGCTGAAGTTCTGCGTCGAACGCTTGATCCCCACGAAACGCGCGTCGAGGCACGCTGCAATCCTCTCTCGCCCGAAACGGCGGGGGAGAGGGAAGGTACAAACAGGTAACGAGCTATCAGGTGCACAACACTAGAAGCTTTAGCTTAAACAACTTTCAAGCCCCGCCGCCATAGCGCTTCTCCACATAAGCCTCGACCAGCTTCTGGAATTCCTGGACGATGTTGGGTCCACGCAGGGTCATGGCCTTTTCGCCATCGATAAAAACGGGTGCGGCCGGACTTTCGCCCGTGCCGGGTAGCGAAATGCCGATGTCGGCGTGCTTGCTCTCGCCAGGGCCATTCACGATGCAGCCCATGACAGCAAGGTTCAGCGTTTCGACGCCGGGGTATTTCTCTTTCCAAACCGGCATGCTTTCGCGGATATGATCCTGGATCTGCTTGGCCAGCTCCTGAAATACTGTCGAGGTCGTGCGCCCGCAACCGGGGCAAGCAGCGACAATCGGGATAAACGACCGAATACCCAGCACTTGCAGCAGTTCTTGCGCGACAATCACTTCCTTGGTGCGGTCGCCGTTCGGCTCGGGCGTGAGCGATACGCGGATCGTGTCGCCGATACCGGCTTGCAGCACAATGCCCATGGCAGCCGACGAGGCAACGATGCCCTTCGAGCCCATGCCAGCTTCAGTCAGCCCCAAGTGCAGTGCATAGGTGCACCGTTCGGCGATCATCGAATAGCAGCGCACGAGATCCTGCACCGCTGAAACTTTGGCTGAGATGATGATCTTCTCTGGCCCCATGCCGAGGTCATGGGCGCGTTGCGCTGACAGCAGGCCCGATTGCACCATCGCCTCGTGCATCACGGCGCGCGCATCGATGGGCGAGGCTGATTTGGCGTTCTCGTCCATCAAGTGGGTAAGCAACTCTTGGTCCAATGAGCCCCAGTTGACGCCGATGCGCACAGGTTTGTCGTGTTTAAGCGCGATCTCGATGATATCGGAGAACTGTTTGTCGCGTTTCGCCTTAAAGCCGACGTTGCCGGGGTTGATCCGATATTTAGCAAGCGCCTCGGCGCAAGCCGGATTGTCCTTTAGAAGCGTGTGCCCGATGTAGTGAAAATCACCGATGATCGGTACATCGACGCCGCGCTTTAGCAGCTTGTCGCGGATGTGCGGCACGGCTTTCGCCGCTTCATCGCGGTCAACCGTAATGCGCACAAGTTCCGAGCCTGCGCGCGCCAACGCTGCGACCTGCTCGACGGTCTTTTCGATGTCGGCTGTATCGGTATTGGTCATCGACTGCACGACGATTGGGGCGGTGCCGCCAACGACGACGTTGCCAACCTTAACCGGTGTCGACTTGCGGCGCGGCGAGCGTTGGTCGAAGGGTGCGGTGGTCATTGGGTTTCCGTAGTATCCTGGCAGTGCTTGCAGAGCCCCGTCATTTCGACAACGCGACGCAGAACGGTGAAATTGGCAGCTTCCGCCGCCTTTGTCAGTGCTTGAAACACCGGGTCACCGTTGACCTCAGCGACAAGTCCACACGTTTGACAGGCGAGGATCACTTGGTGTCCGCCTCCGGTGTGGGAGGCGTGGCAGGCAAAAAACGCGTTGCGACTCTCAAGCCGATGGACCACGCCAGCCGCCAATAACGCATCAATGGCCCGATATACCGAAATCGGCGCGACCCGGTCACCCTTACGGGCAAGGCTGTCAATAATATCATAGGCACCGACCGCATGGTGCGAACCGGCGATCTCTTCCAGAACCTTGCGCCGCAACGCCGTAAGTTTCAGTCCGTGTGTGTCGAAAGCCTGTTCGGCGCGGTCAACCGCTGAATGCAGGCATGCCCCGTGGTTGTGCTCGGGGGCTGGAAACAGCGGCATTGGTTTGGGTGCAGGCATCGGCGCCAGTGGTTCCTTGTCGAGCAGGTGCTAGCAAGCCTTACCATGAGCCCCAAGCGGTTGACCAATTATCACATAACCGCCCACGGGACTTCCGTTTTTGGCCACCTTTGCATGGTCAATGCTCAGTCTCATGAAAACGCCAACTGCAGTTATGATC
Organism: Hyphomicrobiaceae bacterium; assembly: GCA_031429105.1. Classification (GTDB taxonomy): domain Bacteria; phylum Pseudomonadota; class Alphaproteobacteria; order Rhizobiales; family Hyphomicrobiaceae; genus JAKFWF01. Next base: position 4,254 of record JANOYV010000133.1, on the reverse strand, counting down.
TCGGCGCGTCGGTCGGCCATCGGACGCATCGGGGGACTGCATCGGCTGCGTCGGCTGGATGATTTGGCCGTGCCGGTCATGATGGCGGCGCTGGCTGACGCTGGCTGCGACCGCCATCGGGTCGAAGGTTTGATCCTTGGTAATGTGACGGCCGGCGGCAATGCGGCCCGAGCGGTCGGACTTGCTGGCGGACTTCGCGAAACAAGCTTTGCGGTCACGGTTGATGCCCAGTGCGGCTCTGGTCTGACGGCTGTCATTTCGGCCTTCCATCGGATTGCGATGGGCGAAGCCGAAGTGCTGGTCGCGGGCGGTGCGGAGAGCTTGTCGTCTGCGCCGTGGCGGATCGCGCGCCCGAAAAGTCCCTACCAAATGCCGCATTTCATTGGTGTCGAGCCGCACGCTGCCGATGCGAACGGCGATGCATTGGCCTTCGAGGCATCGGAGGTTCTGGCCCGCAGTCTTGGCATTTCGCGGCAGTCCCAGGATGAATATGCAACGCATTCGCACCTAGCCGCCATGCGGGCGCGCGAACGACGGCACTTCATCGGCGAGATCGTTGGCATCCGCGCCACGCCCGAAGAGATGCGCGATCAGTGCCATCCCGGGGCCGATTTGGCAGAATTGGCAGATCTATCTCCATTCCATCCTGATGACGGCACGTTGACACCGGGCAATTCCAGCGCGATGGCCGACGGGGCAGCATTCATGGTGGTGGTGTCCGGTCGCGTATGGAAAGAACTCGGCAGCCCAAGAGGCTTGGCGTTGCAGCGCAGCCTCAGTTGCGGCGTGCCGTCGGGAGAGGCGGCCAACGCCGGGCTGGCAGCCCTGCAGGGCGTACTGCAACTTCGGTCCGAAAAGCCTGCCCCGGATGTTACATATCTTGCGGCAATTGAAATGAGTGAAGCGTCCGCTGTGGAGTCGATTGCTGTTATTCGTGCGCTTAGTCTTGCCGCTGGTGTATTGAATGGCGGTGGTGGAGCCCTGGTGCGCGGTCATCCATTGGGGGCGGCAAGTGCGGTGAGCGTCGCGCGCCTGTTTACACACCTTTGCCGTACAGAGAAATCGACTGATCGGCTGGGAGCTGTGGCGCAGGCAGCAATCGGCGGTTTGGGCAGTGCCGCGATCTTTGAGCCAGTCGGATAGACGACGGGTTCAGGAACGAATTAACCAATTGAACGTTGGACTGCTGCGCCCATCGTGCATAGCTTATGCTGCCGCATGAACAAATCGTAATTCAGGCCTCACACGGTTGCCCAAATTACGCCCTATACTCAGCTCTGCGGTGGATGCGTTGTCAGCGGAGGGGATCAGGGGCATGGACGTCAAGGCAGCGGTGGATACCGGCCTTTCCGCGTTTTCGGACTTGGCAAAACTGTTGCCTGGCTTCAATGGCGCCCTGTTGTTTGGCGCTCTTTGCATTGCCGCTGCGTTTTTCCTCAGCCGCAGCAGCATCGGTCGTCGCGCGCGGCTGGGCATGGAAGAAACCATGTTCTCGAACTGGCGTCTCGCGTTGCTTGGCGCTACTGGCGTCATCCTGTCACTGGCATCTGGCTACACGACCTGGGATGGCATGCGCAATTTTACCGGCGAAGCCGTGCTTTCGGGCATGGTGACGTTCGGTATTCAAGGCGTAATGTTGATCGTGGCGTGGCTGATCGGCGAAAGCTTCGCTGTCGGGATGAATCAAATTGCGCCCGACGGCACCAAGCGAACGGCTGCCGATACCAAGATTGGCATGGTGCTTGGAATTACCCTCGTCGCCCTGATTTTCTATTGGTTTGCCCAGTCGTTCGGCGGCATGTCGGCATCGGGCCGGGTCGGCGACACAACGAAATTCTCGAACTTTGCGATCTACTTTGCGATCGGCCTCATATTGCTTGCGATTTTTGTGTTCAACCGCAAGACCGATCTGGCGCTGCCCTACGTGCAGAGCGCCCGCGTCGTCGTCAAAGGTGCCGTGCTGTGGGTGATGTTTCTCGCGTGCATGGCAACATCGGTGTTCTTTTCGTTCGACAGCCTGTTCTCGGCGATCTTCCCGCAGGCCGAGCGCCAGCGCGCCGCTGAAATCCGCAGCATCAATCAGGTTGCGGGCGTCGTCTCAGATATCGGCGAGTTGACTGACAAGCGCCGCGTCGAGCAGGCGCAGTCGCTGTTCACGTTGCCAGCCTGGGCCGCCTACGAGACCGAACTCGACAAGGCCATGCGGCTCGCCTCCGAAGCACCGGATAAAATTCGCGAGCAAATGACGCGCGAACTTGAAGCGCAAAAGAGTCGCGTCGCCAAGCTCGAGGAGCAAAAAGCGTCCGCCCAAAGTGGGCAGGCAGGTCTCATCACCCGCAAGCAGCTGTTGACCGACAACGTGTCGCGCCTCGAGGCTGAGCGTCCGGAGGCCGCCCAGAAGGTAGCCGAGCAAAAGAGTGTCGTCACCGACGTTGAAAAGCGCATCGATGAAGCGCGCGCCAAGGTGATGGCTGAGGAAAAGGGCGTCGAGGGTTCCGGCAAAGTCGGTAAGGGTCAGTTTTATCGCGCCGCAAAAGGCGACGAGGAGAAAATCCAAAGCGAATTGCAGGTCGCGCGCGAACGGTTGAAGGGGCACGAAACCCGCCTCAACGGCATTGTGCGCGGCATCTCGACGGCTAAGGCCGAATTGGCCCAGATCGACGGCAGCCTCGCCAACCTGAAGGGCGAAGCCGACACAGCCGCGCAGATGATCGTGGTTGCCCAATCCGGCGCCAAGACGGACGCTGGCGAAAAGCTCGATCCGAGCGCGCTTGCCGCAGGCCTTGAACGTGATCGCCAGCAGTTTCGCCAGAAGCCTGAGCAAAAGACACTTTCAGCGCTGCAAAATCATTGTCTGGTGCTCCAAGCCGTGAGCCTCAAAGTGTCCTCACTCCGTGACGCAGCATCCGCGATCGATTGCGATCCGAAGCAGGCGAGTGAAGCGTCAGCACGCGTGTTCGCACTCAATGTTGGCGTTGAGAACTTCGCAGCATCGTGTGCGGGTGGCGACAAACTCGCTGACAAAAAGTCAACCGATGATCTGTTGGCCTTCGGTCGCAAGTGCTTGCAAGACTCTGGTCTGCCATCGAAAGACACGGCTGAAATTGCCGGCAAGCTCTCGTCAATTGACCTATCGCGCGATGACAAGGCGCACCGCTTTGTCGTCACGCTCAATGCGTTCCAGGATGGCAACCGGCTCGCCTATCTGGCGCTGACGATTGCAATCGCGATTGATAGCCTCGTCTTCATGTCGGGCTTGTTCGGCGCGAATGCCGTGCGCTCGCCGCTGTCTGATGTGCCGAGTATGAAGGCGCGTTCCGCGTCGCAGCTTGAAGGCATCATCGAGAACTCGCTGCTGCCGGACACCTACGAAACCGCGCGCGCCACCTTGCACGCGATGCGTCCAATTGCGCCGTTCAACGGTTTCATCGCGGAAGTCTGGATTCCGAACGATGGCTCGGGCAATTCGCACGTGATGGGCGTTTTGAATGCTGGTGCCACGATTGGTGCGGTTGCGCGTGATCCAGCCCGCAACGACCATTATTTCATCCGCGCCGAATTGTTCGAATTCTTGTCAGTTGTCGCCAAGAAAGCCTTCGAGGCCGACAAGGATAAAGGCCGATTGGCCGAGCTGGAGCGGGCGGTTGGCGTGGCGCTGCTGCGTGATGTGCCTAATAACGTGCAGACGGTGCAAGATGCCCTGCACCCAATGAATGAAGATCGCGGCTTCTCTGCCGAAGTGCGACTCAAGGAAACGCATCGGGATCATATCCAGGTGATCCGCAAGGTGCTCAATGCGGGTGCTTCGTTTGGTGCAGTACAGCGTGTCGGCAATGACCCGACGCACTTCTTCATCCACCGGGATCTCGTTCGCACGCTCTCCAACATCCAGGCGCGCTTGATGATATCTGGTGCCTACAACCGACCGCAAATCGCATCTCAGCGCGATGGCGGCGAGCGGTATGGCGGGCAAATGAATGAGTATCGGGGCCAAGTCGAAGGCGGCGACGTTCACGCCCAGTTGGCAGCGCCCACCATGTCGAAAGCGCGGGTACTGACTGACGAAGACGTGCGTCAACACTTCATCGATCAGTTAATCCAGGCAATCGGCGTGCGGCCCGAAGTCTATGCCCGCGCCACCGGACCAGCGATTGGTGCGGCGATTTCCGCTGGAGAAGCGTTCAACCACGTGCGTGAGCGCAATCCGGTTCTTGCCCGTTCGCTTCGTGACCGTGACGAGCGCGCCGAGAAGGC
>JANOYV010000132.1:0-32377 GCA_031429105.1 Hyphomicrobiaceae bacterium | reverse complement strand
GTCGTTGCCCGCTTCGCTTCATTCCGTGCCCTCCATTTGGCGCAACTCGATAAGCGCGCACGCCGACTGCCCTGGGCCGAAGTCCTGCGCAAGGATGTCCCCTTCCGCGTCGAGGCAACGTGCAAAGCCTCTCGCATCTATCACTCGGATGCGGCCGCACAACGGATCGAGCGCGCGATCCGTGAGGAACTCGGCGCACCGTTCTCGGCCGATGCCGAAGTTTGCATCAGAGTGCGACTTGATGACGATCTATGCACCATCGGGGTCGATACCTCGGGTGAGTTGCTGCACAAGCGCGGCCACAAGGAAGCGGTCAGCAAAGCGCCGATGCGGGAGACGATGGCGTCGCTGTTCTTGCGCCAGTGCGGCTATGACGGCCGCGAACCGGTTGTCGATCCGATGTGCGGCTCCGGCACCTTCATAATCGAGGCAGCCGAGATCGCAGCTGGCTTGAAGCCCGGTCGCTCACGGCACTTCGCGTTCGAGCATCTTGCAACGTTCGATGCGCAGGCGTGGCAGCACATGCGTACCGCTTCCAGCAACGCGCAATCCGCGGTTCGATTTTTCGGCAGCGACTGGGACGCTGGTGCGATCAGCAGCTCCCGCGCCAATGCGGTGCGCGCCGGAATCGCTGCGTCAACTGAGTTTCAGCAACTTGCGATCAACGAACTGATGGCACCGAGCGGACCACCCGGCCTCGTTATCGTCAATCCGCCTTATGGCACGCGAATCGGCGACAAGACCGGCCTGTACGCCCTCTACAATTCGCTCGGGCAAACGCTGAAAAACCGATTTAGCGGCTGGCGCGTTGGATTGATTACGACCGAGGCAACACTTGCCAAAGCGACGGGCTTGCCGTTTGGCCCGACAAACGCACCGGTGCCGCACGGTGGCTTGCGCGTCACGCTGTACACAACCGGCGCACTGAAGTGACGGGTCGACGGTAGAGTCGTAAGCTCGCTGGCGATGCGTTCGAGCCCTAGGAGAGGTATTGCCCGCCCCCTCACCAGCCCTGTGCCGCGATTGCTGCGCCATTACGCAGATCGAGGACGGCGTGTGTGAGGCGTGCGGCTCTGCGCGCATCGTTGCCCACCCAGAACTCGAAACACTCACCATCGCCCACATCGACTGCGATGCGTTCTATGCGTCGGTTGAAAAGCGCGACCGGCCAGAAATTCGAAAGCAGCCGCTGATCGTCGGCCATCCGGGCGGACGCGGCGTGGTGACGACCGCCTGCTACATCGCCCGGACGTTCGGTGTGCGCTCGGCGATGCCGATGTTCAAGGCGCTGGAAGCCTGCCCCGATGCGGTTGTAATCCCACCCGACATGGCGAAATACAAACGCGTCAGCAACGACATCCGAACGATTTTTTTGGCCGCAACCTCAGTTTTCGAGCCGGTGTCGCTGGACGAGGCCTACCTCGATCTTTCCGACGACTGGCGCACCGAAGCCCCACCCGCCGCCGAAGCGTTGAGCCTGATCTCTGCCCGCATTGAACGCGAGGTAGGCATCACAGTATCGATCGGGCTCGCCCCCAACAAGTTCCTCGCCAAGTTGGCATCCGAGTTGCGCAAGCCACGCGGATTTTCGGTGATCGGTGCGGGGGAAGCCAAAGCCTTCGTCGCTCAACTGCCGGTTTCGAAAATCAACGGCGTGGGGGCCGCGACTGCTGCCCGCATGCAAGCCGACGGTCTTCGAACCATTGGCGATCTACAGACCATGAACCCGCAGCAACTGATCGGATCATATGGCAAGTTCGGCCACAGGCTCGCACTTTACGCACAAGGCGAAGATGAGCGCGTCGTCACCCCCGACCGGCCCACGAAAAGCATATCCGCCGAAAATACGTTCCGGCGTGATACGGGAATTTATGACGACCTCGCAGTCGAAGCCAAAACGCTATGTGCGCAAGTCGCCAATGGGCTGCAGCGGAAGAACTTCGCCGCAGGCACCATCGTTTTGAAACTCAAGACTTCGGACTTCAAGATCATCACGCGCAATATGCGGCTGGCTCACCCTACGCAACGCGCGACCGTGATCGAGGCGCAGGCGCTAACCCTGATCCGCCGCGAAATCGATGGCCGCGCCTTCCGCTTGATCGGCGTGGGTGCGGCTGATCTGGTCTCAGCAAGCTCGGCCGACCCGCCCGATCTGTTTGATCCCTAATGTGCGAGCAGCGAAACACCGATGAAGTACAGGACCGCCAAGACAATCACGCGAAGTCGTTTCACCGAAATTCGCTCGCGCCAGTGCGATCCAAGCTTCACCCCTAAGATGGCCGGCAGTATTGCCAACAGAGATAGATCAAACAGCACCTCGGACATCATGTTGCTCATGGCAAGCGCGACCGCGACGCCGAGCGAACTCATTATTACGGACAAGTTGATTGCCTGCACCATGCGCCCCGACTCGAGCCCGAGCGACAACATATAAGGCAGCAACGGCACAACTTGCGATCCGGTGAAGCCGGCAATGATGCCATTGGCAAAGCCGAGCGGCGCCTGCAGCTGCCGGGCAACTCCAGGGGCCAAGCGAAATTCTGGTTGCACCATCGCAATCGCCGTATAGCTGATGACCACAAGCCCCAGCAGGTTCACTGCCAGATCCTTGTCGACGGCCAGCAGCAGTGACATGCCGATGGCGATGCCCGGCATCGTCGCTGCATAAAACATCCAGAACTGCTGGGACGTTTCGCGGATGTGCCCGGCCCGCAGCGCAACGCCGATGTTGGTTGCCAGCGCCGGTGCGATGACCAGTGACATTGCCGTCGGCAAGCCCACCGCTGGCACCAGGAACGGCAGCGCGCATGAGGAGAACCCCAAGCCCGTGCCGCCCTTGATGATGCCAGCTAGAAACAGCCCAGCGATAGCAATCGCAACTGTTGATAGCTCCATAGCTAGTGGTCCCAGATCGTGTTCAGGCAACTGCGTGTCCGGGGCTCGCATCGCTGGCACTTCGGGTTGCGCCCAAGACGGGCGGCTCGGCACCCGACGCATCGAGGAACCACGGCTTGACGCCAAAGCCCTTGCGCAACGAGTACATGTAGAAAACGGGCAACCGATCTGGAAATAATTCCTGCAAATCGCTGCCATTGAAGGTGATGAAAATCGAAAGTGGGAACTCCAGCTCGATCACTTGCCGTTCAACCATGTTCATGTCGTAGTAGGCTGCGGCGCCGGAACGAGCGTCACCATCACCGCGATACCAGCGCGCCGCTGATCGCGTCAGGTTTGACAAAACAGCGGCTGACCGTTGAAGGTTTTCGCAAAGGGCGACGTTGCCGCGATGGCGCTGCACCAGATCCCCCAGGCGACAGTCCTTGAACCCATGCACACTCGCCGCAGTCGCGATCTCGTCAAAGTAGCGCCGCGCGGCTGAAACCGGATGCCCGTTCAATGCGGCGTGCGTATCGGTATAGATCAACGTCAACTCTGCGCCCGGCGCGTACACCGACTGAATCCGGGCGGCAAACGACGCCAGATAGGCAAGGCACTGCGCGTCAGGTGCTGCCATTTCTGACCTCGGCCCCTTGCCCCAATACAAAACAAATTGGATCGGGTGGCGTTCGGCCAAGGCGTGAGCCACTGTTGCGGTCAAAAGCTTGATATTAGAGGGCTGCTCGCGCTTGTAGGCCCAGGTGTTGAAAGCGCCGAGAATAACCTCAAGCGTTGGTGGTCGCTTCGAACTTTGGCGGTGGGCGGACTTCGGACATAGCTTTGACGTAGAATACTCTGAAACACTCATGACGGCTCCATACTTATTACATGGACGAAACGCCGCGACCTTCGCAGAATTATAAAAATCGCGACGGTTACTGCATGATTAATTTATATTAACAAATTATTAACGACGTAAAGTCTCAACCCCCATCGCCAGCAGTCATAAATTTTGGGTATAGATTTAAACTTGATAATTCATACACTTACTATAAATTTCGATAACCCATGCAAATGTCATATGACATAAAACACATTATCTTTTAGTGATTTCAATTCTTCGACCTAAGTTTCAATGCTGAATGTGAGTAAGCACATGCGCCGGCTTATAGAACGCAGCTTGATACCGCCAACCTGGAAGCTATGAGCGTTTGCACGCATTTTATAAACGGTCGTCAATATCTCGTTTCCGCAAGCAGTCACATGAAGCTCACGCTGCTTGTCGCTGGCCACCATTCCACTTGGCGATGACGCTGGCGACCTGCGCAATCGGCACTGGACGGCCCAACAGATAACCCTGCGCCTGATCACAACCAAGGTCAGCCAACTGCTGACGCTGATCCTCAGTCTCGACGCCTTCGGCTGTTGTCTCCATGCCCCTTGAGGCCGCAATCTCGACCACCGCGCGCACCACCGTTGCAGCCGTTGTTGTGCTGCCGAGTTGCGACACAAAACTGCGATCAACTTTGATCCGATCAAACGGAAAGCTTTGCAAATAACTCAACGATGAGTAGCCGGTACCGAAATCGTCCATCGCAATTCGCAAGCCGATTTCTCTTAACCGATGCAGGATTGTGATCGTGCTATCGGTATTGCGCATCAACAGCCCCTCGGTGATCTCAAGTTCGAGGCGCGACGGTGCGAGCCCGGTTTCACAAAGGATACGCTCGACCATGGTTGCAAGCCCGCTATTGGCAAACTGTAGCGGTGACAGGTTGACCGCAATCTTGATCTCTGCCGGCCACAGTGCCGCCTGTCGGCAGGCTTCACGAAGTGCCCATTCGCCGAGCGGCAGGATCAGACCGCTATCTTCAGCAATGGGGATGAATTTATCAGGCGGAATTGGCCCGAGGGTGGGGTGGGTCCAGCGGGCCAAAGCCTCGAACCCCGACACCTTGTTGGTCGCCAAACTAATAATCGGCTGATAGTGAAGTTCGAGCGCCTCGTTGGCCACCGCATCACGCAGATCAGTTTCGATTTTTTGGCGGCCTTTGATTTCCTCGTTCATCGCCTTGGCGAAGAACCGATAGGTGCCGCGACCAGCCGCCTTCGCCGCGTATAATGCCAAATCAGCTGCGATCATAAGATCGTTGCTGGAGCATCCGTCAGTCGGCCCGATCGCGATGCCGATGCTGGCGCCGATTAAAATCTGGTGCCCGTCGATATCATACGGGCGGCTCAGCGTTTCGACCAATCGTTCAGCAACGATATCGGCTGTCGGTTCCTGATTTGCGTGGGCAAGAAGCACCGCAAATTCATCGCCACCCAGACGTGCCACCAAATCGGTTGATCGCAGCGACTGCTGCATGCGCCGTGCAACCGCCTGTAGCAACTTGTCGCCAATCGCATGGCCCTGGGTATCGTTGACGACCTTGAACCGATCAAGATCAAGACACAGGATAGCGAAACTGGATACTGGCCCGCCAGCTGGTTCTACCAGCAACGTGGCACGCTCATCAAGCGCCTCGCTAAAGATGCGCCGGTTGGCCAATCCCGTCAGTACATCCTCGGAGGCCAGTCGGGTCACCTGGGTCTGTGCCTGACGACGCCGCGTAATATCCAGGAACGTTCGCACAAACCCACCGTCTGCAAGTCGGGCGCTGCGCACCTCGAGGACCATACCATTTGGCCTTTGACGCTCATACATATCAAACCGGCCCGACACATCACTTGGCCCATAAAACTCGAGCGGACTGATTTGATCCGGCAATTTCGCGTCAGCAAATTCACCGCGCTGTTCTTGAAAATTTATAAGCGCATCAAAACGTGGTGGGTGCGCCGCGAAGCTTGGCGGCAGATCCAGCAGCTCGACGCACTTCTGGTTCATAACCGGGATCGACAGATCGGCCATCACCATCATGATCCCCTGGCCCATATGTTCGAGTGTCAGTTGCAGGGCACGTGCGTTGTGTTGCACCTCAAGTTCCGATTTCCGGGCCAGCCACGTGGCGGCACCGATCATCAGAGATAGGACAACACCGGCGAATATCATTGGTTTCAGGCTGGCAAACGAGTCCTCATAGACCAATTGTTCGAGCACGCGAACGCTCACCGCCAGAGGATGGCCGGTCACTTTTCGAGCTGCCACAAGTTGGCGGCCACCGGCGGATGACCCCGCGTCGACAAAGAGCACAGCCTGAACTTTCGATAGCTGTGCCATCAGTGGAGATCCGCTGAGGGTATCACCGAGGGCAATGTTTGACGCACTGCCCCCGCCCGTCGCCCGCACGATGCCATCCATGCCAACCAGCGCAAAGGCTGCCCCATACCCCAAATCAATACGACCGTAGAACTTTGCGAAGTGCTCCGGGTTGAATGAGGCAACAACAACGCCGCCGAAGGATTTGTCGACTTTGAGGAAGCGGCGCGTCAGCTGCACCGACCACTTGCCACTGGCACGTCCAATCAGGGGTTTACTGATGAACAATTCATCCGTCGTGCGACCAACGTGAAAGCGGAAATGCTCGCGGTCACTGAGATCTGTTGCTGGCGCCGGCTGCGGGCCAACATTCGATGCGCGCATGATGCCCCGATCATCGATGATGGCAACCTGCACGATCAGCTCGCTCAGCACGTCCGATGTGCCAACGAAAGCCGGGTTGTCGAGCGGCCCCTTGGTCGTCTCAATCATGCGCCGCAGGTACAGCAGCGCCTTGTCCATCTCGCCGATAGATCGCAGCACATTCTCTTCAAACAGAAGGGTGAAATTCTGCAGATCTCGCCGGGCGCCACTGGCATCAGCAGCCCTATTGTCGAGATACTTGGCGGCAATTCCCCCCCACAACATGACGATCATGAGGACGCCAAGTACGGTCGAACTCAGCCATGACGTGGAGCTTTTTAAATACGGCCGCGAAATTAGATGTAGCATGACTCGATCCCAGTTGGTCCAATGCAACGCATAAGGCGTGCGAAACACATTGTGCACGCCTAGGTTGCGTATTTCTTGAGACACATCTGCAAATGTCGTGAAAAAGCGGACGCCGTGGCATCATTCAAATGTTCGATCTTCAGACCTCGAGCCACTCGCGGCGCACCACGTCGTTGGCCTTGAGTTCCGCCGGGGTTCCAGCAAACACGATGCGGCCATGGCCCATCACGTAGACCCGCGTTGAGATCTGTAATGCGATGGCGAGTTTCTGCTCGACCAGCAGGATCGCAACGCCGCGACGCGCGATTTCCGACAGCAATTCGCCGACCTGCTTCACGATCAGCGGCGCGAGCCCCTCGGTCGGCTCATCAATCATGATCAGCTCCGGATCGCCCATCAACGTGCGACATATGGCGAGCATCTGCTTTTCACCACCGGACAGGACGCCAGCTGCCGTATCGGCGCGCCGGGCCAGATTGGGAAACATCTCCAGCATGTCGGCCAACCGCCATCGCCCATCGACGCCTGATACTTTCTGACCGAGCATCAGATTTTGCCGCACCGTAAGGCTTGGGAAAATATCACGATGCTCGGGCACGTAGCCAAGACCAAAGCGGGCAATCCGATAGCTTGGCCAGCCGACGATGTTCTGGCCCTTGAATCGCACCTCGCCGATCGGTGGCACCTCCCCCATGATCGCCTTCACAGTGGTCGAACGCCCTACTCCGTTGCGGCCCAGCAAACTGACGACTTCGCCGGCTGCGACGTCGAGATCGACGCCCTGCAGGATGTGGCTTTTCCCGTAATAGGCATTGAGGCCGCGGACGTCGAGCATCAGTCCGCCTCCGTGCCAAGGTAGGCTTCGCGCACACGGGCACTCGCGCGTATCTCCTGCGGTGCGCCGGTGGCAACGATCTCGCCATAGACCAAAACCGAAATCCGATCGGCAAGACCAAATACGACACTCATGTCGTGCTCGACGATCAACAAGGTTCGCCCCTCGCTGATGCGCCGGATCAATTCCACGGCACGCTCGGTCTCGGCTTTACTCATGCCAGCCGTCGGCTCGTCCAACAGGATGACGTTGGCGCCGCCTGCCATTGTAATGCCGATTTCGAGCGCGCGCTGCTCGGCATAGGTCAACAGCCCAGCTGGCATATCGCGACGCCCGGTCAGGTTGATCTGGGCGAGCACGTCATCGGTGCGTCCGCTGACATCCCTGTTGCCATCGATGCTGCGCCAGAACGTGTATCGTTCGCCCTTGGCCCAGAGCACGGCACAGCGCACGTTCTCCCATACCGTCATTTGCGGAAATATATTCGTCACCTGGAACGAACGCGACAGGCCACGGCGATTGATTTGGTAAGCCGCCATCCGATTCACCGTCTCGCCATTGAGCGTGATCGTCCCATCGGTCGGCTGGAGCAGTCCACTGATGAGATTAAACAGCGTCGACTTGCCGGCGCCGTTCGGGCCGATGATGGCGTGCCGCTCGCCACTTTGGATCTCCAGATCCACGCCGCGAATGATTTCGGCCGATCCGAAATTCTTGCGCAAGCCTTTCAGTTCGAGTGCGGCGGCCCTACTCATGTGGTCGGCTCCACCGCCGCCATGGTCCCACGAACACGATCCCACGCTGCACCAATTTTTACCGCGGCGATCCGAGCCAGCGCGACGCCTGCGATCAGCGCCAGCAGTGCCACGACCCACGGCAGCCATTGATGCGAATCAAACGTAACGCCGGCCAACTTCATCATCGGGCCGTCGGCACCTTTCAGGCCGAGATGCGCCGTCATTTCGATCAGCAAAATCACCCCTGCGGAAATGAGGCCGATCGGCACCAGCATCACGGCATAGCTTGGGCCAAGCTTCGCCATGCCACCGGCCTGCCATGCTGGCTTGTGCATCATGATCAGACCTGCGATCCCACCCGGCGCGTACATCACAGTGGCAATGAACAGGAGGCCGAAATAGAGCTGCCAGACTTCCGTCACATCACTCAGCATGTTTTGCAGAAACGTGACGAGAATGGCACCAAGGATCGGTCCAAAAAAATGGCCAGCCCCGCCGATGAACGTCGCCAGCAACACGTTGCCAGACTGGGAGGCACCGAACAAAGCCGCGTTCGCCAACTCGAAATTAATTGTCGTCAAGCCACCGGCAATGCCAGCAAAGAAACCCGACAGTGAAAACGCCAAGTAGCGCACGACGTGCGGGTCATAGCCGATGAACTGCACGCGCTCAGGATTATCACGCACCGCGTTGCAGACGCGCCCGAACGGCGTTCGCGTCAGGGCAAACATCAAGATGATGCACAGCAGACACCAGGCGGCGATGAGATAGTAGACTTGGATTTGCGGGCCAAAGTTCAAATCGAAGACGGGCAGCAACTTCGTGCGGTTAGTCGAGACACCTTCCTCGCCACCGAAGAACGACCGTAGGATCAGCGAACTTGAACCAACGAGTTCGGCTAGCCCTAGTGAAATCATCGCGAAGGCCGTGCCGCTGCGCTTGGTCGACACCCACCCGAACAGCATCGCGAAGGTTAGCCCGGCAATGCCACCAACCAGCGGCACCACAAACACCGGTACGGGCAACTTGGCCGCAATCACGGCGTTCATTGCGTGCACGGTGAAATAGGCACCAAGGCCGAAGTACACCGCGTGGCCAAACGATAGCATGCCGGTCTGGCCCAACAGCATGTTGTAGGACAGCGCAAAGATGATCGCGATGCCCATCAAGCTCATCATTGTGAGCGACGTGCCGGAGCGAAACAGCAACGGCAGCAGACCTGCGGCAATTGCCAGGACAATCCAAATCCAAACGTTACCCTGGCGACTGGCGGCGCGATCCCGACCGGCGTCTGCGGCTGTCATGTCTCGCGGTTCCCGAATAGACCCGTCGGCTTAAAGATGAGGACGATCATCAACAGCATGTACGGCATGATCGGTGCGACCTGCGCAATCGTGACGCGCCACAAGTCTTCGAGTATCGTTTTCGGCTGCGGGGTAAATCCCGTGCTGGCAAATACATCGCTTAGGGAAATATTGGCCGATACCGCGAACGTCTGTAGCAGGCCGATCAGTAGCGAGGCAACGAAGGCACCTTGGAGCGAGCCAAGGCCACCTACCACAACGACCACAAACAGGATCGGCCCGAGGAGTGCCGCCATGCTGGCCTGCGTAACGAGGGCTGGCCCTGCGATCACACCGGCAATACCAGCCAGCGCTGTACCAACGCCGAATACAGACATGAATACGAGCGGCACATTATGCCCCAGGTGCGCAACCATGCGCGGATGGGTCAGGGCTGCCTGGACGATTAGACCGATTCGCGTGCGCTTCAGCAAAGCGAACAAGGCTGCAAAAATCATGATCGAAACAGCAAGCATAAAGAGTTTGTAGGCAGGGTAGTTTGTCGAGAAAATTCGAAACGCGGAAAAATCGAGGAGTGCTGGCACGCGAAAATCGACCGGCGATTTGCCCCACACAATCTGGATCACCTCCTCGATGACGAACGCGAGGCCGAACGTGAACAAAAGCTCGGCCACGTGCCCATTGGCATGAACATTTCGAAGGCCAAATCGTTCGACAGCCGCCCCCGCCAATCCGACGATGATCGGCGCGATAATTAGCGCAGGCCAAAATCCGGCCCACCGGCTGATCTGGAAGCCGACAAAGGCACCGAGCATGTAGAAACTTGCATGCGCAAAGTTCAACACGCCCATCATCGAAAAAATCAGCGTCAGGCCGCTCGCCATCAAAAAAAGCAACAGTCCGAACAGCACGCCGTTCAATGTCGAGATGACGATTAGTTCTGCCAAGCTCTGGCTCCCGCTTCAAGCACGGCTGCAAAGGAAAACGACCGCCAGACTTCCCGGCGCCAGCGGTCGCCATGCGCTCAGGCGTGCTCTAGCCGGGCCGCGTCATCTTGCAGGTGGTGGCTAAGATCGTGTCCTTGGTTTCGATCTTGGCGACGGTGCGCCAACCCCAACCAGTATTTTCCTCATCGAAGACTTCGGCCGGTCCGCGTTCACCAAGGGACGCGATATACATCGGCTGGAAGAACTGATGATCGTCCTTTCGCATGAACCCTTCGCCGCCCGCATATACATCCCACTTCATGTCTTCGAGGGCAGTAGCGATCTTGTTGCTGTCGGTCGACTTTGCCTTGTCGATGGCTGACGCCAACATCCGCATCACGTTGAACGCGCGCGGAAACTGAACCGACAATTTGTACTTCTCGCGAAACGCCTTCTCGGACGCACGCGAGGCCGCATGATCAATGTTGGCTGGGCCTTCAAGAATTGCGAACACGCGATGGTTGAGGCCGGTCTGCTTGACCGACGTCGGGCCGCCCGTACCGCCCGCATAGTATGTATACCAATTAACCTGGAGGCCAGCGTCTGCCGCCGCTTTCAACAGCAAAGCGAAATCCTGGCTCCAATTGCCGGTTATGACCGTGTCGGCGCCCGACGCCTTGATCTTGGCAATGTAAGGCGCAAAATCCGTGACCTTGAGCAACGGGTGCAACTCGTCGCCGACGATTTGGATGTCGGGACGCTTGGCCTTCAACATCGAAACGGCTGCCGCCCGAACGGCCTGTCCGAATGAGTAATCCTGGTTGATCAGGTATACTTTTTTGATGTCCGGGTTGCCCTTCATGTAGTTGGTGAGCGCGCCCATCTTGATGTCGGAGTTGGCATCCCACCGGAAGTGCGAGAACGTACACTTGTCGTTGGTCAAGACTGGGTCAACGGCTGCGTAGTTGAGATAGATCACTTCCTTGCCGGGGTTGCGCTCATTGTACTTGGCGACCCAGTCGTTGAGGGCTGCGGCAACCGACGAGCCGTTGCCTTGCGCTATGATGCGGGCGCCAGCGTCAACCGCCTTTTGCACCTGAACGAGGCTTTCCTGCGGGTTTGTCTTGTTGTCAAACCCCAGGATTTCGAATTTTCGCCCGAGTGCACCACCCTTGGCATTGAGCTCTTCGGCAACGTATTGGAACGTCTTCAATCCCACTTCGCCTGTTGTAGCGCCAGGCCCCGACAGCGGATCGATAAAGGCAATCTTGATGGTCTCTTGTGCAACGCTCAAACCAGCGCCAAGCGTCAACACGCCGACGCCCACAGCAGCGGACAACAGTCGAAATTTCATATGACCTCCCAGCGTTTCCTCGAGACACAACATTGTTGGCAGCTCTGTTGGCCGCCTTGGCGCCGATCAAGTTCTGGGGGAAAGTGATCCCAAAACACCTTCGGTTTGATTGCCTCTAACGCTATCGCAAACTTGCTTGCTGTCCAGCCCCCTAATAGGTTCTGAACGACGCTATCAGATATTGCCGCGCCGTTCGGCTCCCATGCCGTGCCAGATCAGTTGGTACACCCAGCTGCTAGGTCGCGACAGTTGCCCGGAATACATCAACGGAAGCCGGGTTACGATCTCAGATAACCAGGATCTCACGCTGCTCAGACAGCACGTTCGCCATAGACTTCCGCGCATGCATGCCACGTTGCATGACCGATGAGCGAAAAGGCGACGACAAGGCCGACCAATAGCGTTGCAAAGCCTGCGCCCATAATGACGACGATCAGTGTCACCCACAATGCCATCGGTTTGGGATTTGCCCTGACGGCATTGACACTGGCCACGGCCGCTGTGAGCGCATCGACCCGCTTGGTCAATAGCAGTGGAACCGCGAAGGTCGTTGTCGCAAAAACAATAACCGCGAACAGCCCGCCAATAGCGGTACCAACGACCAGTAGGCTCAGCCCGTGCGGTGTGAACAGCAATAGCTGCAGGAACTCATTTGCAGGCGGAATGGAATTAGTGCCGATGAAAAGCATGAACAAGAGCATTGCTACACGCAGCCAAATGAAAAACATCAACAGCAGGAATGCGCCAGCAAAGGCCAGCTGGCCGCGCGCGGCGCCCGGCGCGCGGGCGACGTCACCCAAACTTACGGGCTGTTTATCTGCCAACCGTCGGCTCGCCTCGTAGAGACCGACTGCAATCAACGGACCAAGCAGCACGAAGCCACCATGAGTACCTTATGCCCTGCGCGCTTAAGGTCTTCAATGCGTGCAATCTTGTCGGCTGGCTTCATCCCGGCTTGCCACGTGGCCGTCTGGAGTACTTTGGCAGCCTGCGCGACGGCTGCATCACTGTTGCCTGAAAGAATTTCGACACGATAACCGCTTGCCCGCAAGCGGTTCAAAACCATGGCTGCATCCGGACGTAAGGCATCCTGCATTCTCAGCGCAGTCGCGGCATTCGAGCCAAGCTGTACCCAAATCTCCGGGTCTGATGAGGCCGCATGCGCTACGTCACAGAATGTGGCCGAACCGAGCCGCACGTGCTGGCCGTCAATCGTGCCTTGGGAGCACCAAGCAGCGGTCATGGAACAGACCGAGATTGTGGCATGCGAATCGCTAAATTGAGAAGACAAACACCTGTCGGCCGTCGTGGCGCCCCAAGTGAAATGTCAGGCGGGGAGGCCATCTGTCGATTGAATGCCGAAACGTCCCGATTGTTGCGCGAGGTGTGGTTTCAGATAGCGTGGTCAAGCGCTGGGCGATTAGGGGGCAGCATGCGGTATATATTGGCGGTCGTTACTGCGCTCACAATTGTTTCGACGGCGGTGCGAGCTGAAGAGTATCTGAGACGCCTAGCTAGGGCGGTTGTTGGGGCAGAAGGAGAGAAAACGAAAATAATTTAGGTATTTCAATGTCGATGTGGCGGTCCCTACGGGAGTCGAACCCGTCTTCCAAGATTGAAAATCTCGTGTCCTAACCGATAGACGAAGGGACCGGCTGGGCTCGTATAGAAAGGTTTAGCTGACCTTGCAAGACGCAAAACCAACGCATCCAACCGCTTTGGTTGTAGAGCCAGCGGCAGCGGTAACAGGATCACCACGCGACACAACGTCAAAACCAGGCCATTCACTCGAAAAAACGCATCTGTACGCCCGATGCCCAGCACGACAAACCCATCACTATAACCAGCGACAACATTCGCAAACTTAGCTGTTGTCAGCACGGGCCTGCGACCGAGGCATCAATCACAACGGGCATACCCGCAGGTTTGGCATGACCAGCATCCTTCGATCCGCAACAATGTCGGATTGGCGCAGCGCGGGCAAAAATGCCCCAACGGGGGCGCCACATCGCTCGACATCGGTCGGCCGCCATGTTGCGACACCTCATTGGAACCACCATCCAACGTCCCACTTTGACGATTTGCGACTGGAACGACATAACCGCTATGGTCCTGGACCTGCGGCCCGACGTGTTGCTCGTTCCCGACCAACCGTTCAATCATCACGCCATGCAAACTCGATGCAAACGGCTGATTCGCATTACTATGCGCTCCAGATGCAGCCTGGGCTTGAACTGACCTGCGCAAAGCATCGCCCTTGCTGGTGGCGATGTCACGACCCGGATATGATTTCCCCGACGGTGAACCAAGGCTGCCAGGCTGCCCCGCCCGCACATGCCCAGAACCGGTGCCTGCAGGCGTGCGCTGTCCTTCCTCGGCGCTGCTCCCGCCTGCCATAAAGCCGGTCCGCACCATGTGCAGCTCGATCACCTCCCCGATTGCCGCAAGCAGGCTCGGCACGTAGCGACCCTCCATCCAGCGCCCGCCCTGCGGATCAAAGATCGCCTTCAGTTCCTCAGCGACAAACGCGACGTCCCCACCCCGCCGGAAGATCGCGCTGATCATGCGTGTCAGGGCCACTGTCCAGGCATAGTGCTCCAAGTTCTTTGTGTTGATAAAGATCTCGAAGGGGCAGAGCCGCCCCGCCCGATCCATATCATTGATGGTCACATAGAGTGCGTTGCTTTGGCCCGGCCAGCTGAGCTTGTAGGTGTAGCCCCCCAGGACCGTTTCCCGCTCAAGCGGCTTGGCCATGTAGACGACCGTTGAAGTATCGGGTGCGCTGCCCATGGAATGCGGTTGTCCGCTAGCCACTACCGCCTGAACCGGCACACGAATTGCGTCCTTCGGCGGTGTCGCTAGGTGCCCCTCGATTGTCGCATCCGACGTCAGGATGCTGCCCGTGACGGCGTTCGGCCTAAATGTTGTACAGCCTTTCAACCCAGCCTCGTAAGCCTCCAAGTAGATGCCCTTGAACGCTGCGAACGAAATATCAGCCGGACAGTTGATCGTCTTTGAAATCGAACTGTCGACGTGGCGCTGGACGGCTGCCTGCATCGCCAAATGATCGAATGGCTTTAGGTCGGCAACGGTAACGAAGGCCGTGCGTGCCCCCGGCTGCCCAAGTCGATCAAACAGTGCATGGGCATAATCTTCCACATGCTCCGTCCGGCTCTGTCCATCGGGCTCGAGAATGCGTCGGGCATAGGCAAAGCCAAACACCGGCTCGATGCCGCTCGAGACATTGCCGCCGAGCAGAGAAATCGTACCTGTTGGCGCAATCGAAGTCAGGCAGCCGTTGCGCACACCGTGTTTTTCGACTGCTGACCGCGCGGCCGATGACAAAGCTCGTATATTTGGCCGGGCATTAAACAGGGCTCGATCATACAGCGGAAATGCCCCCTTTTCGGCAGCAAGTTCGGCGCTCGCCAGATAGGCTGCGTTTTGCACCACTGCCATCCACGTCTCGGCCGAATGCACCGCGGCCGCACTGCCGTAACGCTGTCCGCACATTATTAGCGCGTCGGCAAGCCCGGTCAGGCCAAGCCCCATTCGCCGCTTCGCCCGCGCCTCGCCAGCCTGGGCTTTTAAGGGATAGTGCGAGACATCGATCACATTATCAAGAAAGCGGACGGCGAGACGTACCCGCTCCTCGATTCGTGCGACGTTGATCGATGCATCTGGCCCGAATGGGCGTTCAACAAACCGCGCCAAGTTTATCGACCCCAGCAGACACGCACCGTAGGCTGGCAACGGCTGCTCGCCGCATGGGTTTGTCGCGCGGATTTCCTCGCAATAGGCGAGGTTATTTGCAGCATTGATGCGATCAATGAAGATGACGCCGGGTTCCGCGTAATCAAAGGTCGCCCGCATAATCTGATCCCACAGGGCGCTAGCATCGACCGTTGCGTAAACGCGGCCGTCAAAGGTCAGATCCCAAGCGCGGCCGTCACGAACGGCTGCAACAAACGCGTCGGTCACCAGTACCGACAGATTGAAGTTACGCAGGCGACGCGCGTCGGCTTTTGCCGCGATGAACGCTTCAATGTCCGGGTGATCACAACGCATGGTCGCCATCATTGCGCCGCGCCTGGAACCAGCTGACATGATGGTGCGACACATCGCATCCCAAACATCCATGAAGCTCACAGGCCCCGAGGCGTCAGCGCCAATGCTACGCACCAAAGCGCCTTTCGGCCTCAGCGTCGAGAAATCGTGGCCGACGCCGCCGCCTGCCTGCATGGTGAGGGCAGCCTCCCGCACACTATCGAAAATGGCCCCAAGATCGTCGTCGATACGACCCATCACGAAACAGTTAAACAGTGTTACATCACGCTTCGAGCCAGCACCTGCAATGATGCGACCTGCCGGCAGAAAACCAAAATCCGACAGACCATCCGCAAACTTGGCAGCCCACGCAGCCTTGGCGCGCTTGCCCCCGCGCTCGACCGAAGCTGCGGCCTCAGCTACCCGCGCCCAGGTATCGTCAATTGAACGGTCAACCGCCACACCATCGGTGTCTTTGAGTTGATATTTCTGTTCCCAAATGCGCTTGGAAACAGGTGCGATATCAAATGGATGTGGGTGTATGTTCATGACATGACTCTGACCAATTACGGTCGTCACGGATAGCACAGCCTGACAATCACGTCAATATTTGTTCTTTTATTGTTCTTATTTTGTTTTTATAGATTTTTGCCATCTATTGCCAACTGGGCCGACGGTGGGGCCGACACCTGTTGGGCGGCTTCCGCCAACAACCGACGCGACGCGGTCTCGATCCGGTGCTCGAGTTCGCGCTTAAACGTAGCGCGGGGCAAGCCCGGCGGCAACGGTTCCAGGATCTCGACAATGATCGTCCCCGGGTAACGTCGGAACTGCCGCCTGGGCCAATAGAGACCTGAATTCAGCGCCAATGGTACGCAAGGCAGGCCGAGCCCCTCGTAAAGGGCGACAACACCGGGTTTATAATCGGGTGCAGCGCCCGGCATACGGCGTGTACCCTCCGGGAAAATCAGAATTTGACGACCTTGGGACGCCCGATCACGCGCGTCGCGGATCAAGGCCTTCAGCGCTAATGCTGCCCGCCCGCGCTGGACCAGGATGTGACCGAACTTCAGCGCGAACCAACCGTAGACTGGGATCCACCCGAGTTCTGACTTCATAACCAGGGCCGGGTCGCGGAAAATCGGAATCAGAGCGAAAGTGTCCCACGACGACTGATGCTTGGCTGCGATCAAATAAGCCCCGGACGGCAGATGCTCGCGACCACGCACCTCGATCTTACAGCCGACAATGACACGTAACGCCCATAGGCTGGCGTGCGCATGTGCCCGCAAGGCTGCCATCGCCCAGCTGCGAGGACCAATCAACAGCGGGCTGCACAACACCAACAAGAACGCCGTGCAGCTATAGAATACAATATCGAAGACGATCGAGCGAAGTTGCAGCACTTAAAACACCCTCACATCCGATCCGAGGGTGCGCTTGATACCCTGGTCGACGGTCCCTCGCGCATACCAACAAGCCTTGCAGCAAACAGTCTTGTTGCGACCGGCAGAAACCGCACGTACTCGGCTACGAGGGCACGAGTTGCCTTCAATTCCAGCCACCAGGGCGTGCCTTGTAAGCGACGCGGAAGCACGGGACTTGGTACCAGCGTCACGCCCGGCAGTGCGATCCCGATTTCGGCAAGAGATCGCGGCATATGATAACTTGAGGTCACGATGATCAAACTGGAAAAGCGGCGCAAATTGGCCCATACACGAGCTTCATCTGCGTTACCATGGGTATCGAGGGCGGCATAGCCGATGTCGACGCAGCAGTCGAACAGATGATCGTTGAGGCCCGTCAGGCGACGCAAATCATCGCGGCTGGTACGGCGATTGACACCCGATATCAGTAGCCGGTCAGCCCGCCCGGCCCGAAGCAAGCGCCCAGCCTCCGCGATCCGCGCCTCGCCGCCAGTCAACACGACAATACCATCGGTGCGCACCAGTGGACCAACCCCGGAACGGGTGGCGATCGCCGCAAACACGACAAAGCCAAACAGCAACAGCCCCAGGCTTGCGCCCACCGCTCCAATCACAACAGCCTTGGTCCGGCCAGATCCCATGTTCCTGCCGTTGAGCGCTTATCAGCCCAGCGCAATAATATTGAATCGCACTTATCCAACACTAGACCACGCAACAAAGCCCGCGCGAGGACTGTTTTACGGCGATACCGTCGCCGAATGATGAACAGACGTCAATTCCTGCTGTGCAGGATACGGTAAACACTGAAGCGAGACGTGAACATACAAAGCGCCGCAACGACGACGACGAGCCCAGCCAATACGCCATAGCCAAGCAGATCGAGCGCTCCGGTACCGACCAGACGGCGCATTTCTGCCAAACTCAAGCTGCCACCGCCGATGAGCTCCATCGCCGTTGGCATGATGGCAAACACGGCCATCGCCGACAGGGCACCAACAAGACCGGCTCGAACTCCAACCCGCATGAAATTCCGTTCAAATTCCCGCGCAATGAACCGGTCGGTCGCACCGACAAAATGCAGCACCTCGACGATATCGCGATTTGAAGCCATGGCAGCGCGGGTCGCCGAGATAATGATTGCTGTCGTGGCCGCCGCAACCAGCAACAAAATCGCGACGCCAGCGAGCGCAAACGACCGTGTCACGGTACGAATCTGCTGCTGCCACTGCCGATGATCATCAAGCGACACCCCCTTGAATTGCCGCGCGAGATTAGCCCGCAAGGCCTCAAAATCTGGCGGCGAGACACGGTCAAGCTCAAGCGAAATCAAACGTGGGAGCGGCAATGATTTTAGGGCTTCCGAGGTACCAAGCCAAGGCTCAAGCAGCCCTGCACTTTCGTCGGCAGCAAGTGGCCGTGCGGTGCGAATTCCCGGCTGTTTGGTCAAGAACTGCACGACCTCGCGCAGCGTCTTTTCAGTATCAACTTTGTCGCGCGGTTCGACCTGAATGGTCACTTCGCTGGCAATATCGCGCAACCAGGCCGAAGCCGATTGATTCATCATGTATACGGCACCCGCCGTTAGGCAGGCGAGAAAACACATGATCGAGATCACAAGCGTCAATGACCGGCCGTTAACGGAACTCGACGGCACAATCGGCGCGTTCGCTTGCGCCTTTTCCTGTCGCTGCGCACGGGCCGGCGCTACCATTTCGCGGGCTGGCATCGCACGCACAGGTGGGGCCGGGGCTGCGGACGATCTTGGCCGTTCGTCCTCGAACATATCTCGCGCAACCGGGCGCTGACGCGGCGGCTGGGTTAGCTCGTCGGGCGCACGCGGTCCACCAAAACTCGAATTGGTACGAGCATCGTATGACTGATCAAAATCGGATGCGCTATACGCCTGCGGGTGACGCTGGGGCGCGGCGGTGCGTGCATCGGCACGGTGGTCGCGCTGCGTTTCTCGGGGGGGGCCTGGTGCGGTGGGAGCTTGCGATGGCGTAGCGTCATAGGAATCGTAGAACGCATCATAGGCGTCGCTCTGTCCCGGCACGCCGCCCTTGGGGAACGGCGTCGGTCTGTCATACGATCTTGACATGACCCTCGTGCAGCTCCAACCGCGGCGCCTTGAACTGCCGCATCAATTGATGATCGTGCGTGGCAATGATGACTGATGTGCCGAGCCGATTTAATTCGATGAACAAACGCAACAGGCGGCGCGCCATTTGCGGATCGACGTTACCGGTTGGTTCGTCAGCCAGCAATAGCTCAGGTTTGCCGATTACCGCACGGGCAATTGCCGCGCGCTGCTTCTCACCACCCGACAGCACCGACGGGTAGCCGTGCATCCGGTCGCCCAAGCCGACCCATTGCAGCAGGTCCGTGACGTCTTCCTTATAGTCCGAAATCTGCTTGCCCGAGACCCGGAGCGGTAGCGCGACGTTCTCCCAGGTCGTCAGGTGATCAAGCAACCGGTATTCCTGGAAGACGAATCCGATCCGGCGTCGAAACTGCGCACGCTTTTTAGGTTCGACGCGGCTGACATCTTGTCCGAACAGTTGCAACTGGCCAGCGGTCGGATGAATCGACATGAACAGCAAGCGCAGCAGAGACGTCTTGCCGGCGCCCGATGGACCGGTCAGGAAGTGGAACGAGCCCGGTCGCAAATGGAAATCCACGTCGCGGAGGATGTCCGCGCCGTGCCCATATTTCAGACCTATCTTCTGTAGCCGGATCACAGCCGAATCGTTCCTTCACGTCAAGCACTGGTTCAGCTTATGTGCCAACCAGTGCTTGTGATCAATCGGTGAGGAATGTGGCGCGGTCGTGTGCGGCGTGTGACGTCTGTGAAGTAAGTGTGCGACGTTCAGTTCATTTTAGGCGGCACCGTGGCAGATCCGGGTGCGGCCACCACGGCCGGTGATGTCTGCGCGGCCGTTGGCATGGTGAAGAACACGTCCGTCCGCATCCCCGGCATCAACGGCACCGCGCCCTCGACGTCGATCAGGACTTCAAGCGCATCGAGATCGGTCGGGCGACGTGGCCCACGGCTCGACAGGCGGGGCGGCGCCAACGACTGGCCCAGTGAAGTCACGGTGCCAGCGAAATCGCGCCCGGGGAACGCATCCGTGCGGATCACGACCTTCTGCCCTGCCCGCACCTTGCTGACGTCACGTTCTTCGACTTCAGCGCGCACACGCAGACCGGACAGATCACCCATCACGACCAGCGCCAGCTCAGGCCCAGGGGCAACCGTCTCGCCGACCTTGGCGAATACCTGCAGCACTGTGCCATCGTTAGGTGCACGCACGCGGGTACGTTCGATCGCGTTTTCGGTAAGTGACAGTTCAGCGCGCGACGTGGTCAAGGCTGACTCAAGTCGGGTTGGCAATGGCATACCGGCTGCGGCCTGAACCCGACGCAGGCTCTGACGTTCGAGATCGGCCTTTTCTTTGGCAGCAACGACCGTCGCACGAGCCTTCACCAGGTCATCCTCGACGGCGCCTGCAGCACGGCGACCAGCGAACACTCGGTCGAGTTCGCGACGGGCCTGGAACAAGGCGCGATCAGCTACCGCAATCGCATCTTCGGCGAGGCGGCGATCCTGCGCCAGGCGACCCACCGTTTCCGCGTCACGCTCGCGCTTGCGCACCGACATTTCGGCATCGGCACCGACCAGCTTGGCTTGCATATCCTCATCGTCAACACGGACCAGAAGGTCTCCAGCCGTCACGCGATCATTGGTTTGAACCAGAACTTCAACGACGCGTCCCGCAGCCTGGGTGCCAATCCGAAACTCGCCGTTCTTTGGTTCGGTCCGACCGGGCGCGGAAGCGGCCCACGCACCAGACTTGGCGGCCGATGTCGAGACTTGCGGCACAGCCGTCTGAGCAACCGCGGCGGTCACGGAACCTGGCACTGCGCTCGTGCCGTCGGGCGACCGCTTGGTCGATGCGTATTGAACGAAAAGTCCAACGGACGTCGCCAGCAAAATCGCACTCAGTACGGCTGCCGGGGTTGAGTTAAATCTAGACATTGGCTTTACGCTTTCTCTTCGTATTGATCTGGGAGATGTTTTCGCGAGCCTGAGCGGGCCGCTCCTCTCCGACAATTTTGCCGTCTTCGATCCTGATGATTCGATCGGCGTAGGGAATGGTCCGGCTGTCATGTGTGACTGCCAGCACTGCCCGGGTCTTATCCTTGGCGAGCTCTTGCAGCAAAGCCATCACGGATTGACCGTTTTCGCTATCGAGCGCGGCGGTCGGCTCGTCAGCGAGGATGACCGACGGCGCACCAGCCAGCGCGCGCGCCACGGCAACGCGCTGCTGCTCACCGCCGCTCATGTTGCGTGGATAGCTGCGCAAACGATGACCAAGACCAACGTCACGCAGAGCTTGTTCGGCCCGCACCAACGTTTCCGGTGACTTCATGCCCCGAACATCGAGTGCTAGGCGAACATTCTCCATCGCGTTGAGCGTCGGGAACAAGTTGTAGGATTGAAAAATGAACCCGATGTGTCGGCGCCTGACGGCAGCAAGTTGCTCTGGCCCTAGACCTTCGATGCTTTCGCCGCCGACCACAACCCGCCCTTCAGTCGGCGCCAGAATGCAGCCCAGGATCGACAGCAGCGTGGTCTTGCCACTGCCCGATGGGCCCATCAACAGAGTCAACTCGCCAGCATTGAGGCTGACACTTACGCCTTTCAGGGCGCGTACTTTGCCTGCACCAAAACCAAGGTCTTTGACGATATCAGTTGCTTGCATAACGATCGCGGCTGTCATCGGCCAAACACCATGGCTGGATCAATTTTCGTCACTTTGACAATCGCCGATACGGCGGAAATGGCGCACATACCGAGCGTGATCGCGAATAGAAATAATGCAAGGCCTGGCGTCATCAAAATCGGCAGTGCCGTTTGCCCGCTAAAGGCAACCACCACCATCGAAATTGCCATGCCGAGAACGTAGCCGAGCACGGCGCTCAAGGCTGCCTGCGCCAGGATAACTTTGATGATATAGCCCGATGTCGAGCCCAGCGCACGCAAAGTCGCAAATTCGTTCAAGTGATCCTTCGTACTCGAATAAAGGGTCTGTGCGACGATGACGACGCCGACGATCAATCCGAGGATTGCGCCACCAATCAGGGCGACACCCGCACCGGTCGAGAACAGCCATTGGTCGAGGCTGCGTTCTCGGAACTCGGCCTTCGACAAAACTTCGGTGCCGTTGAGTTTGGATTTCAATTCCGCGCGAACCGTTTCGACATTCGCATCGGGCTGCAATTGCACCAGAAAGAACGAACTATTCTCGCCCGGTATTCCCATCAAAGTGCGCGCACGATTTGCAGTGGTGAAAATATAAGGCGCCATTGTAAAGGACCGAATACCGTCGGTCAGCCCGCTGACCCGAACCCGCCCCTGCTCGATCTGGGCCGTGTCGCCAACCCCGTTGATGCCGAGATCCTGCAGGTAGCTTTTGTCCACCAAGACGGCATCAGGTGCACTGATTGACTTGGCGTCTCCTTCGATGATGCCCCAAGGGGCAAGACCGCCATCTTCCGGATTGGTGCCGACCAGTACCGAGTTGGTGCTGCCACCGCCGGGCTTGCGCCACTCGGCGAAGGTCACAACGAGCGGGATCACCGCCTTGACGCCCGGCGTCGCCAAAGCCGCATGGCGCTCCCTGGGCGTTAAAATCATGCCGCCTTCTTCGAAGCTCTTGGCACCGTAGGTGGTAATCCACAGCTCGCCCTGGGCGTTGTCGATCATATCGACAATCATACGCTTGGCGCCAAGATAAAGGCCAAGCTGCACCGCCACCAGCACGATCGAGAACAGGATCCCAACCAACGTCACGATCAAGCGGATGCGATCGTGGAACAGGTTACGCATGGCGAGGGTCAGGATCATTACGAGGTCCGGTTACTTCCAATTTGTCTATTTGTAACGTCACGTTAGACAAAATATGTCCAGCCGACGCCATTCACTTAATTGTTCCAGGAAATACTGCGCATTCAATCGCCAACACCGCGATATATAGTCCGAGCGGGTTGATGTTGCCATAACGGCCGACGGTCGGAGTTAAGAAGCCGCAGCCCATGACTTAACAAAATGACCATTTTATCGCCGTGTTCCTGCGAAAGCTTTGCTAATGAACCGAACCGCCCAGCCATGCTGATGCGCACTTCGGCACTCATGCAGTCATGCATTGACCGATCAACGACCCGTCAACGCAGTTAAGTTGCATAGATCATAAGGTATTACCCATGTCGAAGTTATCTCATCAGATGTTTGGTGGTGGCACACCAACTGGTCATCCACACCTTGGTTACGGCCGTCTGGCATTGGCAGCACTGGCATTTGCCAGTTTGGTTTCAGCAGCCAACGCGCAAACACCCGCCCCGAATGTTCAAATTCCAGGCCAACCTCAGATCCAAGCCGTACCTCCCGGATTCACCGGCGTCTGGCTCGACGACACAGGCGACGGCGCCATCGAGATTATGCCCTGCGGCGAACGGTTATGTGGCCGGATCGTGTGGCTGAAAGCACCGAATGACAAAGCCGGACGACCGTTGACGGATGGCTTTAACCCCGAAACAACCAAGCGAAAACGCCCAATCTGTGGCCTGCCGGTGATCGGCGATTTGAAGCGACAGACCAATGGCGCCTGGGATGCCGGTTGGATCTACGATCCAAAGGAAGGCAAATCATACGATGTCGAGCTGAAGTTGCGCTCGTCGGACCGGCTGCAGGTGACCGGTTATCTGGGCACTAAGTTCTTCAGTGAGACATTTATCTGGAGCCGCGCACCCGCTGCCTTGCCAAAATGCAGCACCACGAGTGCGTCTAGCGCGTACTAACAGGTCGGCGACATCATCGGGTCTGACTAATTACAGGCAGCAGGCTGAAAGGCCTGGCTGCCTTTTTTAGCATTAGGCTGCGACCGTGCGGCGGGACGATGCCACCGTGGCGGCAACTTCGGGCTTCGCAACACCGGCGGCCTTGGCCAATCTCGCCTCCACGCGGCCAACGAAAGAGACGGTGCGTTCGGCTACGACATCGCGCTGCCGATCGATTGTTACAATGTGATAGCAATCATCGAGTACGGTCATGTCGACCGGGCCAGCCAAATTGCGCTGCAAATAGAATGCGTTGCTCAAATCTGCCCGGTCATCTTCGCGCGGATGCAGGATCAGCGTTGGCTGCTGGATCAATGACAGCTGCTTCTTGACGATATCGACGAGCCAACGGAATTCCAGCATCGGGCCGCCCGGTGTGCTGTAGACGCCTGCCTGGGAGCTGTCGCCCGAGTGCAGTGATTCAATCACCATTTCCCGCATCCGCTTATCCTTGATGCCGAACGGCTCGCATTCGGTAAACTGGATCAAGTTGGCGAACCACTTGTGGCGAACCAAGCGGAACAAGCGCGCATACCACGGCACGCCCCAGCCATTCAGCCAGATCGTCGGTGCCATGCACGCAACGCCTTGGACATCATCGGGCCGGTTGGCCGCCAAATGCAACGACAACACCGCACCAGCCGACAGGCCGCCGACGATGACGGTGTCGCACGTCTTGCGCAACTCATCGAGTTCGCTGTTGATCGTGCCGTACCAGTCCTGCCAGTGCGAAAATTTGAGTTCGGCCTCAGTTGCACAGTGACCGGCCAGCTGGGGGACACTCACGGTGTAGCCGGCGCGCGAA
This sequence comes from Hyphomicrobiaceae bacterium, assembly GCA_031429105.1. Lineage (GTDB taxonomy): Bacteria > Pseudomonadota > Alphaproteobacteria > Rhizobiales > Hyphomicrobiaceae > JAKFWF01. Next base: position 7,237 of record JANOYV010000132.1, on the reverse strand, counting down.
AGTGCGAGCGCCACATAACGCATCTCGATCGGCGTGCCGCCGAGGCCATGGACGAGCAGCACACCCGTGCGGCCACCTTCAAACTTATAACTACGGTTGGTTGTCGACATTGTACTAAGTTTCTTTCCTTAACCCTTAGGGACCGGTTTGCGCCGCTGTCCCGTTCACAATCAAAGCAACTTTTCGCTAGTGGACATCGCTACAGGCAGGTCTTCCTGCTTTTTGTGCTGTGCGGCACACGCGATCTCGATGTGCCCCCCAACCCATACTGATTTGATGCCTCATTAGTTTCATCGTCTATCAAGACGCGACGAGCCGTTTATTGGTTCAAGCAGCAGCGGTTCCCACTGAATGATGGGCTTCGTCGGCGAGCCCGAGACGGCCCTCCAGCCAGTTGGTCATCAAACGTGTTGCATCGCGAAAATCTCGAATCGCGTGGTGCGGCAACCCGTTTGCTTCGCAGTGCTTGGCAAGCGCCCCTTTTGCGAACACCACGTCCACGCGGTTTGATATGCAGAAGTCAGAGCGGCCGTCCCCAATCATAATTTGGGTGCCGGCGGGGAAGCGCTCAGCGAACTGGCACTTGCAGTTGCCAGCAACCATTGCGCAATCGGTCCGCGCGTGGGGAAACCCCAATTGCCAGCGGTTGTCACCGAGCCATTCCAGCTTATTGGCGAAAAAGGGCAGGTTCAGTCCGGCTTTGCGCAACAGCAATTCAATGCTGCGATCCGGCCCATCCGACACGATGGTCATCGGAATCGCGTGGGCGTCGCACAGGGCCGCGAAGGCTGCGAAGTGCGGGTCGATTGTCATGCTCCCGACGAGCGCGTCGTATTCGGCTGGCGTCGCACGGATCAGGCTCATCTGCTGCGCCATGCAGGCGCGTGACGTTAGTCGGCCAGCCTTGAATTCGGCCTCAAGTTCCAACCACGAGCGATCCGCAAACCGATCAAGCAACGTGTCGGTCGGATCTCCCGGCGCCAACGTTCCGTCGAAATCGATAAACACTTGGGTATTCATACGCACACTCGACACGTCCTTGGAACCCTTTGAAGCGTCGCTTCTATTTCGATTGGCCAATCGCAGCAATTCCACAATACTTCCCCTTATCCACAGGCCAATGCGAAGCCAATAACTTCGTTAACGACAGCAGCCATTCTGCGTCGAAACGTCACAAGTATGTTGCGCAAATCGCCAACATTTAGCGCGGAAAACGTCGCCTCTCAGTTTGAGATCAACTCGTCTCGCACTCAAACGCGCACCAACCTCGCCCACGGACCGGGGTCGCAGGAAGGACAGCATTAAGGCCAGACCGTGGCATGCAGTCAGCGCAGAGGGAGGTTGCAAAAATGCTAAAGGATCCGGGCACTTCTGCCGGGATCCTTCATATCTATCTGAACTTCAATGTGAATTGCTGCATTGCAGCATACGCGATATCGGCTAACCCACCGGTTTTGTCTCGCCAAAGGCTGGAACAGCTGCGGCGAACTGATCCAGCCATTTCACCAACTTCGGGTGTTTTGTGCGCCATTTGCCTTCATGGCGTAGATCGAGATAGCCAAGTGCGGACGCAATCGTCAGGTGACCATAGTCGGGCGTCACGCCCCACAGCGGCGGATTGGCCTCGAGATGAGCGAGCGCCTCATCGATCTTGGCTTGTTGCCGGTCCATCCATACGCCAACCCACTTGTCTTCTGGCCGATACCGCTTCTCGTAAACCAAGAGCAGCGAGGCATCCATCATGCCATCGCCCAGCGCGCCGAGCGTCAGCGTGTTGAACCGTTCCGCACCGGACGCGGGGAACAATCGGGGCGACGGCTTCAAACTGTCGAGGTACTCGCAGATAACGTGGCTATCATAGAGCTGGGAGCCGTTCTCGAGCACCAACACGGGAATCTTCGCAAGCGGGTTCTCCTTGCTGATCTGCTGGTTGTTCAAAATACTTGTATCGGCCTTTTCGACCTTGATCTGATCCATCACGCCTTTCATGCGGGCGGTCATCATGACCTTTCGCACGTAAGGCGAGGCTGGCGACGACAAAAGTTTCATCATGGGGCTAGGGTCCTGATCAAACGTAAGATTGGCATAGAACGCCATCGTGCCGGTTTCAGATGGCGGGAGCAAGCGCATCAGTGAACTTGACGGCGGCGGAATTCCAGTTCTGATCGTTGCTGCCACTGAGCCTTTAATCCAACAGGCGCCCGATGAGCCGCAAAACAGAACCAAAGCAATCACCCTATTTCTCCGCCGAGCACGAAGCCCTGCGCGACCAGATCCGCCGCTTCGTCGAGACCGAGATCAAACCGCACGGCTCAGTGTGGGAACGCGATGGATTTGTTCCGCGCGACGTGCTGCGCCGTATGGGTACGCTTGGGTTATTCGGCATACGCTATCCTGAAGAATATGGCGGCTCGAACATGGATACGTTCGCGACCGTCGTCCTTGCCGAGGAACTCGGACGCTCGACATACGCTGGCGTTGCCGTCACGGCGCTGGTGCATACCGACATGGCGTCGGTCCACGTGTTCAATGCCGGATGTGACGCTCAAAAAGACCAGTGGATGCCCAAGATCATCTCCGGCGATGTCATCACCGCCGTTGCGATTACCGAGCCGGATGCCGGCTCCGACGTCAAAGGCATTCGCACGACCGCGCGCCGCGACGGCAACTCGTATGTGCTCAATGGCACGAAGATGTTCATCACCAACGGTGTCCACGCCAATCTTTATTGCGTGGCGGCAAAGCTTGAGGGTGCGGGCGCACCAAGCCGGGCGGTCACGATGTTCCTGGTCGAGAAGGGCGCGCCGGGTTTTCGCGTCGGCAGGGCGCTTAAGAAACACGGGTGGCACTCATCGGACACCGCTGAACTCATTTTCGAGGACTGTCGCATTCCGCTTGAGAACATCCTGGGCGGCGAAGGCGGTGGCTTTCACGCCATCATGCGCAACTTCCAGAACGAGCGCATCGTGCTTGGCGCCATGTCGATGGGCGAAGCACAGGCTGCCCTCGACCTGACCGTCGACTACGTCAAAACCCGCAAGGCGTTCGGCGTCACACTTTGGGAGAAGCAGGCGATCCGCCAACGACTGGCCATGTTGTCGGCGCGCGTCGAAGCTGGACGCCACCTCGTCAATCACGCCGCATGGTTGGCAGACAACGGCATGGACGCCACCAAGCAAGTCTCGATGGTGAAGGCCTACTGCGGCGAACTCGTCAACGAAGTTATGTACGATTGCGTGCAGTTCCACGGCGGCATGGGCTTCATGAGCGAGAGCACGATCGAGCGCATGTCACGGGATGCGAGAGTTCAGTCGATCGGTGGTGGCGCGACCGAGGTCATGCTGGAAGAAGTCGCCAAGCGGATGTGATGCGCGCGTCAGCATACACTGAAAACGCAAACAGTGCGTTCAACCGTCGCGGACGGAAACGTTTTGTGACCGCCACAATCTGCACCTAGAGTGTGCATGCTCTGCCGCGGATCTACGCTTCGAGGCGTTCGATGCGCCGTGCCACTTCACAAAACCAGGGAGTTCGCCATGCTGTCATTTAATCGCCGCTCGTTCGTGTTGTCAGCCTCAGCTGCCGGTGCCGCCTTTGGCCTCAGCCGCCCCATCGAGATTGTCTCGTCTGCTCACGCCCAGGCAGCTGGTGCCTCGCCACTTAATCCCAAAGGACTGCAATTTCACAAATTTAAAGTTGGTGAAGCCGAAGTCACAATGATCTTCGACGGCGCGGTCCTGCGTGACCACAATCCAGCCTTCATCAAAAACGCCACTGTCGATGATTTGAAGGGGGCACTCAAGAAGGCCGGATTCCCAGACGACAAAGTGCCGAACACCTACACGATCACCGTCGTGAAGCTTGGCACCCGAACCATTATGTTCGATTCAGGCAACGGCCCAGGTGGCGCGCCCGGCACCGGGCTCACGCGCGACAACCTGAAGGCGGCTGGCATTGATCCCGCCAGCATTACGACAGTCATCGTTACGCACTTCCACCCCGATCATATCTTCGGGTTGATGACCAAGGAGAACGAGCAAATCTACGGCAATATCGAAATCATCGTGCCGGAAGCCGAAATGAAGTATTGGACCGACGCCGCGTCCATCGCGTCGATGCCGGAAGCGCGCCAAGGCCTTGCCAAGCGCGTGCAGGCAACATTCCCGACTTGGAAAAATCTGAAGCAGGGACCGAGCGACAAGGAAGTCGTACCCGGTGTCATGGCGGTTCAGACCCATGGGCACTCGCCTGGCCACACCAGCTACTTGATCGGCTCTGGCGCTGCGCAATTGATGGTGTTGGGCGACGTCAATGGCGTGCCTGCAATCAACATGGCGAACCCCGGTTGGCACGTCATGTTCGACCAAGACGCGCAGATGGCGGAGGCAACTCGCCGCCGGATATTTGATCGGGCCATCGCCGACAAAGTCATCTGCACCGGCTACCATTGGGGCATGCCGGGCGCCGGCACGATCGCCAAGGATGGCGCGGGCTACGCACTCGTTCCCGTTGCCTGAGGGTTACGCGAGCAATCAAGTGTCGGCATCCGGTGGATGCTGACAACTCCGATATGGGTTCCAAGGCTTTATAGCATCCCAAGCGGCACCTTGCGCCGTGGCGGCGGAAACGCTTTGTCGAGCGCTGCGAGTTCCGGTGCGTCTAGCAGCAAATCTTGGGCGGCAGCGTTTGCCTCGACGTGGGCCAACGTTGCAGCTTTCGGGATGGCGATCACGCCAGGCTGACGCAACACCCATGCGAGTGCGATGGTTGCCGGAGCCAAGTTGCGCTGCTTTGCGATTTGCATCAGCGTCGGATGGGTCAACACATCGCCCTGGCCCAACGGCGAGTACGCCATGACCGCAACACCAGCGTGTTGGCAGGACGGCAGCAGATCAAACTCTATGCCGCGACTGCCCAGGTGATAGAGCACTTGGTTCGTGACACAGGCACGAGGCTTTGCCATCTCCGCCACGTCGTCCATATCATCCGTGTCGAAGTTGCTGACACCCCAGCTCTTGATCTTGCCCTCAGTCACCAGCCGCTCGAATGCCTCGACGGTTTCATCCAGTGGAACTGATCCGCGCCAATGTAGCAGATATAGATCTAGGGTGTCGGTTTTCAATCGCTTGAGGCTACGCACGCAGGCTGCCGCCACGCCAGCGCGTGATGCATTATGCGGATAGACTTTGCTCACCAGGATGATGCGATCCCGTCGCCCTGCAATTGCTTCGGCGACAACCTCTTCGGCGCCACCTTCGGCGTACATTTCAGCGGTGTCGATCAAGCTGAGCCCAAGATCGAGCCCCCGCTGCAGCGCCTTCACTTCCGCAGCGCGGTGACGACTGTCTTCGCCCATTTTCCAAGTGCCAAGGCCAAGCGCTGGAAGACGTGTGCCATTGCTAAATGTGACGTGACGCATGATCGCTAGCACCCAATCAGTGGCGGACGGCCAGGGGGGCAGTCACCGATGAAAAGTATCCCGCGCTTCAGCGTGCGACTTTTTCGAAATCGGTGACTGTCCCCCCCAAGTCGTTACTTTGCGGCGACGACCGAGATCTCGACCAGCATGCGCGGGTCGGCAAGCTTGGCTTCGATGCAGGCGCGACCGGGCAAGTTCTGGCCGCCAGTCCAAGCGTTCCAGGCTTCGTTCATGCTGTCGCGCAGGCGGATGTCGGTGAGCCAGATCGTCGCCGAAATTATCTTTGACTTGTCGGCGCCAGCGAGCTTCAGGAGCCGGTCGATTTCCTTGAGGATTTGCGTGGTCTGGCCCTTGGCATCCTGGGCGATATCGTCAGCGACGACGCCGGCCGTATAAACCATGCCATTGGCTTCAACGACCTTGGACAAAATCTTTGACGGCTCATAACGGGTGATGGTCATAACGCGTAAATCTCCGTGCGTGGGGTGAATGTGCGAGGTGCTTATAGGGCGTGGGCGTCGTCCTGACCACCGCTGCCAATGCAGGGCACGGGTCTTTGTTTGCACCGGCGACTGGTTCTTTAGTGGCGTTGGCGACTCCCCTGCCGGGGAGCCGGCCGCCAACGCTATTGAAACTAGAGTAAAGGTTCTTCGTACTGCAGCTTGCCGTCGACCATCAGCCCCTTGATGGCGGCGTTGCCTTTGGCATCAACCGCGATGACGGCTGCGAGCTTGCGCTCTGCCGCGACCTTTTCAACGGCACGTCCTTTGCCTTCCTGCACGAAGTAACTCTCGATGCCATAACGCACGTTATAAACACGCTCGGGTGGTGTGGCAGGCATAGGCGTTGGGTTTGGCGTTGAAGCCGTTGGTGCGGCAACGCGCCGCCGCGTGCCTTCATACCAGCCGTGTCTCATGCGCGCCTTGAGCGTGACCGTATCCGGGGTGGCCGCTATCGGTTTGGCTGAGACGGCAGTTGGCTCCCACGCATCGCCATTTTTCTTAAGCGTGACGTAGAACGTCGATGGCTTCGCCGCCTTCAACTCGGGCGTTATGAGATTGGCTGCCACACTGGTCACGGGGTACTCTAGGATCACGTAGTCGCCACGAAACAGCGAGCGTGGATCAACCGGGATGATCGGCAGCACGATCTCGCGGCCATTCTTCAGCAGTGAGATTCGATCCCACACGATCCATCCGATGGCAGCTGTTTGCACCGATGCAGCCGCCAGACCAGCCAACAGCCATTTGCGATCAAAGGTCATCATGACGAGGCTCCTTCAACTTGCGGATTGGCACCGGTTGGGCTGGTTTTCTTCATCAAACGGAACGCGAGCGAAGCAAGGCCGATGACCAGCAACCCGCCGAGGCCAAAGATCAACGACGAATTGAGCAGCGTGCCGAAGGTCAGGAAATACAAGATCAGAATATCGACCGCGAAGGCCGCATAGCCGACCATCAGTGCCTGCCGGTTATCCGTTCGCATTGCCCAATAGATGGCTGCAATCACGACGGCGAGGGTGACAATGGAGCTCAACAGCAGAGAACCCAACGAACTCGTGCGATGGAACTGACCGATCAAGAGGCCGGCAAATCCCAATGCGAGACCGTAGGTTGTCGCCTTTGGCGCGATCGCCCCGATCCGCCCTTCAAAGGCAATGGCAAAGCGCAGCGTACTGATCACCGATAGTACCGCAATGGCAAATCCGATTGAGGCAACCAGCCAGAAGTGTGGCCCGTGCGGCAGCTTGAACCCAAGCGCGATAATCCAACCAGCCATTGTCACGGCTGACAATTCAAGACCCGGTTTCCAGCGCAG
>JANOYV010000131.1:0-13185 GCA_031429105.1 Hyphomicrobiaceae bacterium | reverse complement strand
GCGGAAGGCGCGTGGGACATCGTGACCGACAGCTTCCACGGCGTGGCCGACGCGCTGGGTTGTGGGAGGTAGGTTGTGTCGTTGTGGCGTAGGTCGGGTCAAGCGTTTCAGCGCGACCCAACAATTCCGGGTGGAACGTATGATGTTGGGTCGCGCCAAGGCTTGACCCTACGAGGCGCGTGTCCGTCGGACGTCCACTCACGCCAGCCAGCGCTTGCGGCGCTTGTAGCTTTTCACGTCGCGGAAGCTCTTACGGTCGCCGCCGCCGACGCCGAGGTAGAATTCCTTGACGTCTTCGTTCTCGCGTAGCGCCTTGGCTTCGCCGTCCATCACGACGCGGCCGGTCTCCAGGATGTAGCCGTAGGTGGCGTACCTGAGCGCCACGTTGGTGTTTTGCTCGGCGAGCAAGAAGCTCACACCTTCCTTGGAATTCACATCGCGGACGATCTCGAATATCTGCTCGACAATCTGCGGGGCGAGGCCCATCGACGGCTCATCCAGTAGCACCATGGTCGGGTTAGCCATCAGCGCGCGACCGATGGCGCACATCTGCTGTTCGCCGCCCGAGGTGTAACCGGCTTGGCTCTCGCGGCGTTCCTTCAACCGCGGGAAGTAGGCGTAGATCTTCTCCAGCGATTGAGCGATTGCCGCCCGGCCATCTCGCCGTGTGAACGCCCCCGTCATCAAGTTGTCTTCAATCGACAAGTGACCGAAGCAGTGGCGACCCTCCATCACTTGGATGCAGCCGCGCTTGACGAGTTCGTTGGGCGATAACTTATCGACCCGCTCGCCGTTGAATTCGATGGTGCCTTTGGTCACGTCGCCGCGTTCGCCACGGATCAGGTTCGAGATGGATTTCAGCGTGGTCGATTTGCCAGCACCGTTGGCACCCAGAATGGCGACGATTCCGCCCTTCGGCACGGTCAGCGACACGCCCTTCAACACCAAGATCACGTGATCATAGATCACCTCGATGTTGTTCACCGAAAGGATCGGTTTGGCGGCAGCCATCGCGGGTGCAGGTGTGACGTGTTGGTTGGATGCGGCAAAAGTCGACACTGGCGGCTCCGATGCTCCGATCTAAAGTCATTGTGGTTTGGCGACCATCCCCCCCCACCCCGCCCCTCCCCCTCAAGGGGGAGGGAGGGAGACTGAACGATAGAGAGTCGCCAGAAGATAAAAGGTGTTCGAGAACCAAATGTGTACCCACCCCTTTCTTACCCTCCCCCCTTGAGGGGGAGGGCCAGGGTGGGGGGGGAGCAGCTGGCGCTTTACCAACTACCACCCACTGTTATCCTCTCACACAGCCAGTCCAGAGGAGAAGGTTTAGCACTATCGTCAGTTCACTTTCGAGCAGTCGCGAACTTCGAGCTTCTTGTCAGCGGCATACTTGGCGGCGGTTTCCTTGACCATCGGGTCGAGCACAGCCTTGTCAGCCGTGTACCAATCCGAGATTACCTTCCAAGCTTTGCCGTCCCACTGGTGGACCTTGGCCTTGGCAGCACCACCTTCGTGGTCAGCGCACGAGAACTTCATCGGCTCAAGCATGCCCTCGAAACCGAGTTCCTTGATCCGTGCCGCGGTCAATTCGAGGTTCTCAAAGCCCCAGCGAACCTGCTCGCCGGTCATCGGCTTGTTGCCGTACTTCTTCTGCGCGGTGCGGATTGCCTCGACGCCCAGCATGGAGTTGATCAGGCCGCGATTATACAACACCTGGCCCACTTCTTCCGGCTTCGACTGCGTCTTACCCTTGGCGATCACATGCTTTTCGACATCGGCATGGATTGGACCCTTGCCGGATGTGTGATGCAGCATGAGCGCCTTATAGCCAGCCGACTGGTCGCCAGCAGGAGTAACGTCCGGCTCGGCACCAGACCACCAGACGCCGATGATCTTGTCGCGCGGATAGGCAACCGCTGCCGCTTCCTTGATCGAGGTCGAGTTCATCACGCCCCAGCCCCACAGCAGAACATAGTCTGGCTTGTCTTGGCGGATCGCCAACCACTGCGATTTCTGTTCGACACCGGGATGCGTGACGGGGATGGCCTTGAACTCGAAGCCATTGAGTTTTGCGCGAGCTTCAAGGACCGCGATCGGCTCCTTGCCGTAGGGGCTGTCGTGATAGACGAGGCTGATCTTTTTGCCCTTGAGCTTGTCCATGCCGCCCGCTTCCTTGGCGATATGCTGGATCGCAACGTCAGCGGCGGTCCAGTATGTGCCGATGGCAGGGAAGTTCCAGGTGAACACCGAACCGTCACGGCTCTCCGAACGGCCATAGCCGGTCGTCAGCAACGGGATCTTGTCGCCAGGAGCTTTCTCGGTCAGCGCGAAAGTGATGCCGGTCGAAAGTGGTGAGAAGTAACCAGCACCGGTTGGGCCTTTGCCCTTCAAACGCTCGTAGCACTCGACGCCCTTGTCGGTGGCGTAACCGGTTTCGCATTCCTCGAACACGATCTTGACGCCGTTGATGCCGCCATCGCGCTCGTTGACCATGGTCCAATAGTCAAGAACGCCGTTGGCGAACGGCACGCCGTTCGGCGCATATGGACCAGTGCGATAGACGAGCGCTGGCAGGAACTGTTCGTTCGCCTGTGCCATTGCTTCACCGGCCATGGCGACGCCGCCGAGCGCGGCGAGTGTCAGGCCAAGTAGTTTACGGGACATATAGTCTCTCCTCCGAGGGTTAATCTTGCCGGCGACGCCGGAAAACCTTTATCTGCGAGCCTTGTTTTTGATTGTCCCATGCACTGCCGCTCCACACTGCAGCGCACCGGTTTGACGAAGAGGGTGCGGCCGCCCCTAGTGGGGGTAGGGCCAAAGCCTCAATTTCTCTTTGGCCAGCGACCAAATTTTTGCAAAGCCATGCGGCTCCTTGATCAAAAGGTAGCAGATCAAGGCACCCGTGACGATGAACACGAGGTGAGACACGGTCTCGACCGACAGCGGAATACCAAGAGCGTGCGGCACTTGATCGAGCAAGATCGGCAGGATCAGAATGAAGGCCGCGCCAAGGAAACAACCGAGGATCGAGCCCAATCCGCCGATGATGACCATGAATAAAATCTGGAATGAACGGTCGATGTTAAAGGTCAGCGGTTCCCACGAACCAAGGTGGATGAACGCCCATAGCGCGCCGGCGACCCCAATGATGAACGATGAAATCGCAAACGCGGTCAGCTTGGCGTAGAGCGGTCTGATACCCATGATCTCGGCGGCAATATCCATGTCGCGGATCGCCATCCATTGACGGCCAACCGAACCGCGCACCAGGTTCTTTGCGAGGAGCGCAAATACAGTCACAAACGTCAAGGTAAGGAGGTAGCGCTCAAGTGGCGAGTTTACCAGATAACCGAGAAACGTCAGCTCCGGTGCATTGACCGACCCGGAGGGCGTGTAGTTGGTGAACCACTTCACGCGGATGAACAACCAATCGAAAAAGAATTGCGCGGCAAGTGTGGCAACCGCCAGATAGAGCCCCTTGATCCGTAGACTCGGAATGCCGAATAGAATGCCGACCAGCGCTGACATGCCGCCACCGAGCAGGATCGCAACAACAAGCGGCATACCGGGAACGCGAAGTGAGAAGTTATATGCCGCGTAAGCACCAATCGCCATGAACGCACCAGCACCGAGCGAAATCTGCCCGCAATAGCCAATCAAAATATTGAGGCCGATGGCAGCCAGCGCCAGGATCAGAAACGGAATCAACAGGGCCTTGAAGATGTAGTCGTTGCCGAACGGCCCGATTTTCAAAAGCGCAAGCAGCGGCACGCCGACAAAGGCAAACATCAGTATCAGCCCAAGGCCGATCCGATCCTGCCGGATCGGGAACATCGACATGTCGGCGGCATAGGTCGCCTTGAACTGGCCGTTCTCACGGTAAAACATCGGACTGTATCCCTAAACTTAAATTCGCTCGATGATGCGTTCGCCGAACAGTCCTTGCGGGCGCACCAGCAGCACGGCGAGCGCCAACACGTAGGCAAACCAATACTCGATGCCACCGCCCATCATCGGTCCGAGGTAAGCCTCAGCGAGTTTCTCGCCTGCGCCGACGATCAGTCCGCCAATGATGGCACCCGGCACCGAGGTGAAACCGCCGACGATCAGCACCGGAAGGGCTTTCAAGGCGAGGAAGGTAATCGAGAACTGCACGCCAAGTTTGGTGCCCCAGACCGTTGCCGCGACGAGCGCGACGAGCCCTGCCACCAGCCACACGACAAACCAGATCCAACCAATTGGAATGCCGACCGACTGCGCCGCCGCATGATCATCAGCAACGGCACGCAGTGCACGCCCGGTCTTGGTGCGTTGGAAAAAGACGGCGAGCACGACGACGAGCACACCCGCAATTAGTCCACCCCATACGTCGAGTTTGTTGATCAGGATACCGCCCTGGAACACGCTCTCAAGGGCAAACCATGCGTCGGTCGGATAGAGCTTCAGCGGGTACACGTCCGAGCCGAAGATCAATTGGGCGGCACCTTCAATGATGAAGGTCGCGCCGATCGTCGACATGAACAGAGTCAAGCCATCCTGATTGACGAGTGGCCCGAGCACGAAGCGTTGGATCAGCCAGGCGGTCGCCGCCATCACAAGGCCCGCAAATAGCAAGCCGAGGAATACGGCGAGTGCAAACGGCACGCCACGGGCCACGAAGAAATCGAGTGACCGAACGAGGGCTAACCCCGCTAGCAGCACCATCGCGCCTTGGGCAAAGTTGAACACGCCAGAGGCCTTGTAGATCAGCACGAAACCGAGCGCGACGAGTGAGTAAAGAACGCCAGCCAGCAGGCCACCGCTCAAAACTTCGATAAAGTTACCTAGAGCTACCACGCGTGCATTCTCCGAATTCAACTCGCTACTTTAGTGAGAAGCGTCAGTGCGCAACGCCGAGATAGGCGTCGATGACTTTTTGGTCGGCTTGCACCACATCGGGTGTGCCGTCCGCAATCTTCTGGCCGTAGTCGAGCACGACAACACGGTCGGACAGATCCATCACGACGCCCATGTCATGTTCGATCAGCGCCATAGTGGTGCCCATCTGCCGGTTGATGTCGATGATGAAGCGGCTCATATCCTGCTTCTCTTCGAGGTTCATGCCGGCCATCGGCTCATCGAGCAGCAAAAGCTCAGGCTCCATCGCCAGCGCACGGCCAAGCTCGACACGCTTCTGCAGGCCATAGGGCAGCTTACCGACAGGCGTCTTGCGGATCGCGTTGATCTCGAGGAAGTCGATGATTTTCTCGACCACTTCGCGGTGCTCGACTTCTTCGGCGATGGCAGGGCCCATCCGCAGCATCTGCCAGCCGATCCCCTTGCGCATCTTCAGCGTGCGCCCGGTCATAATGTTGTCGAGCGTCGACATACCTTTGAACAAGGCGACGTTTTGAAAGGTGCGGGCGATGCCCTGGCTCGCCGCGATATAAGGGCGCATTTTCTGGCGCTGTTCGCCACGATAGGTGATCGAGCCTTCCTGGGGATGATAGAAGCCGTTGATCACATTCAGCATCGAGGTCTTGCCGGCACCGTTAGGTCCAATGATGGCGCGAATTTCGCCGCGCTTGATATCAAACGACACGCCACGAATGGCTTTCACACCGCCAAACGACAGCGACACATCTTTGACGGCCAGCATAACCTCGCCCTTGGCTGGTTTTGCATCACCCATGGGATGGACATCCGCTTTCATTCGGCAGCCTCTCTGACGGGCGCCTGCGCCGAAATTGAATTAAGCTTCATGTCAACGATTCGGACATCACCTTCGATGATGCCCTTGCGGCCGTCCTCGAAGGTCACTTCAGTGCGAATGCTGGCGCGAGCGGACCCGTCGTACAACGCCTTGATAAAGGGGGCGAACCGGTCAGCGATGAAGGGACGGCGGACCTTTTGCGTGCGCGTCAGTTCGCCATCGTCTGCCTCAAGCTCTTTGTGGAGGATAAGGAAGCGTTTGATTTGCGAGGCGGCAACACGTGGCTCTTTCGCAAGCGCGGCGTTCAACTCGTCCACTCGACGTTCGATCATTGCGTAAACGTCGGGGTGGGCTGCCAATTCGTGGTAGCTCGCGTAAATCACGTTGTTGCGTTCAGCCCAGCTTCCGACTGAAACGAGGTCGATATTGATAAACATGGTGACATAGTCATGCCCATCGCCGAACGCGACCGCTTCCTTGATCTCGGGGAAGAATTTAATGCGGTTTTCAATGTACTTCGGCGAGAATAGTGCACCGTTCTTTAAGTGCCCAACATCCTTGGCGCGATCAATAATACACAGATGTCCCCGGCCATCGATGAAGCCTGCATCACCTGTGCGCACCCAACCATCGGCCGTCTTGGTCTCGGCTGTAGCTTCGTCGTTCTTAAAGTATTTCTGAAACACGCCGGGGCTCTTGAACAGCACCTCGCCGCTGTCATTGATTTTAATCTCAACGCCAGGGCCGGGCTTGCCGACGGTTTCTGGATGCACTTCGCCATCTGGCTGCAACGTGATGAATACGCTGGCTTCGGTTTGGCCGTAGAGCTGCTTGAGATTGATGCCCAATGACCGGAAGAACGAGAACAGCTCCGGGCCAATGGCCTCACCTGCCGTGTAGGCGACACGCAGATTGGTTAGGCCCATCCGATTGCGCAACGGCGCGTAAATGAGTTTGTCGCCAATCCAGTAAAGCAGCCGATCTTTGGTTGGGATCGTTTCGCCATTGAGCCGCTTTTCGCCTGATCGCTTGGCGACCTCCAGGAAGTACTTGAACAGTGCTTTTTTGGTCGGACCAGCATCCTCCATGCGCACCATTATTTGGGTCAGCATGTTCTCAAACACCCGAGGCGGGGCGAAAAACGAGGTCGGGCCAATTTCGCGCCGATCTTCGACAGCAGTCTCGGGGCTTTCGGGGCACGCCACACAAATGCCGGCCGCGAATGCTTGTCCGTATGAGAAGATGTGGTCGCCAACCCAGGCCATTGGCAGGTAAGCGACCATCGTATCGTCGGCCGTATAGTGATCAAAAAGATTCGCGTTCTGGCCGGAGACGACGACGTTCTCGTGGCTCAGCATAACGCCCTTCGGACGACCTGTGGTGCCCGACGTATACAGCATCACGCTGGTATCGTTGGCCTTACCCAACGCGATCTCCGCTTCCCACCAAGCCGCAAGCTCAGGCTTCCGACGCAGCTCATCGCGGCCAATTTTCTGAACATCGGCGAACGCCTGCAGCTGTTTGTGATCGTAGTCCTTCAGGCCGCGCGGATCGCAGTATGTCATGTACCGCAGCGTCGGCACGCGATCTGCGATCGATTGCAGCTTGTCCACCTGCTCCTGGTTTTCAACGATCGCGAAGGCGACTTCGGCATGGCTCAGGACGTATGCCATCTCGTCGGCAACTGAATCTTGGTAGATGGGGACCGGAATTGCGCCAAGCGCTTGCGCTGCGGCAAACGCCCAATAAAGACGGGGACGATTATCGCCGACGATGGCCAGCGTCTCGCCACGTTTCAGCCCGAGCACATAAAGGCCGATTGACAGGGCTTGGATTTCTTCACGCGCTTGTGCCCAGGTCCAGGTCTGCCAGATGCCGAGATTTTTCTCGCGCATGGCCGGGCGCTCACCGAACAACGACGCATTGCGCAACAGCAATTTAGGTACGGTGTCGTTCGTCGACCCGCCTGACTTGGACGCTAGCGTCTCGCTCACTCAAATCCTCCCGCACTGCCATAGGCAGCTACACGCCATCGTTTTTTTCTGAATGTGTACATGGCCCATGGGCCGTCACGCAAGTTAGTCTGAAGTACGAGATCGACAGATGACGCAGTTGTGCGCGCATGTGCCTAGAAAGTGAGCAAATTCAGCACTTTCGACTCAAATTTGACCCGTAACGGTCGAATCGTCGCGGCCGATCTTAGTTTGCAGTAGGCGCGCCGGCCAAGAACGCCTGCACCGCAGCAAATCTGATTACCTCAAATCGTCACTCAACTGTCGGGCGGCTTTGCTATTGCGTTGGCTGAGACTTTGCGTCTAACCGATAGGAAAACGCAAAGCTTTGTAAAATCGGAGGGATAGCGACGATGACGTTTCAGCGCGCGTTTGCGGCAGGCGTGTTCACGATTCTGGCGGCGACGAGTTTCGTTACGACCGTTCGTGCTCAAGAGGGCAAGCTGACGCTGTACACCAGCCAGCCCAATACCGACGCGCAAGCGACCGTCGATGCCTTCAAGGCGAAGTATCCGAAGGTAGAAATAACCTTCGTTCGCGATGGCACGCCACGCGTGATGGCGAAATTGCGCGCCGAGATTGAAGCCGGCCAAGCGCAAGCAGACGTTTTGCTGATCGCCGATGCCGTCACGATGGCCGGGTTAAAAGCCGAGGGTCGGTTGCTAGCACACGATAATGCCGACGTCGGCGCTTATCCTGCCGGGCTGCACGACGCGGACAAAACGTGGTTTTCAACCAAGCTGATCACCACCGGCATCGTCTATAATACCAAAGCACCATTCAAGCCGACATCCTGGACTGATCTCCTGAAACCTGAAGCCAAGGGTCTGGTGGTCATGCCAAGCCCACTAGCCTCAGGTGCGGCGTTGATCCATGCCGCAGCGCTCACGGGCAATCTTGAAGGTGGCTGGGGATATTTTGAGAAGCTCAAGGCCAATGGTGCAGTTGCAGCCCAAGGCAATGGCGATGTTTTGAAGCAGGTGGCCGGCGGCGAAAAGTTATTCGGCATGATCGTGGACTTCTTACCAATTCGTGAGAAAGCCAAAGGATCTCCACTCGAGTTCGTGTTTCCAGTCGAGGGCGTCTCGGCCATCGGCGAACCAGTCGCGATCCTCAAAAGTTCTAAAAACCCAATTGCCGCCAAGGCATTCGTGGATTTTCTGATTTCCAAAGAGGGCCAGGAACTGGCTGCCCGCCAGGGCTACATCGCAGCTCATCCAGCTGTCGCGTTGCCACCGGGCTACGCTGATCGCAGTGCCATCAAGATCATGAACGTGGATGCCGGCAAGGCGCTCGCCAATGAGACGGCGAATAAGAAGCAGTTCAGTGAGATTTTCGGTCAGTGAGATGGCGAAGCAGCCGAACGGATACCTGGATGCAGCTAGAAGGCCGCTGGCTCGATTGGTGCCTCGGCTTTGTTGTACTTTTCTTTTGCGCGGCCCCCCTCGCCCGCTTGTTTTGGGGTGCGTTGTTCCGTCGAACTGGATTTGACCTCGCAGCCCTTCTGGAAAATCTAACATCCCGATCAGCGCTATTGGCGACGCTGCATACCATCGATGTCGGGATTTTATCTGCGACGGGCGCAACGCTACTCGGCGCGTTCGTCGCAATTGGCTTGGCTGGCACCGATATTCGCGCCAAGCGCGCAATTGCGCTGCTGTTCGTCGGCTCGCTGCTGGTGGCGCCGCAAGTCATGGCACTGGCCTTCAAAACTTTAGCTGGCCCGTCCTCGCCGTTACTTGGGATACTCGGCCTTGCCCCACCCTTGGGCACTCCGAACCCAATGCTCGGCAAATGGGGGATCGTCGCCGTCCTGACACTACATCACGCGCCGCTGGCCGCTATTACAATTGCGGCCGGCCTGCGCGCGATCCCGCAGAGCTTGATCGACGCAGCCTACCTCGACGGCGCCTCGCCGTGGCGCATTTTGACGGCCGTTGTGATCCCCCTGATCCGGCCACACTTAATTGCCGCGGGCCTCCTCACCTTCGTCGCCGGTGCTGGCAACTTCGGAATTCCAGCACTTCTCGGCGTTCAAGCGAACTACTTGACCCTACCAACGCTAATCTATCGCCAGCTGTCGAGTTTCGGGCCATCGGTGCTGTCCGACGTCGCCGGATTGTCGTTGCTCGCGGGGCTGGTCGCCGCGACCGGCATAGTTCTGGCAGCTGTTTTACGGCGGCAGGAGCAAGTCACCGTTCAGACCGAACAACGATTTCGCCCTTTCTGGCAGCTCGGGCGCTGGCGGTGGGTGGTCGAGTGCGGCATTGGGCTCCTGGTTCTTGTTGCAGCGATCCTGCCTGCCCTGTCACTCATTGCGACGGCGTTAGTTCCAGCTACCGGAGTGAAACTCGGCTTCGAGACGGCAACCCTGTCGAAGTTCCGCGAGGTTCTGGCCGTACAGGATGTAACGGCGCGGGCCTTTCGAAACTCGGTTCTGTTCGCTGGTGGGACCGCGATTGCCGTCGCGCTCCTCGGCTTGCTGATGGCCTACGTGCTGGAGCGCCGGATGACACGCGGCCGCGCGTTTATATCACTCGCAATCCAACTGCCTTACGCGGTGCCCGGTGTCGTGTTGTCTATTGCGTGCATCCTGCTCCTGTTACGACCACTGCCGCTAATCGGTGTCAGTCTATACGGCACGCCCTGGATCATTTTATTTGCTTACATCGCGCGGTTTCTGGCCGTCGCGTTGGAGCCAATCCGTGCCGCCATGACATTCCTAGAGCGGGACCAGGAGGAAGCTGCCGCTGTCTGTGGCGCGACACTGCTTGAGCGGCTGCGCTACCTCGTGTTGCCAGCCCTTTTGCCTTCAATGGCTGCTGCCGGGTTGCTCGTGTTCCTGATGGCCTTCAACGAACTGACCGTCTCGGCACTGCTTTGGTCGGCGGGGACCGAGACGTTGGGTGTCGCGTTACTCAGTCTCGAAGATGCGGGGCTCTCCGGCGAGGCATCGGCGATTGCCGTTATAACCGCGATATTCGTGGCGGCGATCATTGCCATCCTCAGTCGGCTCGAATCCCGACTGCCAGATGGCACCCTACCGTGGGAGATGCTGGCGGCGACGCCACCGCTGGATTCAAAGTTGCGCCCGTAGTAAGCCGGATCATCGAATTCAAACTTCTAAAACCGGGACGGATCAATCATGGCCACGGAACTCCATCACTTTATCGGCGGGAAAAAAGTTGAAGGCACAAGCGGTCGCTTCGCCGACGTGTTCTGGCCGATGACGGGCGAAGTTGCCGCCCGCGTGCCGCTTGCATCGAAGGCCGAGCTTCACGCAGCCGTGCAGAACGCCAAGGCCGCTCAGCCTGCCTGGGCCGCAACCAACCCGCAGCGCCGCACCCGCGTGCTGATGAAGTTCATCGAGCTTGTCGCCAAGCACAATGATGAACTCGCTTTGATGCTCGCGCGTGAGCACGGCAAGACCGTGCCGGACGCAAAGGGCGATATCCAGCGCGGTATTGAGGTCATGGAAGTATGCCTGGGCGCTGCCCACATGCTGAAGGGCGAATTCACCGATGGCGCCGGCCCCGGCATCGATATCTATTCCATGCGCCAGCCATTGGGCGTCGTTGCCGGTATCACGCCGTTTAACTTCCCCGCCATGATTCCAATGTGGAAGTTCGGCCCGGCGCTCGCCTGCGGCAACGCGTTCATTTTGAAGCCGTCGGAGCGCGATCCAGGCGTACCACTGATGCTCGGCGAATTGATGCTCGAAGCGGGCCTGCCACCCGGCGTGATGAACGTCGTCAACGGCGATAAGGAGAGCGTCGACGCCATACTCGATGATCGCGATGTGATGGCGATCGGCTTTGTCGGCTCGACACCGATCGCCGAATACATCTACAGCCGCGGCTGCGCCAACGGCAAACGGGTGCAGTGCTTCGGCGGCGCGAAAAACCACATGATCATCATGCCGGACGCCGATCTCGATCAGGCCGTCGATGCGTTAATCGGCGCTGGCTACGGTGCAGCCGGCGAACGCTGCATGGCAGTGTCGGTTGCCGTTCCTGTCGGCAAGGCAACCGCCGATGCGCTTATGCACAAACTGATCCCCCGCGTCGAAAGCCTCAAGATTGGGCCTTCGACCGATGCCAGTGCCGACTTCGGCCCGCTGGTTACCAAGGAAGCGTTGGCCCGCGTCAAGAACTACGTCGAAGTCGGCATCAAGGAAGGCGCAAAACTGCGCGTCGATGGCCGTGGCTTCAAGATGCAGGGCTACGAGAACGGCTTCTACATGGGCGGCTGCCTGTTCGACGACGTGACGAAGGACATGCGCATCTACAAGGAAGAGATCTTCGGCCCGGTGCTGTCGGTCGTGCGCGCCAAGACTTACGAGGAAGGCATCGCACTCGCCAACGACCACGAGTATGGCAACGGCGTCGCGATCTTCACCCGTGACGGCGATGCGGCGCGCGATTTCGCCTCGCGCGTGCAGGTCGGCATGGTCGGCATCAACGTTCCGATCCCGGTGCCACTCGCTTACTACACCTTTGGCGGTTGGAAGCGTTCCGGCTTCGGCGACCTCAATCAGCACGGCCCCGATGCGTTCCGCTTCTATACGAAGACCAAGACGGTGACGTCGCGCTGGCCAAGCGGCATGAAGGACGGCGCCGAGTTTGTAATCCCGACGATGAAATGAGGGTGGGTCATGTTCCGACGAGCAAGCGCGGCGGCAGCGGTTTGTGTCGCGCTTGCGGTTGGCGCGACGAGTGCCCGGGCTTTACAGTGTCTGAATCCAGAAGAATTCATCGATGACCTCAAAGCGGCGCGATCAAACACGATTGATCCATGGGGGCTGCCGATTTCGTTATTGCTGACCTCGATCTCGTATTCGAGGGCAAGCTCGACAAGACGACCGAGCTTGCTGCGTCGGGCTACTTGCTGACCCTGTATGAATTCAGACAGGTCCGCTGGTTGAAGGGGCCGCAGCTCGGTCGAACGCAGAACGGTTTGAAGCTATTGAAGTCTTCCTGGTGCGAAGGCTGTGAGCCGCGCGTGCTGGCCTTCGATAGCTCCACTTCTCAAATTTGGGGTGGTCGATGGCCTCGCAAAGCAGATGCGGTCCAAGCGAAACTTTCGTTTGAAGTTATTCCCGATGTTATCGCGGGGGCCTGTGATCGACTGCCGCTCCACTCGTCCGAACCCGATATTCAACAAGAATTTGATCGGGTTGTATTAAATATGCGCCGCGCCGCCGACAGTGAGGCGCAAGCCATCGCCAAGTACGGCAAGAAGTGAATTTTTGAAACTCGCACTACTGACGGTCTGTATCTAGTTTGCTCCGTTGCATCTGAAGCGCGTTTTCGACTAATGTCGCGCATGGATTATAGAAACATCATCACGATGGATCCTGCAGTGCGCAGCGGCAAGCCGTGCATCCGCGATACGCGGATGACCGTGACGGATGTGCTTGAGTATTTAGCCGGTGGTATGACCGAAGATCAGGTATTGGCGGACTTCCCATATCTCAATCGG
>JANOYV010000130.1:0-20891 GCA_031429105.1 Hyphomicrobiaceae bacterium | reverse complement strand
AAAGGAAGGGGCGCTCCAATCTGCAATCGGGACGCGTGGGCCAAAGGCCGCGCCGCCCAAACTTGGAGTGCTAGATATGACGAAACGCGTCACTGCAAAACATAAGATTGACCGTCGCCTTGGCGAGAACATCTGGGGCCGTCCCAAGAGCCCGCTCAACAAGCGCGAGAGCCGCCCCGGCCAGCACGGCGAGCGCCGCGTCAACAAGCTGTCGGACTTCGGCCAACAGTTGCGCGCCAAGCAGAAGCTGAAGGGTTATTACGGCAATATCACCGAGCGCCAGTTCCGCAAGATCTACGAAGAAGCATCGCGCCTGCGCGGCTCGACATCGGAGCAGCTGATCGGCCTGTTGGAGCGTCGCCTTGATGCGGTCGTCTACCGCGCCAAGTTCGTGCCAACCGTATTCGCCTCGCGCCAGTTCGTCAGCCACGGCCATGTCAGCGTCAACGGCCACAAGGTCGACATCTGCAGCTATCGCTGCAAGGTTGGTGACGTGGTCGAAGTCAAGGAACCGTCGCGCCAGCTGACGATCGTGCTCGAAGCCATCAAAAGCTCGGAGCGTGACCTGCCGGACTATCTCGAAGTTGATCACACCAAGATGACGGCCAAGGTTTTGCGCATTCCGGCATTGTCGGACGTGCCGTTCCCTGTGCAGATGGAACCAAACCTCGTGGTCGAGTTCTACTCGCGCTAAACGAGTCCAATTTCTCGTAAGCTTCAAGGAGGCTCGTCCGGCAACTGCCGTGGCGGGCCTTTCTCGTTTGCGCTAGCCCAGCCACCAAATGCCGCCAAGCGCGAGCATCGCTACAACGAATGCCATTCGATAGAATGAGCAACGTCGGCATGTGTGCAATTTCGTCGGCCGATGCGTCAATTCCTGTGTCCAACAATTCGCTACAGTCTGTTTACGTTTCAGCCGCTTTCAGGCCAACGACCATAGCAAGCGCCGCTAGAATGGCTGCGCGGCTCAAAGCATTGAGCGTGCAACGCTCGCTGATCGATTGACTTCACACGGCCACGATGGCAGCTTTGGCTGCGTTATAAAGCCGCGATTTGCGCTCACCGTCGTCGATTAGCCCTCAACCGCAGCCTCGGAGACCTCCTAAAATGATCCGCGTCCTTTCGATCCTCGCAGCCGTTGCCGTTAGTGCAACCGCCGTCTACGCCCAAAGCGCTGCCATTGGCCAGCGCCAGGAGATCCTGAAGTCCTGGGGCGCGGCCATGAAGGAGCCCGGCGGCATGATGAAGGGCACGACGCCGTTCGATCTGGCTAAGGTTCAGGCTTCACTGAAGACCATCGCCGATGGTGCGCCGAAGTTGGCGACTTTGTTCCCAGATGACAGCAAGACCGGCGGCAACACCGAAGCACTTCCAGTGATCTGGGAAAAGAAGGCCGAATTCACGGCAATTTATGCCAAGATGGAGGCTGACGCCAAAGCCGCGAGCGTTGCGATCAAGGACGAAGCCACCTTCAAGACCGAATGGCCAAAAATTGGCGCCAACTGCGGCACCTGCCACAAGACCTTCCGCCAGCCGCCAAAGACCTAAAGGTCTGGCACTGGGAATGTCGACCGAATCGATCGGTACCGTCAGTATGACTTCGAGAATCGTGCGCGCGTGGGACCTCCCCACGCGCGTATTTCATTGGGCGCTCGTCCTGCTGATTTTCGACGCCTGGGCAAGTTTCCGGTTTGCCGAAGTCTTTGCCGACAACACGATGAAGTGGCACCGTTATAACGGCTACGCGATCCTGATCCTGTTGGTGTGGCGTGTGCTGTGGGGCTTTGTTGGATCATCGACCTCGCGGTGGTCGGCGTTCGTGCGTTGGCCCTGGGTTGTGGCACGCTATGCCCTGGACAGTTTTCGCGGACGAGAGGGCCACTACCTTGGCCACAATCCGCTCGGCACCTACATGATCCTCGGGCTACTCGCTGCGGTTGGCCTCCAGGCGACGCTCGGCCTCATGGCGGTTGAGCACAATGACGTGACCTGGGGACCGCTGTACAATTTGGTGTCGGAGGCCAACCAAAAGCGCATCACGTACTTTCATACTCGCTTGCTCAACTACCTGATCCTGCCGTTGATCGCGGCCCATATCACAGCCAACATCCTGCATGGTGTGATCAAGAAAGACCCATTGATCAAGGCGATGGTGACCGGCTCCAAGCCCGCGAACGACTATGAAGATCAAGCGGAAGTGACCCTCGTACCACGCCCCGTCATGCGAGCGGTATTATGCCTTGGCATCGCAGCTGTCATCGTATTCGGTGCAATTGTCGGCCTTGGTGGCAAGATCATCTATTAAGTGTTTTCGCGTGCCGCCGCTGGCGTCGTTCGGCGCGATTGCCACCTGTTGAAGGCAAGCAGCGCACCACTTACGGTCAATCCCGCCGCTGCGGCCGCCAAGTAAGACGGCACCAGTCCCCGTTGACCGACTAACTCCGTCACGACCCAGAAGAACGCGACAAATCCGATCAGTGACAGCATTACACCGCGCAGCATCGCCATCGCCGCATCGCGCCCCCAGCGATCATGTGTGAATGTGATCACGACAGTCAGGATCACCGGATAGCTCGACGCCACGCCCACCAGTGTCGGTCCAAGATTGTTGGCGGAAACCGCTATCGAGCCAACCAGGGCCGCGGTCGCCACCATCCGCGCCGGGATATCCCACCACGGCAGCACAGGAACAGCTGACAATGGCGGCGGCTTAGGGATCGCCGCGTGGGCAACCAACAGCGCTGCAACGCCAACTGCCGCCGCCGTGATCGGCTCGACGATTAGCCGCGCCATCGCCCAGCCAGTGATCGCAAAGACCAAGGCAGCAGCGGTCAGGCTGAGCGGCCACTTCTGGGTCCGCGATACGACGGCGTAGCCCAGCGCAAATGCGGCAATTGAGGGAACCGCCAGCAACGCACCGTGCGCGGATACGGCCAAATACGCGTCGCCACGTTCAAGGGCTAAGAAGAACAGCACCGGCCCTGTCATCCACGGCAGCCCCATGATGAGGCCGCCAAATGTGGGACCAAACCGTCGGGCGGCGAGGCTCATGCCGGCGACCAAAAGCGGGGTAACGGTCAGTTTGAGCAGCAGGAGTGTGTTCAAGTTGGATTGTGTTTCTCTAGCGCGATGATGACCTACCGAACCTAACTGCGTCGGAGCGCTCCGGCCACCACCGGGTCTGCGCAGGGGCCATGCGCCACGCAAAAACACAAGACACGGGCAATATTCTTGGCGATGCTAATGCCCGTCCCCTGGCGCGGAGCCGTCAGCTCAACTAACTCTGGCAATGGGCATTAAGGGGCGGAGGCTTAAGACGCGTGTATTGGCTGTTTGAGACGTTCGTCATCGCCCACGTGATCTGCGGCGCGACCGGTCTTGTCATTTTCTGGGTGCCTGTGGTGGCCCGTAAAGGCAATCCGTGTCACAAGCTGTGGGGCAAATACTTTGCCTGGAGCATGTTGGCGACTGGAACAGCTGCGATGGGGATGGGCACCTGCACGCTGCTCGCCCCTGTTGCCACCCACCCCTCGAGCCCGCTGCTTCCCGACCTCAATTTAATCCGCGGCTTGTTCGGTTGGATGATGGTGTACTTGGCAATCCTGACCGTCGGCTTGGCATGGCACGGCTTGATGACAATTCGTAACAAAGCCAATCACGCGGCCAACCGCCATTGGTTAAACATTGGCTTGCAAGTCGCGACAATAATCGCGGCGCTCAACTGCGCCATCCAAGGTTGGCTGATCGGGCAGAACCTGATGATCGGCGTCGCTGTGCTCGGTTTAGCGTCGGCGGGCCTTTATCTGCACTTCATCTACTCTGACAAACCTGCGCGACTTGAATTCCTGATGCAGCACTTGCAAGCCTCTTTGGGCGCCGGCATCTCTGTGTATACGGCCTTTCTGGCGTTCGGTGCCGTACGCCTGATGCCGACCCAGGCCTTCAACCCGACGATGTGGGCGATCCCCAGCGTGGTCGGCATCAGCTTGATGATCTTTTACCGGATGAAATACACGAAGCCTTGGGTGCGCAAGCAGGCGGCCACCGAAAAAGTTTGACGTGACGCTCGACGTCGGACGTAACACCGGATCGGCCGAGCACAATCTCGGCACGACCCGGGGCGGTCTGACTACTTCAAGTTGCCGCAGAAGCGCTGAATGCGCTTGCAGGCTTCTTCCAGGACGTCGGTTCCGACCGCATAGGAAATGCGAAACGCCGGGCTCTGAGCAAACGCTGCACCGTGGACGGCTGCAACACCTTCTTCGTCGAGCAAGGCTGTAACAAAGTCCTCGTCGTTCTTGATCAACACGCCCTTGGCGGTGGTCTTGCCGATGCAGCCAGCGGCCGACGGGTAGACATAGAACGCGCCCTCGGGCTTCGGGCACTTAAGGCCCTTCGCCTGATTGAGCATCGACACCACGAGATCGCGGCGCTCGACGAACACTTTGTTGTTGCGGGCAATGAAATCTTGCGGCCCGTTGAGCGCTTCGACGGCCGCCCATTGCGTGATCGACGACGGATTGGACGTCGATTGCCCTTGCAGCTTGCACATCGCCTTGATCAGAGGTTCGGGACCTGCCGCATAACCAAGCCGCCAGCCGGTCATGCAATAAGCCTTCGACAGCCCTTTCATGGTCAGCGTCCGATCATACAGCTTCGGTTCGACTTGGGCTGGTGTGTAGAACTTATTGCCGTCATAGAGCAGGTGCTCTTACATATCGTCGGTCAGCACCCACACGTGCGGGTTAGCCGCCAGTACATCGGTAAGGCCCTTGAGTTCCGCCTTTGTATAGGCAGCGCCTGTCGGGTTCGACGGCGCGTTGAACAAGAACCACTTGGTCTTCGGCGTGATCGCCTTCGCCAACACATCCGGCCGCAGCTTGTAGCCATCTTCGAGGCGCGTCTCGGCGAACACGGCTTTGCCACCGCCGTACTGGACGATTTCGGCATAGGACACCCAGCATGGCGCCGGGATCACGACTTCATCGCCTGGATTGATCGTGCACATGAGAGCGTTGAACAGGACCTGCTTGCCGCCTGTGCCCACAGTCACTTGGCTCGGGCGATATTCGAGGCCATTTTCGCGCGCAAATTTCTTGCAGATCGCAGCTTTTAACTCTGGGATGCCGTCAACGTCGGTGTAGCGGGTTTTGCCCTCGCGCATGGCCTTGACGGCTGCTTCGACAATGTTGGGCGGCGTATCAAAGTCGGGCTCGCCCTGGCTCAATGTGATGACATCGCGCCCGGTTGCTTTCAGCTCGCGCGCTTTCGTCGACACGGCAATCGTCGCGGACGGCTGGATGCGGCTGAGGCTGTCGGCAAAAAAGCCCATGGCGGGTCACCTTTTCGTGTGGTCGGGTTGATCGACGTTGCGCCGCTGGCGCGAACGCGGCGGACCCTACGCCTGACGGCTGCCGGTTTCAAGCAAGCCAGCAACATTCCAGATGCCCGTTAATCGGGACAATGGGCCCCCCGGGCAGCGCGCTCGCGCATGGTCCCCTGAATACGACATGAACAAATAACGTCTCGTGCCCGCCAAAGCACACACTGCGCTTCTCTTTGTTTTGTCACAAGAATCCACAGGCTACGCCACATTCCCGGCCCAACGTTGCCAAGTTGTAAGTCGAGCTTGAGTGCTAACACTCTTGAAACCAACGGCCCCCATACACGTAACTCTATAAATTAAGGAGCCTCACCATGTGGCACTCAGTCCGCGCCTTCAGCCGCCGCCGCGTTGTTCGCACCACGCGCGACTTTCTCCTGGGGCTTGGCCTGTTTGCCATCATCATGACCAGCGGCTCTTACCTTTCTGGCCCCTCGAACAGCGAGCCGGTGCCGATCTTCACGGCACGCGCCAACGCTGCCAAACCGCAGCCGGCGTTACTTGCAAAATTCGACCAGAAGCTATTGCAGCCATCGCTTCGGGCAAGTGATGAGCGGTCTGCTAAAATCATCCTAGCCCTCGTGTTCGCCTCATTGGTCGCGTTTAATCTCGGCCTCCTCAGACACCTACGCCGCGTGTACGCCTCCCCGCGGTGAAGGTGAGTGGAGGGGAGGTGATCGAACGGCTTATCCAGGACTATTGCTGGATCGGGTCTCGTAACGCTTCTCCTCCACACCTATGTTAGTGTCGCTAACGCAAGACACTTTAAAGCTGCTGATCGTTCGAGGGATTTGACGCATGAAAAGCATCCACGTGACCGTTGCGGCTCTTTCACTGACGGGCATAACACTTGGCCTGTTTGCAACCGCTCTTGGTGCGCCGGACCGTTTGCTCGGTCGATCCTATGACCGTGCACTTGCAAATGGGCAAATGTCAGCGCCGTCGTCGAGGCCGACGCTTGCCGCCGCAAAAGCCTTTGGCAGTGAGCATTTTTGGCTAACCCAGCCCGTTGATGACGGCGCAGGCGTGGATACAGTCGCGCCAGTTTCCCATGTCGATGACGCGTCATCTTTGAATGCCATACGCCAAGCCATCGCAAAAGCCGGTGCACTGGATATCAGCACCGTTGACGTCGTCACCGTTCAAGACGTGGCACGGACATCGTTGTATGCTGCATCAGCACCGCCTGGACGGACACTCCTGGTGACGGCAAAGATCCAGCGCTCGGATCGCGCGGTTGCACGCACGGTTCGGGTGGTTGTCGACGTCGGCACTGCCACAACAGGCAAGACGCCCAGTGCTCTTTGAGATTACGCTCTTTGCGATCGCGTCCGATCATCACTTGCGACCGCAGCGCCCGTCGCATCAAGGCGCACCGTTGGGTTTAGGTGGAACTTGTGGCACCATCGGCAGCAACCACGACTGCTGCCATGAACCAGGGGAGCCTGCCGCCCATGCGACTTAACCCACCCTCCGTGCTGATCTTTCTGATCTCGGTCGTGCTGGCAGCGCTGGCGCTGATCACCAAGCTCGGCGTGTTCTTTCCGGTGCCCCGGTACATTCCGCATCAAGAGTACTGGCTCGCCATCACGGCATACATGGTGCTCATGCTGGGCAGCCTCGTGCGTGGGCTGTAAATAAAGCCCTCCGACTGAAACGTCGGAGGGCTTCAACATCGATCCCAGATTACTGAACTCGGGCGGCGGGAGGAGCCGGGACGTTGGGGGCTGTCGGCGCAGCGCCGCTTGGCAGACCCGGCGATGCAGTCGTGCCTGATGGCACCGTGGCTGGCGGCAAAGCAGGCGTGGTTGGCATAGCCCTCGGCGCTGGCGCAACGACGTTGACTGGGGCTGCTGAAGGTATGTCGTATGAATAGGGCCTGAGCCCAATGAACGCACCGATGATCACCATCATTGCAACGAATATGGCAATCGCTGTACCAACGGGCGCGGCATCGCTCCCACTGTAGCTGGGTCGATCGGTGTAGTGGCTCTCTTGCAGTGTCATAAGCTGAGCTCCTCCGCTGGGCTAGTTACCGCGTTCAACGCCACAGCTTCGGAAATCGTTCCATCGGTGAGACCACCGAGCGAACGCAAGGCCCACCCCCCGCAGGCTCAGTCCTGCTCCTCGACGACCTTTCGATAGGGACCATACTCGGCCAGCATCTCGCGTTGTTCGGCAACCGCCCGACGCTCCTCATCGAGATAACGCGCAACGGCCCGCCGCAAGCCCGGATCGGCGATCCAGTGCGCACTGAAAGTCGCCGACGGCATGTAGCCGCGCGCCAACTTGTGTTCGCCCTGCGCACCGGCCTCGACCCGGCTTAGGCGATGCGCGATGGCAAAGTCGATTGCCTGATAATAGCAAACCTCAAAGTGCAAGCAGGGATGCTGCTCGACTGCACCCCAGTAGCGGCCGTACAGGCAATCGCCCCCGATCATATTCAACGCCCCGGCAATCGGTCGCCCTGCCCGCATGGCAAAGATCAGTAGGCATCGGTCGGCCATCGATCGGCCCAACGCCGAAAAAAACTGCCGGTTGAGATAGGGTCGCCCCCACTTACGATTGCCAGTATCGACGTAGAACTGGAAGAACGCATCCCAGTGCGCTTGCGTTATGTCGGCGCCGCGCAGTTGCACCATCTCCAGGCCGGAGCTCAACGCTTGGGTTCGCTCTTTGCGGATCGTTTTACGTTTGCGCGATGAAAGCGCTGCAAGAAAGTCATCGAAAGTGGCATAGCCATTGTTGAGCCAATGGAACTGCTGGTCGGTCCGCTTGAGATAGCCGATCTCGGCCAACCGCTCCCACTCGTCCTCACGCATGAACGTCACATGCACCGATGAGAGCTCGAGGCGCCGGGCCAATTCGATCGCGCCAGCGCCCAGGATTTGCCCGTTGCGCGCAGCGTCCGGGCCAGGGCGAACCAGCAGCCGTGGCCCGGGCACCGGCGAAAACGGAACCGCCGCCTGCAGCTTGGGATAATACTGCCCACCTGCCCTTTGATAGGCCTCCGCCCAGCCGTGATCGAACACGTACTCGCCCTGGCTATGACTCTTCACATAGGTTGGCATGCAGGCGGCTAGTCCACCCGCCGGATCGTCGACCAGAAGATACTGAGGTACCCAGCCCGAGCGTCCTCCAACGCATTTAGCGTCCTCCAGTGCTTTGAGGAACGCGTGTGCCACGAACGGGTTGTAGGTCGAAGCTTCAGGATTAGCGCAGGCATCCCAGGCATCAGCGTCAATGCTGGTGATCGACGGCTCGATCCTGATCACACCTTGCAAGCCCTCACTCATCACAGTCCTCGCAAATTCAAACCTCGCGATAGTCTATCAGGTCTTGCTGCCCTTCACTTGGCACCATCCACTCGCTATATCTGCGACACTGTGTCGAGGATGAGGGAAGGCCGAGCCCATGCGTTTGCGCACTTTTGGACCACTACTATTTGTCGCTGCCGGACTTGCGCTCGCCGCACCCGCTGCCTCGCGCGAGCCGGAGGAGGGCGTTAAGCTCAAGAACCCTGGCATCGTCGGTCGCACGATCCGCCTGCTCGCCTCCGCCGAGCGGATGGAGC
Organism: Hyphomicrobiaceae bacterium; assembly: GCA_031429105.1. GTDB lineage: Bacteria > Pseudomonadota > Alphaproteobacteria > Rhizobiales > Hyphomicrobiaceae > JAKFWF01. The sequence goes on along the minus strand of JANOYV010000130.1, from coordinate 11,934 downwards.
AAACAGGTGAGCAGCAATATGCCCAACTCACCCGGCAGGCGTTCCAGAAGCGCGCGTTGCTGCCGGATACTCACCCGCAAACGGTTCGTCTGCGCAAGATTTTCAATGAGCTTCTGCCCCATTCCTACAAGTTCAACGAGCGCGCGCGGAACTGGAAGTGGGAGGTCAACGTCGTCAACTCGCCGCAAGTCAACGCATTCTGCATGCCCGGTGGCAAAATCGCGTTCTTCACCGGCATCATCGAAAAGATGAGACTGACTGACGACGAAGTGGCGATGGTGATGGGCCACGAAATCGCCCATGCCCTGCGCGAGCATTCCCGCGCACGCGCCGCAAAAACAACGTTGACAAATTTCGGTACGATTGCGGTCAGCGTCTTGGTTGGCGGCAACGCTGGCGAGTTGGCGCGCGCCGGTGGCGGCTTACTTAGTTTGCGGTTCTCGCGCACCGATGAAACCGAAGCTGATCTCGTCGGCATGGAGCTTGCCGCACGCGCTGGCTACAATCCCGAATCCGGCATTTCATTGTGGCAGAAAATGAGTGCGGCAAGCCAGGGAGCACCGATGGAATTCATGTCCACCCACCCCTCCGGCACGACGCGCATCTCGACCATCAAAGCGAACTTGAAAGACGTGATGCCGCTATACGAGCGGGCAAAGGCGAAGAAGGGGTAGATGGATCCCGTTTTCGGTTTATGTAGTGAGCACGTGCAAGTCGCAGCAATCGGCGCAGCAAGAGTTTCTAACGGCTTTTGCAGCCCACTGTTTTATGTTAGGTTTTACCCATAGACCTTCGGTTGACGAAGCGCGCTCGGCGATTGCTCGCGGTGAAGGTATTCCGGCGTCAGCTGTAAAGGCAGAAATCATCGACCAATTACGCAAGCTTGCGGCTAAATGATCGCCGTTATCGTCTCGCCGGAAGCTCGTGCGGACCTGACTCAGATCATTAATTACCTCGCCTCAGTTGCAAGCGTGGGGACCGCCAGTCGCTGGAGCGATCGCTTGTGGTTGGCCTTCGACGAGATCGCCGAGTTCCCGGTAGCGGCGCACCGCGACCAAAACTTGGCACCAACGTCCGCATCAAGATCGCAACACTATACATCGTAATATATGAGCACGTGCGGGGGGGCGAAGACGGCTAACGTACTCCGCGTAGTTCACGGTCGAAGGCGGATCACAAAGCATCGTCGCGAGCAAGGATAACGCGGTTCAATACGAGCGACATGGTAAGTCGCCCAATACTTTGCACTCTTACGGCCGCCACCCCTCGAACGTCGGTGCATCGGCCCATTCGGCGGCGATCTTGCGGTCAGCGACCGTCTTCACCGTCCAGCAGAACAGTGGCATTTCAAGCCCCTCGCGCAGAAACCGCGTCACCGGTGTCGGCAGCGCCTTGACGTGATAGCTGACGAAACTCGGCTGAACCGGACCGTTCTCCAATAGATGCGTCAGCCGATACGCGCGCTCGGCCGAGAGTTGTTCGAGCCACCAGCCTTCACCCTTGTAGATGCCCGACACGATACCGCGCGGCACCTTCGGCACCAGCTCGCGCATGCGGGCCATTACAACGGGATCAAACGACATCAGCGCGAGCGGCCCGTGATAGTCCGCCACGAGGGATGCTATATTTTTCAAGAACCGCATGTTGGGTGGGGTCCACTCGCTCTTGATCTCGACCAGCAATGGCACCTTGCCCGCCACCAGATCGAGTATATCGGCGAACGAAATGATGCGGGTCACTTCGTCCCAATAACGCAGCTTTTTAATCTCTCCGCGCGTGCGAGCGTCGATCCGTCCCTTGGCATCGACCAGCCGGTCGAGCGTCTCGTCGTGAAACACCATTGGCGTGCCATCGGTCAACGGCTGCAAATCGCACTCGATGCCATAGCCGCCGGCAATCGCTGCTTCGAACGCTGCCGCCGTATTTTCGATCACTCCATCGGCACTTGAATGCAGGCCGCGATGCGCAATTGGGCGAATGAACGTCTTGGCGTCAAACATGAGGGCTTCCATCGGCTTTCAAGTGATTAGAATCGCGCAATATTATCATTATTTTGTTGTCTTCCGCCTTTGTGTCGCACGTGATCCTATGCACTCTTTGCAACGCGTAAGCGGCGACCTAAGCTTGCATCCGACAAACCGCTGCCCCGTTAAAGGACTGACAAAGCATGGCGCGACACCTGACAGCGTTGACCGGCATCACAGCCTTGGGATTCCTCGTGCCGCTCGCAGCTTATGCTGCTGGGCCCGGCGATCCCACCCCCTTGAGCCCACACCGGGCGGTCTACGAGATCACCCTCGATAAGGCTCGCGCTGGCGCTGGCATGTCCGACCTTACCGGCCGCATGGTCTATGAACTGACTGGCAGCCCGTGTGACGGATACACACAAACCATGCGCTTCGTCACCCGCATGATGAGCCAGGAGGGCGAGGCCTCGGTCAACGACATGCGCTCCTCGACCTTCGAGGACAATGCCGCCAAGTCCTTCAAGTTCAGTTCGAGCCAATATCGCAATGACCAGCAGACCGAGGCGACATCGGGCGACGCAGCGCGCACCGGCGCTGACGCCCCAATCAAAGTCGAGGTCGCCAAGCCCAAGAAGCTGGCGCTAACAGTGAACGCTGCAACACTGTTTCCCGTGCAGCATTCGATCGCACTTCTGGCAGCTGCCAAGGCTGGCAAATCGATTTTCTCGGCCGACCTTTATGACGGATCGGAAAAGGGCGAGAAGGTCTACGCGACAACTGCTGCAATTGGCGGACGCCAAGCCCCGGGCAAGGCTGCAAAGACGCCCGACGTCAAAAACAGCGAAAAACTCGACACACTCGCTGCGTGGCCAATCTCGCTTAGCTACTTCGACAAGAAGGCCGATAAATCTGACGGCACGCCATCCTATGAACTGGCGTTTTTATTTTTCGAAAACGGTGTGAGCCAGCGGCTGTTCATCGACTATGGTGACTTTTCCATTCGCGGTGCCCTGAAGGACCTGACCTTCCTCGATGCCCCCGCGTGCGAAAAGAAGCCGTAAGCCTGAAAGCCACCCGATGAACTTTTCGCTGACCGACGACCAGCTCGCGATCCAGGAGATGGCCCTCAATTTCGCCAAGGAGCGCATTGCGCCGAAAGCTGGCGAATGGGACGAGACCGGGCACTTCCCCATCGACGTGATCCGCGAGACGGCTGCGCTCGGAATGGCAACGATCTACGTGCCGGAAGACAAGGGTGGCTCCGGCCTCAAGCGCATGGACGGCGCGCTGATCTTCGAGGCGTTGTCCTATGGTTGCCCGGCAATTGCCTCCTATATCTCGATCCACAACATGGTCGCGTGGATGGTTTCGAAGTACGGCTCCAAGAGCCAGATCGACACGTGGATGCCCAAGCTCAACTCAATGGAGTGGCTCGCCAGCTACTGCCTGACCGAGCCCGGCGGCGGGTCAGATGCCGCCGCAATGGCAACCACTGCCAAGCGCGTCGGCGACCACTACGTGCTGAACGGCACCAAGCAGTTCATTTCGGGCGCCGGTGCCACCGACTTCTACTTCGTGTTCGCCCGTACCAGCGACAACGGGGCCAACGGGATCTCGGCCTTCGTCATCATGAAGGATACGCCCGGCCTGTCGTTTGGCGTCAACGAACGCAAGATGGGTTGGAACGCACAGCCGACCCGCCAGGTCATCATGGACAACGTGAAGGTGCCGACAACCCAACTTGTGGGCGATGAAGGGCGCGGCTTCAAATTCGCCATGTCTGGCCTCGATGGCGGACGCGTGAACATTGGCGCAGCATCGCTGGGGGCTGCATGGTCAGCCCTCGACAAATCCCGCACCTACATGTTCGAGCGCAAGGCCTTCGGGCAAGACCTTGCACAATTCCAAGCGCTGCAATTCAAGATTGCTGACATGGCGACCGACTTGGAAGCCGCCCGCATGATGATCTATCGCGCCGCCGACGCGCTAGATCGCGCCGACCCACAGGCGTCGATGTATTCGGCCATGGGCAAACGCTACGCCACCGACCTCGGCTTCAACATCGTCAACGAGGCCCTGCAAATCCACGGCGGCTACGGCTACCTTAAGGACTATGGCCTGGAAAAGCTGGTCCGCGATCTGCGCGTTCACCAGATCCTCGAAGGCACCAACGAGATCATGCGCGTTGTGATCGCGCGCAAGGTGTTGGGCGGGAACAGGGGGTGACTGGCTTGGCCCTTCGCTCTCAAACCTTCAACCGTGCCCACCAGTTGGGTGGCTCGCGGCCATAGGTAATCTCGAAGTATTGCCCACCGTCTGGGTGCTGCGATGTGCGCTTTCGATGGCATGATATGAAGCCGTTCGCTGCCATGAACGCGTCGATTTCGTGCACCTTCGCGCAGCCCTTGTAGGCCTCGAAGTCGGCAGCTTCAACCTGCACGAACTTGAAGTGCGGCAGCAAGGCAATGGCGCCTTTGAGCACCAGCAGTTCTGAGCCTTGCGTGTCCAAAAGCAACATATCGTATTTCGACATGTCTACTTTTTCTTGTGCAACGAGGGTCGTGAGCGTCACACCCACCAGTGGCAGGTCGCGCACGAATGTGACGTCCGGGAAAATATCGGTGTGTTGGCCAAACTCCAGGATCGAAGAGGATGAACCGCCATTGCTGGCAATATGCAGTGTGTGGCGTCGGCCATCCTGATCCGTGACGAGCGCCTTGATCGCCCGTTGCCGAGGGTATGCCGCGATATTGGCCTGCAGTTCAGCGAACACGCGGTCAATCGGCTCGATCCACAGCACATCAAGACCATTGCGATCATACTGGGCAGCCTCTTGGCCCATGTTGGCGCCGACGTGGAGAATACCACGCGCCTGTTTCAGCACATGGTACTGGTACTTGCCCGCGATCTCGCGGCGCAACACGTAGTCCAGGCTCCGAAGAGGCCGATTCGGTTTTGTCTTTTCAGTCGCAGGTTGAATATTCAAATTCGCTCCCGCAGTTCGATGCACACGTTACTCTTGCGAGTACATACGCTTGATACTCGGAAAAGGTTTCAATTAGCGCCCGATCAACCGGCCAAACATGCGCTTCATGCCATAAACGCGATCTGATTTGCGACGCGCGTCGAGTGTCTGACGCGTGAGGCTTTCCCACGGCGTGCCCGATGCGGTTACCATAAAGTTTTGTCGATACACGTTCCACTTTTTTGACGGGTAGATATGGTCACGCGGTTCGCAAATTACAATCGGCCCTGTCGCCTGATCAATCCGTTTTCGAAACAGCACACGGCCATCGATGGTATGGTCGTAACGGCACATGAAGCCATAGACCATTGCCATGTCCGCACCCCAGGCGGTCATTTCGCTTCTGGCAAAGGCAGCAAGTGCATCGGCCAGCGCCGGACGACGGTAAACCGAATACCACAGGTTCGCCTTACCCAGAATTTCGGGCTCATTCAGGTAGCGCGATAGGTCTGCCGCCTTGTCGCCGGACGCTGTGAACCGACGAAAATCGGGATAGCTGCGAATTGACGCTCCGGCCGCATCGATGTTTTCGATCTGGCAGAACCAGGCCGACTTGGCGGCGTCGAGATCGAGTGCTGCAACAGCTGATCCGGCGAACGCTGGCGCCCAAAGATCGTCGTCGGCTGCCCACATGAAATAGGGGCCGTGCGTTTCTTCAAACACATAGCGAAAGTGCTGGATAACCGGCAACGCCTTGTCATGCCGCACATATCGAAACCGGGGATCGCGGCCCACGTGGGCATCAAACACCTCCCGAATACGCCCATGCGGAGAGGCGTTGTCCGAGACCACCACCTCGAAAGCTTGAAACGTCTGCCCTTTGAGGCAATCGAGCACGGCGCCCAAGAACGCAGTGCGGTCATAAACCGGTAGACCGATGGAGAGCCGAGGCAAATTGTTGGTCAAGGAAATGATCTCGCATACAAATGGTTGTTCAGAAATTCTCAATTGCGGGATAAGTGCCGCGCTGCCCGTTTTATGATGTTGCGACAAATTATGCGAGCCCCGTGCGAGATACCCCCGATGACACCCTCAATGGACACTCCTCAATGTTCCGTCGGAATGCCGATTTATAACCGGCCCGACATGCTCGCGGCGGCACTGGCGGGGATCCGTCGTCAGACCTATCAGAACCTCGAAATCATCATATCCGACAACGCCTCGCCCGACCCAAAGGTCGCAACAATCTGCCGCCAAGCAGAACGTGACGACCCCCGTATTCGCTACGTCCGCCAGAAGAATAACGTGGGCGCGCGTGCGAATTTCGATTTCGTTTTGAAACAAGCGACTGCCCCATTTTTCATGTGGGCCGCCGACGATGACCGGCGCGCCCCCGATGCCATCGCTCGCATGATGGCTGCGTTTTCCAAAATGCCGTCATCGACCGTGCTGACAGTTCTGGAAACCCAGTACGTGACGCCCGATGGTGATTTCCCGTTTTTTGCGGAGGGCCGCCCGTTCTATGAACCCGTAGATATGGATCGCGTGGGGCGCATCGCGCATGTGCTGCGCCACGGCTACGGCGATTTGATCTACGGCGTGTTTCGGCGCGAGGCGCTATTTGCGAACGGCGATCCGGTCACCCGCTGGTTCGGCCCAACGCTGAATGAGTTGCCGTTGTTCGCAGCAATTGCCGCGCAAGGCGATTTGCGCGCATTGCCAGAGATCGGCCTGTTCAAGCGCGCACCAGCCCACGTCTGCCGACAAGCCCGCTGGGAGCAGCAAGGCGGCTTTAGCCCGCAAGGGCCGAGGCTTGGCAATCCAAAGCGGCTGATCAACTACCATCGGCGGGTCGCCGGTGAAATTCATGCCGTACTTGACGCCCTCGAGCTTACGCCAGCCGAGCTCAAGACGCTAACGCAAGTTGCCAACCGCTCACTCACCAGGCACGCGTTCCTAACTGGCATCGGTTGGAAACCGCGACGGGTGGCTGAAGCTTAAATGGACGGCGAGTTTGGCAATGCTTTAGCTGAGGAAATCCATCGAAGGATCCAGTGTTCTACGGACCCGGCACTACCTTGTTAGCTTTCGCGCGGGATTGCCGATTACCGTCGAGCCCGCTTCGACGTCGCGCGTCACGACCGCCCCGGCACCCACGATAGCTCCGTCACCGATCCGTAGCCGTGGTAGGATGGTGGCATTCGTGCCAATTGAAGCGTTCTTGCCAACTTCGACGCAACCCGCGAGCGCAGCGTTACCCATGATATGAACGCCTGAACCCACACGGCATTCGTGATCAAGTGTGCAATTTGTATTTAGGATGCACCAGTCACCAATTTCTGCATCTTCGCTCACAACTGCTCGGGCCATTGCCTGAAGCCCCAAGCCCAGACGAGCGGACATCGCGATGTGAGCGGTTGGGTGGATAGCTTCAACGGGAGTAAGACCAAGTTTCAATAGTCTGCCGGACAAACCGGTCCGCTCGGCTCCGCTGGTGCCGCCAATACAAACTACAAACCCGTCGCAATCGGCAACGAGTTTCAATAATTCATCGTCTTGCGATGCAAACGCGCAATTCCAATATCCGCGAGTTGCCACATTCCTGTCAAAGACAGCCGCGACACGGTGACCTTGAGCTTCGATAATTGGGCGCACAACCTTTGCCTGGCCCGTGCCGCCGTACAGCAAGATCTTCACAGCACCCTCGTCAGCTAGAGGATTTAGCGGATACGCTTCAAATAACCGCCAGGCGAACTTGCGAGTAGCTGCTTACCATTGACGAGAGGATCCACCTCGAACTCTGGATGGCTTGTCAAAAAATCCCGTACAGCAGTTAACGGCTCGTTTCCTGGATGCCAGACATGCGAGCGTGCCAAAGGAGTCTGGTCTTTTGTCAGATGACCAAGGAGCGTATCGGCCGCCACTAGAAATTGGCCTGGTGTGACCAGTGGCCCGTAAGCCTCAAGTTCCGCCAGAACGTGTGCGTGCGAGTGATCAGAGTCGAGAACAACCATTACGGTAGCTCCAGCGGGTATTTCCGCTTTCACTCGCTCGGTCGTGCTTTGCGCGACGGATGATCCCTCGATGAGCGTGATTCGTGACGACATTGGATGCTGTTCAATTGAGGCACGATTGTGCGCCCTAATGTCAACGTCGACCCCCACAACTTTCCCCTTGCCAATGAGGGTCAAAAGTGACGCCAGAAATATAACGGAGCCGCCACGCGCAACACCAGTTTCCACAATTACATCAGGTTTGGCATCCCAAATTATCTCTTGAAGTGTCACGATATCCGTCGGCATCTGAATAATCGGGATACCCAACCAGCTCCAGAGATACGGGAAACGGTGTCTGTCGGCCGCCAGAAACGCTTCGATAGACCGCTGAAAAGCCTCTGAGTCCTGCCCAAGAGCGAGAATATTCTCAGATTTCTGCGCTTCAAACTGAACCCTATCGTCGTTCATGTAGATCCTATTGAGTTGCTACTTATTCGGAGCGCACCGAAACGTTCTGCTTACGTTGTCTAGTAAGTCGCGACGTTCAAACCAATATCTCCCTCAACGCACGACAAACGATGTCCACCTTAGCCTCATCCATGTGATAGCCAGAGGGTAGATTGACGCCAAAGTTGGCGATATGCGCGCCGTTATCAGTCGGAGTTACGAAGCGCTTCGAGCGTTGACGTTCATCGAATACTGGCAGGGACGACAAACGCGAGAAAAACGGTCGCGAGTCAATGTTGCGTTGGTCGAGTGCATTCATCAGTTCAAATTTGTCTATCCCAAACGATTTGTCGAGCACAACAGTCACCATCCAGTAACTGTTCTTGGTGCCCTCAGGTTCGGCATTCAATGTTAAACCTGACCAATCACCCAAACGCTGCCGGTACCATTCGAAGATCGCGCGCTTTCGCACGATCAATTCGTCGATGCGCTCCATTTGGGCCACACCCAAAGCAGCCTGGACGGCACTCATCCGATATTTGAATGCAAACTCGGAGTTCTGGAAAAAGCGATCACCCGGAGTTCTGCCATGATCGCGCAAAAAGAGGACCCTGTCGAACAACGTTTTGTCCTGCGTTGCGAGCATTCCTCCCTCGCCCGTCACTACCGTCTTCGAGCCATGGAAACTAAATGCAGACACATTTCCAAATGCCCCGGCGCGGCGGCCTTTGAACTCAGAGCCAAGCGCTTCGGCTGCATCTTCGACAAGCGCCAGACTGTGGCGTGATGCGATAGCCTCAAGTCGATCCCATTCACACATCGAGCCGTATAAGTTCACACCGATAATCGCTCGCGTCTTCGGGCCGATTGCCGCCTCAACCGCCGCCGGATCGATGCACCAAGTGTCGGCCTTTATATCAACGACCACAGGGTCAGCCCCAACATAAGTAACAGGGGCGACAGACGCAATCCAGGTCACGTCTGGAACAATTACTTCGTCACCGGGCCCAATCCCCAACGCGGCTAGTGCGAGATGCAGCCCGGCAGTGCAGTGCGGCAACGATACGGCATGATTTACACCGACATATTCCGATACCATACGCTCGAAGCGTGCATTGTAGACGTAGTTGTTGGCGAACCATGCGGTTCGTGCTGCTTCTGCTGTGAGTTCGACCTCGCGATCAGTTATCGAAGGTCCGGCTACCAAAATCCGCTCTGGTGCAACAATCACGTGATCCTCAATGGCTCAAAGGTAGAGCTCCATGTCAACGCTTTCGACAGCTTACCGAACGAGGCACGCTGCAGGAACGCCGCAAGCAGTCTGCGTGTGCTTAATGCAACCCAACTCGCCCTACAAGGGCAAGTGCACCTTTGTCGAACCCTGTGGGTCTGACTTATTGCCAACTTGCAGTCTTCACGCACAAAAATCGCAGCACTTTTGCGTACTGGTGATCCGACATAATCCGAATTGATCTTACCTCACCCTGCACCTAGAAAAGATTGCGATCTGAAGGTTCAACATACATAAGCCAATAAAAATGGAGGTGTGTTTGTGCGACGAGTGCACCAAGGTTCTGACAACTCGAAGCAGACCTGCAAAATGATAGGTATAACATGAAGGCTGTGTTGCTCGCTGGCGGACTTGGCACCCGGATTTCGGAAGAATCGCAGCTTCGCCCGAAGCCGATGATCGAGATCGGCGGGCGACCGATCCTGTGGCACATCATGAAGATCTACGCGCACTACGGCGTCACCGACTTCATCGTGTGTCTGGGCTACAAGGGCTACGTCGTGAAGGAATACTTCGCCAACTACGTGCTGCACAATTCCGACGTCACGATTGACGCGCGCCAGAACAAGATCACCTATCACAGCACATCGGCCGAGCCGTGGACCGTGACCCTCGTCGACACTGGCGAGGCCACCATGACCGGTGGCCGCTTGAAACGGGTGGCACGCTTTCTCGAAGGCGAAGGTACGTTCTGCTTGACCTACGGCGACGGCGTTGCTGATATCGACATCGGCGCGCTGCTGGCGTTCCACAAAAAGCATGGCCGCACAGCCACGTTGTCCGCCGTGGTGCCGCCGGGCCGCTATGGTGCGCTCGATCTTGATGGGCCAACCGTCAAGCGCTTCATCGAGAAGCCACCGGGCGATAACGCCTTCATCAATGGCGGCTTCTTCGTCCTCGAACCGGCGATCCTCAACCGCATCTCTGGCGACAGCACATCCTTTGAAAGCGAGCCCTTAGAAAAACTCGCCCGCGACGGCGAACTTGTTGCTTACCGTCACGGCGGCTTCTGGCAGCCGATGGATACGCTGCGTGACAAGAACGCGCTTGAAGCGCTTTGGCAGAACGGTTCAGCCCCTTGGAAGGTCTGGCCGTGATGGCGAGCGCCGCTCAAAGCTCAAGGATCGTCGATGCTGCCTTCTGGCGCGGCCGACGCGTGCTGTTGACCGGGCACACCGGCTTCAAGGGTGCGTGGGCAACGCTTTGGCTCCATCAGATGGGGGCGAAGGTCACCGGCTTGAGCCTTGCGCCGGAGACCACGCCGAACCTTCACGCGACTGCCCGCATCAGCGAAATTGTACCCGGTGGCATCTGCGATCTCAGCGACCGCTCCGCAGTGGACAAGACCGTTATCGATGCGGCTCCTGAGATCGTTTTGCACTTGGCAGCGCAAGCGCTCGTGCGCCGCTCGGTCGGCGACCCCATCGAGACGTTCGCTGCAAATGTGATGGGTACGGCGCACTTACTCGACGCCGTGCGCCACTGTTCCAGCGTCAAGGCCGTGCTCGTCGTTACGACGGACAAGGTCTACGAGAACAATGAAGCGGGCCGCGCCTTTTCCGAATCCGACCCGCTCGGCGGCCATGACCCCTATTCGGCTTCAAAAGCCGCAGCCGAACTGGTTGCCGCGAGCTACGCTGGCACCTACTTTGCAAAGTCCGGAATTGCACTTGGCACCGCGCGTGGCGGCAACGTGATCGGCGGCGGCGACTTTTCCGTTGATCGCATTGTGCCGGATGTCTGGCGCGCGATGTCAAAAGGCGTCCCCGTCGAGCTTCGCTATCCCAACGCGACGCGGCCTTGGCAGCACGTGCTAGATTGCCTTGCTGGCTATCTAAGTTATGCGCAGGCGTTGGCCCAAGGTGATGGGACCCAGGATGCCGCCGTACCGTCAGCCTTGAATTTTGGCCCGGCACCCGGAAGCGACTTACCGGTTTCGGCACTCGTTGACGCGATGCAAAAGGCACTCGGTGCGACCAACGGATGGGTTCTCGCGCCCGGTGATCATCCAAAGGAGATGCAAGCCTTGGCGCTTGACTCATCGCGCGCGCGCAGCTGCCTCAACTGGCATGATCGGCTCGCCGGGATCGCGGCCATCAATGCCACCGCCGACTGGTACCTCAAGCTGCAACGCGGACACGACATGCGCGTCGTGACCGATACTGCCATCAAGGACTACATGTCATCATGAGCGCCACGTCCACCCACCACTGCCGGTTCTGCGCGAGCCCGCTTTCGACCACGTTTGCCGACCTTGGAGCGACGCCG
>JANOYV010000129.1:0-2056 GCA_031429105.1 Hyphomicrobiaceae bacterium | reverse complement strand
GTGACGATCTTGCCGCCGTCACGTGCCGGCTCGGTCACCAGCACATACTTTGCCTTGCGCGCATGTGCTTCGATCAGCGCCTTCGACGAGGGACTGCCGACTTCCTCGTCGGACGTATAGAGAAAGCGCAGCGGAAGAGGTGTTTTGGCACCGGCCCGCGTGATCGCCTGGTAGGCTGCAAACGCCAGGTAGGCCCCACCCTTCATGTCGTAGATGCCGGGGCCATAGCACTTGTCGCCATCGACCTTGAAGGGGAGATCCTTGATCGTGCCACGCGGATGCACTGTGTCGAGGTGACACAGGACAAGCACACCCGGCTCGTCGCCACCCCAGGTTGACGCCACCGAGAGGTGATCGCCAAAGCCATCGCGCCCGGCAATGCGTTCGACCTTGGCGCCAGCCTCGGTCCATCCAGCTGCACAGGCATCCATCACCCGATTGACGCCATCTGAATCAGCCGTATGGCTCTCGATCTCGACCCAGCGGCGAATACCGGCGAGCATTTCTTTCGTATCGGGAGCATTCATGAGTGCGTTTCCTTTAGAGCCTGACCGGATGATTTTCATGGAGTTTCATCGCGTTTGCATGGTTCAGATGGCAGGAGCGTCGGCGCAGCCGATACCCATAGGTATCGGCAAGGTGCGCGACGAACCAGATGGGCCATGCAAACGCGACCGGAGGTGACCCAATCTCGGTCGCCCGCCGCGTTGCAACCCTTGGCCGTAGCTTCGGCTACGACCGGCGGGCTGCTCCTTGCGGGGCGACTCGACCTTGGGTCATGAAATCTCATGAAAATCATCCGGTCAGGCTCTCAGTGTTTCAGCCGCTATCTTGGCGCGGGCGCGCGCTGATGCCAATTGCTGTTCTCGAAGAGTAATGAAAAACGCCGCAGCGATGATCAATGCCGCGCCGATCCAGGTCGACAGGCCCGGGATCTCGCCGAACAGCCAAAAGCCCCAGGACGCCATCCACAACAGCCGCAGATAATCCGCTGGCATAGTGATGCTGACATCGGCGATCCGAATCGCCTTGATGTATCCGTAGTTGCCAATGGCTGCTGCACAGCCCATGCCGAATAGGCAGAGCCAAACCTCCTGCGATGGCATGACCCAGGTCGGTATCGTGCCGAGAAACGCGACTGGCAGGATCATCAGCGGCTGATAGAAAGTGATGGTCGTGACGGAATCGTATTTCGCCAATTCCTTCGACATCAGCAGCGACGCTGCCCAGAGCGCACTTGAAGCTGCGGCGGCGATGGCTGGCCACGACAGAACGCCACTGCCCGGCTTCAAGACAATCAAAGCACCGATCAGGCCGACAATGACCGCCGACCAGCGACGCAGGCCCACTTCCTCACCGAACCAAACCGCAGCCCCGATTGTCACGAAGATCGCCGTGGTGAAACTGAGCGCGCCAGCATCCGCAAGGGGCAATTGACCGAGCGCGTAATACCACGTCGTCATCGAGCAGACGCCAATAAGCCCGCGGATAATCTGCAGGCGCAAATTGTTGGTGCGCCATGACACCTGACCGGGGCGAAACACAACCGGCAGCGTCACTAGGATCGTAAACACCGAGCGCAAGAACACGATTTCAATCGTCGGGATTTGTGGGCTGACGTAGCGCACACCGATATGCAGGATCGAGGCCGTGAGCCCGGCCATCAGCATCAATAGGACGGCAGCAACCACCGGACTAAGTCCGAACACGAGGCCCTGGTCTCGGCCATCAAGTGCCGGCGTCGTCATGGATGTGGGCCTCCCCGCGTTGTTGATTCACATCAAAGCGGTTCGTCACACATTACGCCAGTCTCGCCATGCGCAGCAGGCTTGCACTACTTGAAGTGCTTGGACAGCTTGAGGGCTTGACCTTGGTAGTTGCTGCCGAGGCCCTGGCCGTACAGCGTCTCGGGTTCTTCCGTGAGCCGCTCATAGATCAAGCGGCCGATGATCTGCCCATCTTCGAGTACGAACGGCACCTTGTGGCTGCGCACTTCGAGAACGACGCGCGCACCTGATCCACCGGCTGGAGCATGGCCGAAGCCTGGATCCATGAA
>JANOYV010000128.1:0-17675 GCA_031429105.1 Hyphomicrobiaceae bacterium | reverse complement strand
AAAATCAACTTGATGCGCTGGAGGCGCTTCATTGAAGCCGAAGATCAGGCTTTCCTGAAAATGGTAGCCGCCTTTACGAAGGCGACTGGCGTCGAAGTTACCGTCACAAATGAATCGTTTGAAGATGTGCAGCCGAAGGCATCCGTGGTCGCCAACACCGGCCAAGGCCTCGACATGGTCTGGGGCCTTTACTCGCTGCCGCACTTGTTCGCCCAAAAGTGCCTCGACGTCAGCGACGTCGCAGATTATCTGGGCAAGAAATACGGCGGTTGGGCCGGATCGGCCGCGGCATACGGCCAAAGTGGCGGCAAGTGGATCGGCATTCCTGTCGCTACGACGGGCGGCCTGATGAATTATCGCATCTCATCAATGCAAAAAGCTGGCTTTAAGGAATTCCCCAAGGACACCGCTGGCTTCCTTGAATTGTGCAAGGCGTTGAAGGCGAACAACACACCAGCAGGCTTCGCCCTCGGGCACGCATCGGGTGATGCCAACACTTGGTTGCACTGGGCACTTTGGGCCTTCGGCGGCAACGTCGTCGACAAAGACGATAAGGTCGTAATCAATTCACCAGAGACGGCCAAAGCGCTTGAATACGTGAAAGAGCTCTATGGCACGTTCATTCCTGGCACACCATCGTGGAACGATTCATCGAACAACAAGGCTTTCGTGTCCGGTGACCTGCATCTGACGTCGAATGGTATTTCGGTCTACGTTGCGGCGCAAAAAGACAACAAGCCGATCGCCGAGGATATGGACCATGCGTATATGCCGATCGGTCCTATCGGCAAGCCAACTGAGTTGCACCTCTGCTTCACGATGTTGACGTTCAACTTCACCAAGTTCCCGAACGCCTGCAAGGCACTTCAGGCGTTCATGCTCGAAGCCGAGAACTTCAATCCTTGGGTCGAATCGGCTCAAGGTTATCTCTCCCACTTCTTGCTCGATTACGACAAGAACCCAGTCTGGACCTCAGACCCCAAGCGCACATTGTTCCGCGACGTAGCGAAACGTTCGCTGACGCCAGGCGGCCTAGGCTCGCTCGGTGAGAAGGCTGCATCGGCCATCGCCGACTTCATCGTCGTCGATATGTTTGCAAACGCAGCAACAGGTCGCGAAGATATCAAGGGCGCGATCGCAGTTGCTGATCGTCAGTTGAAGCGCATCTATCGCTGACATTTCTCTGCAAGTTGGGTTAGCGGTCGCGTTGGCCGCATAACCTGAAAACTGTGATCTCGGGCCGTGAGATGTTGGGTTATGCGCTGATGTTCGCGCCGTCCCACCCCACGGCCCGTGGCTCACCAGTCGACACGATAGCGAAGTATTGTGCGGGCCGCGAAACCGTCAAGGACGCGATGGCATCGGCAGAGCGCCTTGCAGATGGAGATTTACCGCTGAATCACTCTCTGCAGCGGCGTGTTTGAGGAGTTAGCAGGGCACCATGACAGATACGACAACGACACCTGCGCCGCGTGTGCGTCCTGTGGCCCCCGAACAGACCAAGTGGACCCAGCTCCGATCGAGCAAGGGCTGGCTCGGCTTTTGGTACATGATGCCTGCAGGTTTGCTGTTGGGCTTGTTCCTGGCCTACCCGCTTGGCCTTGGCATTTGGCTGTCGTTTACGGATACGAAGATCGGCCGCGCCGGCAAGTTCGTCGGGCTTGAAAACTACGAGTGGCTCGGCGGCGATTCAATCTTCTGGTTGTCGGTCTTCAACACGATGCTCTACACGACGGTCGCAAGCATCATAAAGTTTGCCGTCGGTCTCTATCTGGCGCTGCTGCTCAACAAGAGCCTGCCGTTCAAGGCGATGATCCGAGCGTTGGTGCTGATCCCATTCATCGTGCCGACTGTGCTGTCAGCGATTGCGTTCTGGTGGATCTACGATAGCCAGTTCTCGATCCTGTCGTGGATGCTCAAGAAAATGGGCTTGATCACGCAGAATATCGACTTTCTTGGCGACCCCAACAATGCGCGGGCGAGCGTGATATTCGCAAACATCTGGCGCGGCATCCCGTTTATTGCAATTACGCTGTTGGCTGGCCTGCAGACGGTGTCTCCCTCACTTTATGAAGCGGCGACCCTGGATGGTGCTTCTAAGTGGCAACTGTTCCGCCACATCACCTACCCGTTGCTCACCCCCATCATCGCTGTTGTGATGACGTTCTCGGTGCTCTTCACATTCACCGACTTCCAGTTGATCTGGGCGATGACGCGAGGCGGTCCGGTGAATGCAACACATCTTATGGCGACACTTTCCTATCAACGGGCGATTATCGCCGGCCAACTCGGTGAGGGCGCGGCCATCTCGACGGCGATGATCCCCTTCCTGCTGGCGGCCATCATGGTCAGCTGGTTTGGCCTTCAACAGCGCAAGTGGCAGCAGGGTGGCAACAATGACTGATGCTTCAGTATCGGCGAAGCCATTGGCTGCTGGACAAGACCCGACTGCGCGCGGCGATGACGTCGAGGGAATGGATTATCTGGAAACGTTGCCGCGGCGGGTGGTCACGACATATATCCCGCTGTTGTTGATCCTGATCGTTTTGCTGTTCCCGTTCTATTGGATGGCGCTGACGGCAGTGAAGCCCGACGAGCAGCTACTCGACTTCGAAAAGGTAAGCCCATTCTGGACGTGGACGCCGACGTTCAAACACATCCACAAGCTGCTGTTTGATTCATCTTATCCACGCTGGTTGTGGAACACGATGTACGTGGCGACGGCTGCCACTGCGTTGTCACTGTTTGCCAGCGTCCTGGCTGCCTACGCCATTGTCCGGCTGCGGTTCAGAGGCGCGCAATCGATCGGTGCGTTGATCTTCGTTGCTTATCTGGTGCCGCCGTCGATCTTGTTCATTCCCCTTGCGACCGTAATTTACAATTATGGCCTGTTCGATAGCCCCTTGGCGCTGATCTTGGTTTATCCGACGTTCCTGATTCCGTTCTCGACGTGGCTGCTGATGGGCTACTTCAAGACCATCCCGTTTGAGCTTGAAGAATGCGCCTTGATCGATGGTGCGAGCCGGTGGCAGATCTTGACCAAGATCGTTTTGCCGTTGGCAATTCCAGGGTTGATCTCGGCTTTCATCTTTTGCTTCACGCTGTGCTGGAACGAGTTCATTTATGCGCTGACATTCCTATCGTCAGCGCAGAATAAAACAGTACCGGTGGCAATCGTGAATGAGTTCGTAGATGGCGACATCTATCGCTGGGGTTCTCTGATGGCCGGCGCGCTTGTTGGTTCGCTACCGCTGGTTATTCTCTACGCCTTCTTCGTCGAGCACTACGTTTCGGCGATGACCGGCGCGGTGAAGGAATAAGCGAAGTCTCCACCACAGGGTGCTTGCTTCTTCGGCCAGACATCCTGGTTGCGAGCGTGACTGCGGTCGACGTCGTCAGCGCCGATCAGTTGACCTGCCGCGCACCGGTCGACGACAACCTCGAGGTTCCAAGGCTGGTCGGGGCAGGATCAACCACGTTGGTTCCAAGCTTCTGCACCTCCAGAATAGCAAGACCGCGATCGGCGATCCCATCGGCACGCAATCTCAGGGGGCCATCAGCACCGTTGAAGCCGTTTGGGCGTGTCAATGTCCCGGTTGTAAAGCGTGCTCCGGGTGGACTTGCTGACAGCTGTACCACCATCGTCAACGCATCGTAGCTAAGCGTCGCAATGCGCGGTGGTGCTGAACCGAAAGTCTTGCCGAATTTCTCCGAGAATTCCTGCCAACCGCGCGGCTCGGGCGCTGGGAACCAGCCTCCGACAAAGACTGCTTCACGGCCGATGCCTGGATAATCCCAGGCGCCGCTGCCGATCAGCTTCACGCGGGTCGGGTCGAGACCGGCGTAGGTGAGCAAGGGGCCAAGGCTCGACAACGTATCGGCGTGACCCGGTATAAACACTGCGTCGACCGGCTCGCCGTCTTCACTGGCACGCTTGATGGCCTCGACCAGCCGCCGTGTCGGTTCGAGCATGGCGTTGGCTTGGGGCGCGTAGAACTCCGTGGCCTTTACAGTACCGCCATTGGCTACGACCGCGCGGTTGAAGGCCTCGCCCATCATGCGACCGTAGGCGTCGTCGGCCAAGAGGGCGGCAAACCGCTTCCGGCCTTGGCCGGCCGTATAAGCGACGATCCGGTCAATATCCTGGGTGGCAAGAAAACTAACAAGATAGACGCCCTGACCAGCGACTTGGGCATCGTTCGAGAAGGCGATAACGGGAATATTTGCGCGCTGGGCGATTGGCGCGACCGCCTTGACGGAGCCAGCAAACAAGGGGCCGACGATCACCTCGGCGCCCTCCTTGACGGCGTCTTCAGCGGCAGCTGCTGCACCTTCCGGCGTACCCAGGTCATCCTTGACGATTAACTGGACCGTGGCGCTGCCGGCATCGAATAACGCCAGTTCGCTCGCCTGCTTCAGGCCTTTGGCAATCGCTGCGGTTTGGCCCGTTGCCGAAAGCGGCAACAAAAGTGCGATCTTGGCGGTGCGGCCCGCCTCCACACGGTTGGCCTCGAGCTTTCGGTCGGTAATGGGTGACTCAGCCGTCGCCGTTTTGGGAGTGGAGGCTGAATTGTGGGAGCCGCTGGTGCCCTGTGTATCGACTGTGGGGAGCGCACATGCCGAAAGAAGCATCACTGCTACAGCACCGACAATCGATCTTGCTTGCCTCAAAATCACGCGCTCAAGTTCCTTGATCAGTTTCGTATCGGTGATCGTGCCGAAGATCCCCCCAGGTCTGCCGCAGGAGAGCCTTGCACACCAGCCCAAATGTGCAACAACGAGTGGCGAAACACCTAAACATGTGTGTGTACGCGCAATCCTGTATATATTCGTGGGCGATAGGATGGACGAAACAGACACGCCTAAATCTAGCCTGAGCGATCATGCCGGTCGTGAACTCGCTCGGATCCTGGCGAAGCCGCTGGCGCCGGGGCTGCATATTGTCGCAACGCCGATTGGCAATCTTGGTGACATTACGCTTCGCGCCCTGTGCGTGTTGGCAGCAGCCGACGTCGTCTATTGCGAAGATACACGTCACAGCCGCACCTTAATGTCGCATTTTGGGTTGGCAACGAAGCTGCAAGCTTATCACGAACATAACGCCGAACGGGAGCGGCCGCGCATCATCGCCCGACTGGAGGCTGGCGAACGCATCGCCCTGATCAGCGATGCAGGCACGCCGTTGATTTCCGATCCGGGCTATAAGCTCGTGCGCGACGTGGTCGCGGCCGGCCATGCCGTCTATGCTCTGCCGGGGGCCTGCGCTGCCGTTGCAGCCCTCACGGTCGCTGGCCTGCCGACCGACAGCTTTATGTTCGCAGGATTCCTGCCCCCAAAGAGCGGCCAGCGACAGGCGCGACTGAAGGAACTCGTCGCTGTGCCGGCAACGCTCGTATTCTATGAAGCTCCAACGCGTGTGGCCGAGGCGATTGCGGATATGGCGGCTGTCCTTGGTGATCGTTCGTGTGCCATTGCGCGGGAATTGTCGAAATTGCACGAAGACGTACAACGCGGCACGTTGTCGGCCATGGCTGCGGCACTCTGCGGGACGGAACTGCGCGGTGAGATTGCGATTGTCGTTGCACCGCCCCTGGATGTTGTTGCCGCTGACGCTGACATCATAGTGGCGCTGGTGGCCACTCTTGAGGTCGCATCAACGCGCGATGCCGTCCGCATGGTTGCCGAGAGACTTGGCGTGGCGAAAACGCGGGTGTACGATCTCGCGATGGGTCTGAAACGGGACGATCCGGAAAGCTAGGATTCGAATTTATATGGCGCGAGCGCGCAGACAACGGCACCAGGCAGCAGCGGCCATTGATTGGCCAGCTGGTGTGCGTCGGGCGTCGGGTCGAACCGGTCGTGCGGTCAGCGCTCAGTCGGCGCTGTCAGCGCCACAGCGTGATGTGCGCCATGTCCGGGGCGCCGTATCAGAGCTCGTGGCCTGCGGCTTGTTGATGCTCAAGGGCTATCGGATCATCGATCGGCGTTATCGCAGCAGGTACGGTGAAATCGACATCATCGCCGTTCGTGGACGCAGATTGGCTATTGTGGAAGTCAAATATCGTCGCTTTAGCGACGAGGCTGAAACGAGTATCAGCGGCACCCAGGCGGCGCGCATCGCCAATTCAGCCGAACAATGGGTGTGGCGGAACGCTGCCTATCGCGATTTTGAAATTGGCCTCGACGTGATCATCGTTGCTCGCAGGCGGCTGCCGAAACACTTGGCCAACGCGCTGCAGCCGACGTGATGGTTTGAATCAGTGAACCGTCAAGACGTTTGATGCAATCCAATCATCCAATCCAGGACTGAAACCGCGATGGCCTTGAAAATAGCCTGCCAGATGGACCCGATCGACCGTATCGATATTACCGGCGATTCGACCTTTGCGATGTTGCTGGAAGCACAGGCGCGAGGGTACGAAATTTTCTACTATACTCCTGATCACCTGGTGCTCGACGGCGCGATCCTGCGCGCGCGTGGTGCGACGCTGGTGGTGCGCGACAAGGTCGGTGACCATTTCACTTTATCGAACCAGCGTTCCGTCGCCCTGTCGACCATGGATGTGGTGCTGTTGCGGCAGGACCCACCGTTCGACATGGGCTACATCACGACGACGCACCTGCTTGAGCGAATTCATCCCAAAACGCTCGTCGTCAACGATCCGGCCCATGTGCGCAATGCGCCAGAGAAGATCTGGGTGCTGGACTTCCAGGACCTGATGCCGCCGACCATGGTCGCGCGCAACGCCGAAGACATCAAAACGTTCCGCGACAAATACAAGGACATCATTTTCAAGCCGCTCTATGGCAATGGCGGTGCGGGCGTATTTCGCCTGCAACCGGGCGATAGCAATCTAGGCGCACTGCTAGAAATGTTTCATGCAGCCAATCGCGAGGCAGTGATGTTGCAGGAATATCGCCCCGAAGTACGTGGCGGCGACAAGCGCATCATTCTCGTCGATGGCGAGGTGGCTGGTGCCATCAATCGCGTACCACCGGAAGGTGAAACGCGATCAAACATGCACGTCGGTGGCAAACCGGTCCCAACTGAACTGACACCGCGCGACCTTGAGATTTGCGCCCGCCTGAAGCCCGAGCTCAAGCGCCGAGGTCTGATTTTCACCGGGATTGACGTGATCGGCCCCTACCTCACCGAGATCAATGTCACGTCGCCGACTGGCATCCGACAAGTGAAGGCGTTTGGAGGTGCTGATATCGCGAGCCTCATCTGGGATGCGATTGAGAAGCGACGGCAGCAAATGAGCTAAAAAAAAAGCCCGAACGCGCAGCGTTGCGTCCGGGCCTGTCGTACAGATCTATCGCGTCAGGCCTACTCGACCTTGAGGCCTTTTTCCTTGAAGTACTTGATGGCACCTGGATGCCACGGAATGCCGGCATTCTTCGCCGTTTGACTTGCGTCCTTGATATTCAACGCCTCCTTGTGGACTTGCGCCATATCTTCGCGCTTTTCCATCATGGTCTTAGTCAAGTCATAGGCAAGTTTCTCGTCCATAGTACCGTTGACGGCCATAAGATTCCAAACCGCAACGTTGGCGTTGTCCGCTTCCATGCCGGTGTATGTTGCCTTCGGAATCACAGCTGGCGAATAGAGCGGTCCGTATTTGGCGTTCATTTTCTCCGTCAGTTGGCCAATATCCAAAAGCTTGATCTTGGTTGAAGGGGTCGCCGCCAAATCGGTCACAGCGGCGGTCGGCAGACCACCGACCCAGAAGAACGCGTCAATCTTTTTGTCCTTTATCGCATTGACGGATTCGGCTGCTCCCAAGCGCTCGCGCTTCACGTCCTTGTCCTTGTCGAGGCCAGCTGCTTCGATCACCCGAAACGCAAAGACTTCGGTTGCCGATCCGGGCGATCCGGTGGAAACGCGCTTGCCCTTGAGGTCTTCGATCTTGGCGATCCCAGTGCCGTCAACTGTCACAACGTGCATTTGGTTGGGATACATCACGACGAGCGATTTGATATTGAGTTTGCCGTCCTTGAACTTGTCGAGGCCGTTGATTGCATCCCACGCCGCATCAACTTGTACAAAGGCGATATCGGCCTTGTCGCTGCCGATCAGTTTGAGGTTGTCGACCGAGCCGCCGGTTACCTCGGCAGTGGCAACAATTCCTGGCAGTGCTTTGGACAAGATATTGGCAAAGCCACCGCCAAGGGGGTAGTAAACGCCGCCGGTGCCGCCCGTGGCGATCGACAATTGCTTGCCCGTTTGGGCAACGGCGATGGCGCTGCCAACAACCAGTCCCAGGCCTATCATCAATCCATATTTGATCTTCATGTTGGTCGTGTCGCTCCCTGGGTTTTAAGCGCCACCTACTCCGACGCCTTCGATCACTCTCATACATAGGCGATATCTGGTTTGAGCAAAAGATTACCCTGCTGCCAGGCGCAACAAAATTCTTCTAGCCAGCTTTGAACCAGAAGCCGGTGTGCCGCGACTGATGGGTAAGGCGGATGCAAACCATCAAAAACGCCTCCGCAGCACGCCCCTTCCGCACCCCCGTATCAACCCCTCAGGAGTACACCATGTCTATCCGCAGTATCGCCCTCGGGCTTGCAGTTGCCACCGTCGGCACTTTGAGCCTTGCTGGTCTCACGGCAACGTCATCTGAAGCCCATCATCGGCATCATCACCGCCATCACCTCTACAGCTTTGGCGCGTTCTACGGCCCATCGTTCTACGCTTACAACTATGCTCCTTGCGGCTGGATCTACACCCGCCGTGGCAAGTTCTGGTCCTGCTATTAATCGTTGGACCAGTAACAGTGGTGTCAGGGCGCGCAAGGCCTCCCCCCGCCTTCGCGAAGCTCAGGTCGCTCCCCCGCCCATCTGAGCGTTCCTGGCACCACTCACTCCCTTTTGTATGGACATTCGAGCGGTTGCCTTCGCAGGTGATTCGCTTGATTTTTCATTGTCGGGGCCTGCCAACCGGTGGCTTCAGATAGTTTTCCACACCTCGCCGCCAGCGTAGTGTGCCGAATTGGCAACCCCTAGAACCTTTGTTCACGAGCTAGCCACAACCCACTTCGGGCGAATGGTTCGAGCAGTTGCAGAGCATGGCTTGCGGGCCTTTTAATTTTAACGCGGCAATCACCACGCCCCAGTCTTGACCGTCTGGGCAATGGAGATGCCTTGATTTTGCCCGCTTTTTTAGCGCTCTTAGAGAGCAGTCGCTAACTGTACTCAGCCCAGGGCGGTTTTTTATTGATCTGATGAAACGTGCCTTGGCCGCTCATACGAGCTTGAATGTGGTGCCGCTGAACGCACTATGGCAGCGCGCCGTAGCACTTCGCCTCCTCCAGTTATACTCATTGTGAACAACTATTCATTCCACTGCCGTGTTTTTGTCCGCACTTCCAATGCTATACGTTGTGGCGGCACCAACCATTGGAGATCAATGCCGTGAACAACAAAATGACTCGCTTCGGCCTGGGCATCGCGGCTGTGACCGCCTCGCTCGGACTTTTCGTTGCTACCGCTAGCGCACAGCTGGCTCCTCCTCCGGCCGCCCCTAAGGCTCCGGTAACCACCGCTCCGGCTGCACCCAAGGCTGCAACAACTCCTGCTGCTGCTCCCAAGGTGAAGGCTGAAAAGAAGCCAGCGTCGCCCTGCAAGGGCCTCGATCAGGCAGCTTGCGGTGCCAAGACCGAGTGCTCCTTCACCACGCCAACCAAGGTGAACAAGGCAACCGGTAAGGTCCAGGCTCCGTACTGCCACTTGACCGCTAAAGGTGCGGTAAAGAAGGCTGGCGACGCTATGAAGGCGCCTGCTGCCGCTCCTGCTGCAGCAAAGGCTCCGGTAACAGCACCTGCAGCAGGCACAGCGCCGGTTACTCCTCCGGTCAAGAAGACGCCATAAGCGGCTTCTTTCCGGTTTAAAAAATGAGCTGCCGCATCGGACTGGTGCGGCAGCTTTTTTGTGCTTGGTGCTTGATGCGACTTAAGCCAATCCGGCACCTGCGATGTCAGCTCAATGCACCGTATCATCGGGTCCAGAGCTAGATTCTACAGGCTTCGCGGCAGTCAGTTTCGAGCCTTGTTTGGTAGCCTGAACCGCAGCGTCGTCCATGATGACAATCTGGGCTACCGCATGCCCACTGCTTGAACGGTAACTGGCATAAGCGTCCGCTGTGTCCGCAGCCTTGGTCAAAACATCGAGATGGGCGCTGGTCTGCTGTAGCGACCATGCCATCGCCTCCCAGCCTTGCGCGAGGAGGTCAGGCTGCTTGGCCGGCGGTGCCAACGCGGCCCACGCCTGCTGGCTCGATTGCAGCACGGCCATGTTGCCGGCGAACGATGACATTTCCGCCCACGGTTGATAGCCAAATGGTGACTGCGCAACACCAAGTCGCGTAAATGGGTTGATACTGGCCGGTTGGCTCAAAGCCATGCTCCAACCGAACCAAGAAGGTTGCGTCCAGCCGAAGCTCGACCAAGGGTTCGTAGTTGTCGACAAAACCCACGTTGTCCAATCAAAAGGGTTCGCGGCGACTGGTGGGCGATACCAAGACGTCGTGGGCTCGGCCGGAGGTGGGGATGCGGCAAACATGCGGCTGGATGCGTCCAGCAAGCTTGACGCCGCCTCCGTGAAGCTGCTCGACATGGCGCGTGCAAAATCTACCTGCTGATCGAAATTCAACATTGTGATCTCCTATGAAACAGGCAACCAAAACACGTCTGCACCAAATGGTGCGTTGCAGCAAACTTACATACATGTAAGCGCTTCGTGCTAGTTTTCATAGTCTGATCGGATCTCGCACTTGCGAAAACTAGACTTTTTTGGGTGGCGGTGGAGCAGGTGGCGTTCTCGGCCGGGTGCTTGGAACCGATCCCGATGTCGGTACTGTTACCGGAACGGGATCGTAGATGTCTTCATGCGATGCACCGGCCCGGCGGCCGGCAAACAGCCAATAAACGATGCCAGCGGTGAGCCCGGTTACACCGTAAGCCAACAATGGATATTGGTTCGCAACCGATGGCGCACCCGGCGTTTCGCTGAAGTATTGGGCGGTGAAGCCAGCCGTCGCAATGCCAAGGCCAGTCAGCACGTGATATATGAAGCTGCGAACTTCCTGCCACTCGGAAATGGCCGCCGACAGCAGGGCAAATGGCGCGGCAAATACTGCCGAGTGCGTGGCGGTTAGTGCCACCAATTCCATCATTTTTGAAATGCGGTCTGGATCGCCGCTAGAGATCTCGGCCGGGCCAAGCGCAAACAGGACGGTCGTAAAGCCAGCGACGACACAGGCCAGGATGAAGCCGAATAACACACGGAAGATTGTTGAAAACATTGTTGTCTCCCAGGTGCTTGCGCCAACGCGTTGAGGCAAAATACGCATCGCGCTCAGGCCGTTATAAGCAGATTGAGCAAGTTTTCAAAGGTTGGTCGTTGGAAGTCGTTAAATCAGGCCCGCCGACCGGCGAGCAGCCAATACACGAAGCCACCAGCGAAGCCTGCAGTTGCAAACACGTGCCAAACGGCAAGCGAGCTCGCGCCGCTACTGGAGGCTTGTTGTCCGAACCGGGCAAGGAGCGGGATTGCGGCGAGGGCGGCACCACCGCCAAGCACATAGTAGAGCGCCGAGCGGATGCGCGCGACTTCCCCGACAATGACGAGTGCCAAGGCTGGCAGAATTGTCAGTCCGGAGGCAAGTACGATGCCGTGGCCGAATATATCGAACAGGGCTTCAAAGCCATCGACCTCGCTGCCAGATGTGGCTTGCACAATTCGTTCGTAACCCAGTGACAACAGAACGAAGAGCGCAGCGACGGCTCCAATCACGAAGGCCAAAGGCACCAGGATCATGCGTCCTAGAGTCGACCAGAACATGGGGCTCAGGCCTCGGTTTCGGCGGAATTAGCTAACGGCACTGCACCGCGTTCGCTCGCTCTGATCTTCTGGCTTTCCGATTTCAACTGCCCGCAGGCCGCCAGAATATCGCGACCGCGCGGCGTGCGCACCGGGCTCGCGTAGCCAGCCTTATTGATGATATCGGCGAAGCGCTCGATCTCCTCCCATTCCGAGCACTCGTACCTTGTGCCAGGCCAGGGGTTGAAGGGGATCAGGTTAATCTTGGCCGGAATGCCTTTCAGCAGGCGGACCAGGGAGCGGGCATCCTCGGGGCTGTCGTTGATGCCCTTGAGCATGACGTACTCAAACGTGATGCGGCGTGAATTCGAGACGCCCGGATAGGTCCGGCAGGCATTCAACAGCTCGCCAATCGGATAGCGCTTGTTGATCGGCACCAACTCGTCGCGCAAATCGTTACGCACGGCATGCAGGCTAATCGCCAGCATGGTGCCGGATTCCGCACCCCAGCGGGCAATTTCTGGGACGACGCCTGACGTCGAAAGCGTAATCCGGCGTTTCGATACCGATAGGCCCTCGCCGTCGGAGGCGACGTCCATTGCAGCCTTGACGTTGTCGAAATTGTATAAGGGCTCGCCCATGCCCATGAGCACGATGTTGGTGATCTTGCGATCCGCCTCAGGCAGCAAGCGGGCGTCGGCGACGGGCGCTGCGCCGGCCCAATCGCCAATGCGATCTCGGGCAAGCAGGATTTGCCCGACAATTTCCTCGATCTCGAGATTGCGGACGAGTTTCTGCGTTCCGGTATGGCAGAACGAGCAATTGAGCGTGCAGCCGACCTGACTCGAGATGCACAGCGTGCCACGATCAATTTCAGGGATATAGACACACTCGATCTCAGGCGCGCGCAATTCGTGGCCGCGGATCGGCAGTCGCAGCAACCACTTGCGGGTGCCATCGACCGAGATTTGTTCCTCGATGATCTCAAGGCGGTCCAGGCTAAAATGCTGGTCGAGCTTCGCGCGCAGTTCCTTCGAGACGTCAGACATCTGCTCGAACGATGTTACGCCACGCACGTAAATCCAGCTCCATAGCTGGGCGACCCGCATGCGAAGCTGCTTCTCCGGCACGCCGACGGTGCTAAGTGCAGCGCGCAGGCCGTCGCGACCGAGGCCCGCCAGCGTCGGTTTCACAGGCGTGGCAACCGGTGCCGGGGCAACCGGCGGCGATGTGTCGAGCACCAAGACCATGGCAAATTCCGTTCGAAACGCGCGAGATGCCTCTCAGTAGCGCCATTTGGCGCTTACGTGAAGCAATTGCCGGCCATCGCTGACCATCAAGCGCTGACGTAGTATATGTTGCGTCCTTTATGCAGTTGCAACGCATATGCTTCGCGGATCCGATCGGTTCGACCCTGATGTTTGACGCCAATCTCCGCCGGTTCATCGATCCGCCCCTCAATCAGGCGGGGAAACGTATTGCCGCCAAGGGCATTGGCGCCGATCAGGTGACGCTCGCAGGCGCGGCACTCGGGCTATCGGCGGCGGTTGCAATCGCGATCGGCTGGTCGGTGGTTGGGTTGATCTTATTCTTGGCCGGACGATTGCTCGATGGCCTCGACGGGGCGGTGGCCCGGCAAACCAAATCGACCAACCGAGGCGGCTATCTCGATATCGTGCTCGATTTTGCGGTCTATGCCGCGATCCCACTGGCGTTTGCCATTCAGGCCCCCCTGCAGAACGCAGTGGCGGCAGCCGTCCTGCTCGCAAGTTTCCTGTTGAACGGGGCTGCCTTCCTCGCCTTCGCCCTGATGGCCGAGCGGCTGAAAATCGAGACGGAAGCGCAGGGCCACAAGTCGCTGTATTATTTGGGTGGGCTTGCCGAAGGCACGGAGACGATTATCGTATTTACCGCCATGTGCCTGCTGCCGACGTGGTTCGTGGGTCTGGCTTTTGGCTTCGCTGGATTGTGCCTGATCTCGGGAGCCGCCCGCATCGTCCTCGCGTGGAGGCTATTGGGCGACACCTGAGATCACTTAACCGACGGCGGCTACCAGCGCACCATCGAGATCGGCCTGCAAATCCTTGACCGATTCAAGCCCGATCGACAGCCTGGCGATCCCGTCGGTGATGCCAAGCTCGGCGCGCGCCTCGGGCTTCAATCGCTGGTGCGTTGTCGTGGTCGGGTGCGTAATCAGGCTCTTTGTGTCGCCTAAGTTGTTCGAGATTTTCACGATCCGAAGCGCGTTCAGAAAGCGGAAAGTCGCAGCCTTGCCGCCGCGGATTTCAAACGTCACCACTTGCCCGCCGCCGGTCATCTGGCTACGTGCGATTTCCGCTTGCGGGTGGTCGTCGCGACCCGGGTAGATCACCCGTGAAATATGGTTGTGCTGCAACGCTAAGTGGTCCGCGATGATGGCAGCCGTTGCCGATTGCGCGCGAATGCGGATCGGCAGCGTTTCCAAACCCTTGAGCATCACCCAGGCATTGAAGGGGCTAAGCGATGGCCCGGTCTGGCGGATGAAATCGTGCAGGTATTTTTTTACGAATTCTGAGCTCGCCAGCACCACGCCACCAAGGCATCTCCCTTGCCCATCGATGTGCTTGGTCGCCGAATAAATCACGACATCAGCGCCGTGTTTCATAGGCCTTTGCAGCATCGGCGTTGCGAACACATTGTCGACGAATACGAGCGCGCCGTTGTCGTGGGCAATTTTCGCAACGCCTGCGATGTCGACAAGTTCCAGCGTCGGGTTGGCCGGAGTTTCGAAGAACACGGCGCGCGTGTTTGGGCGCATTGCCGTGCGCCAGTTGTCGAGATGGCGACCGTCAACGAGTGTGAATTGGATGCCGAAGCGCGGGCACAAGTCTTCGACGATGTAGCGGCACGACCCGAACATGGCACGTGCTGCAACGATGTGATCGCCAGCCTTGAGATAGCTCATTAAAGCGGCGGTTACGGCTGCCATGCCGGTCGCCGTCGCGCGCGCTTCCTCCGCGCCTTCGAGCAAACGCATGCGTTCTTCGAACATCGAGACGGTGGGATTGCCAAAGCGGCTATACTGGTAGCCCGGATCTTCATTCTTGAAGCGAGCTTCGGCTTGCTCGGCGCTGGCGTAGACGAAGCCTTGCGTCAGAAACAGGGCTTCCGATGTTTCGCCGAACTGTGAGCGTAGCGTGCCGCCGTGCACCAGTTGCGTTTCCGGCGACCAGCTTTCGAATAGGCTTTTGTCGTTTGTTTTGTTTGTCATGGACTTGAATAAGACCCCAAATAGACCCGCGACCTTCTCATGGAAGGCTACCGGCTGATGAAGCCGGCCAAACCGCGTTTGGAGGATTGGAGCATCAAGCTCCTCAAGTCCGCGTGCGGCCCTTTAGCGAATTGTTTTACGTGGCTGCAAGCCGGCCGGCCAAATCACCACGAAGAGATTTACTCGTAACTTGGCCACCGCACGCGGTCAAGCAGGCGAATGCGGGGAGTGCGTGAAGGGCGTGTCCGCCGTCAATTTCTCACGTTGAAGCCGAGCCTTCGAGAATCGCCACTCGCACCTCGGCAACGCGCATGGTTCGAACGCGTATTCAGTGATAGTCATGACATAGTATCCGCCCTTCGCGCCTGAGTTTCCATGTCCCAGACCTACGCCAATCAGCCGACTTTCAATGCCTTCGAACGGGTGGTTGATCCATCCGTGTTTGAGGCGGTACCGACTGACAGCTTCGTTGGCCTTTCGGACATTGTCAGTTCGACGGCGGCGATTGCGGCTGGTCGCTACAAGGCCGTCAACATGGCGGGCGCCGCGATGATCAGCGCGATCATGAATGCGCTCGGCCATCGTAATTTTCCCTTTGTGTTCGGCGGCGATGGGTCGAGCTGCGTTGTGACCGCCGCCGAAGCCGCGCGCGTTCAAGATGCCATGGCGCGAACCGCGCGGTGGGTGGGAGAAGACCTCGATCTGGAAATGCGTGTGGCACTTGTTCCGGTATCGGCCATACGGGAGAGCGGCCTTGATGTGCGGGTTGCGCGCTATGCTGCATCATCGGCGGCCAGCTACGCGATGTTTACCGGCGGTGGGCTCGCCTGGGCGGAGAACCAAGCCAAGGCCGGTCAATTTGCAGTCGCACTTGCACCCCCCGGCGCACGTCCAGATTTGACGGGATTATCGTGCCGCTGGCAGCCTTTGCAGAGCCGTCATGGCACCATGCTGTCGCTGATCGTGCAGCCGACTGAAAATGCGTCGGTGGAGGCTTACGCGCGCCTCGTGGTTGCGATCCTCGAACACGTCAAATCGGCCGAGGAACGGCAGGGCCATCCATTGCCGCTTGACGGTCCACGCTACCGTTGGCCGCCTTCTGGCCTCGAGTACGAAGCACTGGCAACGCGGGGCGCACAATCCGTTTCGAAGCGGCGGTGGGCGTTAAAGGCGCAGACGTTGCTGGCGCTCGTACTCTTCCGTACCGGGTGGAAACTCGGCACGTTCGATCCCAAACACTACGTCGAGCAATCAGGCCTCAACACAGACTTTCGCAAATTCGACGATGGACTGCGCATGACGATCGATTGCCGCACAGAAACTGCCGACAGGCTGGAACGCCTGCTGAGCGAGGCGGAAAAGGTTGGAATCGCGCGTTTTGGTATGCACCGTCAGTCGGAAGCGCTGATGACGTGCATCGTGCCGTCGATCATCACCGATGATCATTTGCATTTCGTCGATGGTGCGGGCGGTGGCTATGCGATGGCGGCTGCACAGTTGAAAAGCAAAGCCGCGAGCGGTGCTTCCGCTTGACGTTGTGAGATGTGGAGGGCAAGGCAAGCCCATGTCAAAAGCAACTTCGAAGCGCGCGCCCGTCGAACTCCCTGGTGTTTTGCCAGCGCAGGCTTTGCGTAGGCTGATCGAAAGCGGAGTGATTAGGCTGTCTCAGCCGGTCGGCGCGCGCCAGGTGCAGCCAGCAAGCCTTGATCTGCGGCTAGGCGCGGTGGCCCATCGCGTGCGGGCGAGCTTTCTGCCGGGGCGTGATGCGACGGTGAAATCAAAGCTCGATCAGCTATTGCTGCATACCTTCGATCTGACGCAGGGCGCGGTGCTGGAAACCGGCTGCGTTTACATCGTGCCGCTGCTTGAGGGGCTGGCCTTACCGCAGGAACTCGGCGGCTCAGCCAACCCGAAGAGTTCGACGGGTCGTCTTGATGTATTCACGCGCGTGATCGCGGATGGCGCGACTTCGTTCGACCAGATCCCGGCTGGATATCAAGGGCCGTTGTACGCCGAAATTTGTCCGCAAACATTCCCGATCGTGGTGCGCCAAGGCTCGACGCTGAGCCAGCTTCGGTTGCGGACAGGCAGCGCGCAGATCTCCGATGACGAACTGCGCACGTTGCATAAGGATATGCGATTGGTGTCCGGCGGCGTTGAAGATATCGACAATGGCATCGCGCTGTCTGTCGATCTTATCGGCGATGCGACCGGGCTGGTTGGCTACCGAGCAAAACGACATACGGGCCTCGTCAATGTCGACGTGTCGGGCGCTTGTGCCATTGCCGACTACTGGGAGCCGATCCGAGCGAGTGCTGGCAGCCGACGACTGATCCTCGATCCCGACCAGTTCTATATCCTGGCGTCGAAGGAAGCCGTCCACGTGCCGCCAAACTACGCCGCTGAAATGATGCCGTTCAATCCGCTGGTTGGCGAGTTTCGCGTTCACTACGCTGGTTTCATGGATCCAGGCTTCGGCCATGCTCCAGCCGGTGGATCAGGTGCGCGCGTCGTTCTCGAAGTGCGCAGCCACAAGGTGCCGTTCGTACTCGAAGATGGGCAGATCATCGGCCGCTTGATCTATGAGCGGCTCACGGAA
>JANOYV010000127.1:0-9031 GCA_031429105.1 Hyphomicrobiaceae bacterium | reverse complement strand
CCGGCCCGCCTGTTGGGGCCCGGGGGCCCCCCCCCCCGCGGGCACCACGGCTGTGGGGAGGGTAGTTGCAGGTGGTTTGCACCCACCCAAAAAAGACATCCTCGGGCTTGTCCCGAGGACCCAGGGTTCAACCGATTTTGTGGTATCGATTGACGTGAGCGGCCTCAGTGCATTCAACCTCACATCTCCAATGCGCGGTGCGGTGGGTCCTCGGGACAAGCCCGAGGATGACACTTATTTTCAAAGGCCGACCGTACCCTACCGCAAAGCACTACGGGCAAACCAATACGGAGACGCAGAAGCTCACGGGGACAGTTACCGCCCTGACTCAATTGATTGAATTAACATCAGTTTTCACAAGGCGGTAACTGCCCCTGCACGCTACCCCGAACACCCCGCCCTCTCAGCTTGCCTTCCCGGACAGACTGCGCCAGCAGGCTGAGCCGGGATCACGTCCATCGGAGTGGGCAGGCTTCACGCATAGTCGCTGCCAACGCGTCCCCGGGTCCCGGGCGTCCCGCCCGCGCCCGGGGACGCAGCGGAGGGAGACGTAACGGGAAACGGGCGGCGGCGAACGGGCGGGGACAGTTATCGATTTGGCGAACGGCCAGTAGTTTTAATTGGATGGTCAAAATCAAGCTCCGATACCACGACACCCCTCCTGCTCACATGCGGCACCCGAACGATTTCGGATAACGCGGCGCTAGCAAGAGAAGCATCGATCAGTATGCCACGTCAGCGTAGCGCGTTGGCTGCTTGCGTGCGCTACTTGCCTGGTGGCCGATAGTTGATGTTCTTGGCCAACGCCTTGTCGACTTCTTCGACTGTCAGAAGTGGCGTTGTCTTCATCCGCACCATGCCGCTGGCAGCGACGGCCAAGGCTAGTGACGATGCAGCGATATTGTCGGGCAGGTCGGCGATCACAATCACGTCGTCCTCGCCGAAACAATAGTAGGTGGCTTCAAGCTTGCCGCCGAGAGTCTCCAGCGCGCTAGCAACGGCCGTTCGCCGTCCCGATGCCTTGTCCTTTTGGAGGCCCTTGAGACCTTCGGCCGTATACGATGCTCGCATCAGAAATTTAGGCATATCGTAATCTCCCTAAATGCGTTCGGCAGGCGACCGAGACCAACTGTCCCGAACAGACGCAGTTTTAGAACGACTTGGGAGAAGCGACCGCTTTGATCAAGCACAGTGAGCGGTAACGGGCCGCTTCTGCGGCATTGGCTCGACTGAGGAATGCCGTGCGACCAATATGCTCCTGATTGCTGATTGTTGCAATTGATGATGACGAAACACAACTGTGATCGAATAGCGAGGCGGACAGTTCTCCCAGGGCGACGAGGTGCATTAGCGCGGCAGGCAAAGCCTGATCGAACTGAAATCTCACGGGGGGCGGTGTCTGCAATATGAAAATTTGGATTTGACGCCAGTAAGTTATGCCTCATGAACATTTTCTGAAGATCAACAGCTCTCCCCTACACCTGCCCGGTCTGACAACGCGTGCGGCCAGCCCACTCAGAAGCCCACAGCGCCTCGGGCTCTTGTCAATGCGTCCTTTAACGCCACAGCGAAGTCGCGGCGTTCGTCGTCGTTCATAAAGCGGCCGAAGGACAGGCGCTGATCGTGATGGGCAAGTTCGAGTTCCGTGCGGCCGTCGTGATGCTCGTGCAGGACGACCTTGGTCCAATAGGGATTGAACGTGAACGCGCGACGACGCCCCGACGGTTCGACCTGGGTGACGATGAGCCGCTCCGGCGTCAGGTCAACCGTTTCGAACCGACGACCCGAGCGGTAGTTCGCCTTGAACGCGACGTAGATGATCAGCACGTCGAGACCGCAGAAGGCAAACACGGGCCAGGCGCCGAGCAGCCAAAATCCGACACCGACGACGAAGTTGATCAGGCACAGAACGCTCATGAGCACGATGAAGCCGGTGGGCGGCAGCGAGCGATGCGCGGTCAGCACCGCGCGAAACGGTTGATCCGGCGGGAGAGGCGCACGATTCGGGTTGTGGGTCTGATCCATCTCGGGCAGCTTAGCCCAACCGCAACTTGATAGAAGTAACGATGCCGCCAGCCCCAAAACGCAAAAAGCCGCAGGCGAGGACGACTGCCAAGCATAAACCGGCGAAAGCTGCGTCCACGACAACGAAGAAAGTCGCCTCAAAAGCGAAGGCCAAGTCGAAAGCCAAACGGACCGCGCGCCCGAAAACGCTACCGCCAGCGACGATCCACGAGATGTTTCGCCGCTTCCACGCCAGCGAACCGGAACCGAAGGGCGAACTCGAGCACGTCAACGCCTATACGCTGCTGGTCGCCGTCGTGCTGTCTGCACAGGCGACGGACGCTGGCGTCAACAAGGCAACCCGGGCACTGTTTGCCGTGGCCGACACGCCGGAAAAGATGGTGGCGCTTGGCGAAGACGCGGTGCGCGATTACGTCAAAACCATCGGGCTTTATCGCAACAAGGCGAAGAATGTGATTGCGCTGTCGCAGACGTTGATCACCGAGCACAATTCGGTCGTGCCGGAGGATCGCGATGCGCTCGTTCGGCTACCGGGCGTTGGCCGCAAGACGGCGAACGTCGTGCTTAACATGGCGTTCGGCCACCACACGATGGCGGTTGATACCCACGTGTTCCGCGTTGCCAATCGCACCGGCATGGGACCGGGCAAGGATGTCGAGGCGGTGGAGGATGTGCTGGTAAAAGTTGTACCAGAAGAATACGGCCTGCACGCGCACCACTGGCTGATCCTGCATGGCCGCTACACCTGCCTCGCCCGCAAGCCGATGTGCCAGAATTGCCGCATCGCCGATCTATGCACCTTTGATGAGAAGACGGTGGTTTGAGTGCCGATCTCCCCCATCGCAGTCAATTCTCAGTGCCCTTACCTAACCATCGAGCCCACGCTCCACAGCAATTCTTACTCCATCATAGGTTAGCAGCGGTGTCCGACTGCGAGAGGTCATGCGCGCCAACTGGCGCGCATGACCTCGACTTCTCGTCATGGCCGCGAAGGCGGCTATCTACGACAAGCATCAACAGACGCGGTGCCTTGAGTGATGGGATGTTGAGTTAGTCTACATCACCACGACAAAGAACTCTCGGCCCGTTGTCGTGGATGGCCGCCTTCGCGGCCATGACGAAAAGAGTGGAGCTGCCTGTTGTTGTTAAGAACTGACTGCGGGCGCCACAGGCTCCAGCGATGGCTTGACGGCCGCCCGTGTAAAATTTTCGCGTGACCCGACGGGCTGGGGCGGTCACACTCAGGCCAAATCGAACCGATCTGGAAGACAAAAATAATGGCGCTTGAAATCATCTCGGATGCCGAAGCCCGCAAACTAGAAGAAGAACTCGATCCCGAGATCAGCTTTCGAAAATTGGCGAGCGGGCCCGGTGCGCTTGTTGCCACATTGCTCCTCGTGCTCTCCGGCTTCCACTACTACACAGCGGGCTTCGGCCTGCTGGAGGAGACGACACACCGGGGCATTCACTTAGCGTTTGTGATCGGCCTGATTTTCCTTGTGTTCTCACTGAAGCCCGGACACGGCAAAGCGATCCAACCTTCGACAGCACTGTCGCCCGGTGGCATTCCGCTGTTCGACTGGGGCTTGGCAATCGCCGCCGCCATCGCCAGCTTGTATGTGCCCTATATTTTCCACGATTTAGCCGACCGGATCGGCAATCCGAGCGCGCTTGATGTCGTGATGGGCACAACGATCATCGTGCTGCTGTTGGAAGCGACCCGCCGGTCGATCGGCTGGGGACTGCCGGTGATCGCCATTTGCTCGATCATCTACGCAATCTATGGCCGCTGGTTTCCCGGCATCTTTCTGCATCCAGGCTCGAGTTGGTCGAACCTCGTCAATCATTTGTACCTGACGAGCCAAGGCATCTACGGTGTCGCCCTCGGCGTGGTCGCAACTTACGTGTTTCACTTCGTGCTGTTTGGCGTGCTCGCGACCAAGATCGGACTGGGCCGACTATTCCTCGGGGTCGCAGCATCGGTCGCCGGACGGTATGCGGGCGGGCCGGCCAAGATTTCGATCTTTGGTTCAGCGCTGTTCGGCATGATCTCGGGCTCGTCCGTCGCCAACACCGTGACCGTTGGCTCGCTGACCATTCCGATGATGATCCGGCTCGGCTACCAGCGCCACTTCGCGGCAGCTGTCGAGTCGACGGCGGCGACCGGTGGCCAAATCACACCGCCGATCATGGGGGCCGCAGCGTTCCTGATGGTCGAGTTCTTGAACCAGCCCTACGGCACCATCGTGATCGCCGCGATCGTGCCGGCCTTCATGCACTTCTTCGGCGTGCTGATGCAGGTTCATTTCGAGGCCAAGAAGACGGGCATGCGTGGGTTGACCGACGCCGAAATTCCAAAGCTGCGCGAGGTGTTCGCCCGCGACTGGCCAACGCTTGCTCCGCTCGTCGCGCTGATCACCGTGCTGTTTACGGGTTACACGCCGTATCTCGCCGCATTCTGGGGTATCACCGGATGCATCCTGTTGGGGATGGCGGCGAACCGGAACATGGCCGCGTTGGCATTCACTGTTGCGATTTGCGTTCTGGCACCTTTGGGGTTGCTGCGCGAACAGATCCCATTGGGCGTCACGTCGGTCAGCGTCAACTTCGTCCTGTTCGCGATTGCCATGGCGACCATTCTGCACGGCTATTTCTCGCGACCAGAGGGCAAAGCAGCAGGTGCCGAAATGGCCGATGCGTTCGTCATGGGCGCAAAGTACGCCATTGGTGTGGGTGCGGCAGCGGCGACCGTCGGCATTATCGTCGGCGTGGTGACGCTGACGGGTGTCGGCTTCAAGATCTCGTTCATCGTAACATCGCTTGCCGACACGATGGCAAGTGCGACGCTCGGCATCCTGCCGTTCCTGCCCTACGACATGAAAACCGCGACGCTGTTCTACACCCTCGTGTTGACCGCAATCGTGTGCATTCTGCTCGGCTGCGGCGTACCAACGACGGCAACCTACATCATCATGGTGACAGTGGCAGCGCCCACCCTCGGGCTACTCGGTGTGGCGCCGTTGGTCGCGCACTTCTTCGTATTCTACTACGGCGTGCTTGCCGACGTGACGCCGCCGGTTGCGATTGCCGCTTACGCTGGCGCTAGTATGGCCGGTGCCGATCCATTCAAGACCGGCAACACAGCATTCCGATTGGCGCTCGGCAAGGTGCTGGTGCCATTCGTGTTCGTGTTCTCGCCGTCGATGCTGATCATGGTGCCGGGCTTCACGCTGAGCCAATTTTTCTCGGCGACCCTTGGCTGCATCCTGTCGATCACGGCCCTGTCGGCAGTGTTTACCCGCTATGCGTTGGCGCCCTTGGCGTGGTGGGAATGCCTGATACTGTTTGCCTCGGCGATGCCAATGATCCAGGCCAGCTGGACCGGCATCACCATTGGCCTGCTGATCGCATCGCCTGTGATGTTGCGGCAGGTGGTGGCAAACCGCGCGGCTCGAACTGTTTGAACGGAACACAGTCATGTCCTTCGTCAATCCGAATACCTTTACCACGCGGCCGGTGATCGATGGCACGTTTGGCGTCGCCACCACCACGCACTGGATCGCGACGGCGGTTGCGATGGGCATCCTTGAGCGCGGCGGCAACGCCTTTGATGCAGGCATCGCCGCCGCCTTTACATTGCAGGTCGTCGAGCCTCACTTGAACGGCCCCGGCGGCGATGTGCCGGTGATCCTATTCGACCAGAGGCAACACAAAGGCTCCGGCGCACCGGTGATCGTGTGCGGCCAGGGGCCGGCGCCAGCAGGTGCAACAATCGCGCATTATCGCGGCCATCTCGGGCTCGACATTATACCGGGCACGGGGCTGCTCGCCGCTTGCATCCCCGGCACGTTCGACACCTACATGATGATCCTCGAACACCACGGCACGATGAGTTTACGCGATGTGCTGGACGCAGCAATTGGATATGCGCGCAACGGTCATCCCCTCGTTGAGCGCGCGGTCGCCACCATAGACACGGTGCGCGATCTGTTTGCGACGCACTGGCAGACCTCGGCCGACGTGTACCTGCCGGGCGGCAAGGTTCCGACGCAAGGCGCGCTGTTTCGCAACACGAAGCACGCCGACACCTACGAGCGCATATTGCGTGAGGCTGAAGCCGGTGGCGGCAGCAGAGAAGCCGTGATCAATCGCGCCCGCAAGGTTTGGTCTCAAGGCTTCGTTGCCGAAGAGATCGACACGTTCTGCCGGACGACAGACGTTATGGATGTCAGCGGGCGGCGCCATAAGGGCGTGCTGACCGCGCAAGACATGGCGACGTGGAAGCCGACGGTCGAAGCGCCGGTTCATCTCGATTACCACGGCCACCGCGTGTTCAAGCCAGGTCCGTGGACGCAAGGGCCGGTACTGCTACAGCAATTGGCGCTGCTCAAGGGGTATGACCTCGACAAACTGTCGCCGGTTGGACCGGATTTCGTTCACCTCGTGATCGAAGCGGCCAAGCTCGCCTATGCCGACCGCGAGAAATTCTACGGCGATCCAGCGTTCGCGAAGGTGCCGATGGATACCCTGTTGTCCGAAGCCTACAACGCCGACCGCCGCACACTGATCGACGCCAACCACGCCTCGATGGACCAGCGCCCCGGCACAATTCCAGGTTTTGGCGGCGACATGATCATGAAGGGCGTCTCCGAAGGGCGCACGGCGGTAAGTGCTGCGGGTGCTGGCGAGCCGACCGTCGGCCGCATGGGCGAGTCGCGCGGTGATACGGTTCACATCGACATCATCGACAAAGCCGGGAATATGTTTTCGGCGACGCCATCTGGCGGCTGGCTGCAGTCGTCGCCCGTGATTCCGTCGTTGGGCTTCCCGCTTGGGTCTCGCGCGCAGATGTTCTGGCTCGAAGAGGGCCATCCGGGCACGCTGATGCCGGGCAAGCGCCCGCGCTCGACGCTGTCGGTCGGCATGAGCTTCCGTGATGGAACACCGTATATGAGTTGGGGCACGCCCGGCGGCGATCAACAGGACCAGTGGTCGACGCAGTTCATCCTGCGGCACATCCATTGGGGCATGAACCTGCAAGAGGCGATCGACGCGCCAGCCTGGCACATTGAGCATTTCCCGGCCTCGTTCTGGCCACGCGCAGCACGGCCCGGCGTGGTGGCGGTCGAGGATCGCTTGCCCAAGGCCACCATCGATGAACTCAAGCGGCGCGGCCACAAAGTCGAGATCAGCGGCACTTGGAGCGAGGGTCGCCTGACGGCTGCCTCACAAGAGGGCGTGCGCCGCAAAGCCGCCGCCAATCCGCGCGGTATGCAGGGGTACGCGGCAGGACGGTGAGGAGCGAGAGGAAAGGGCGAGTGACATCCCCTCTACTTGTTATTCACGGCGTGTAAACAGGGGCCGACCGAGGATGTCGGGCAGCAATTGGGTGACTGAGCACGCTCCGACCCAAGTTGAGATTGCTGACGCAGCCAGTCAGCATCGTGCACCGCATCCGCTGCGTACGGATCGGCAGTATCAAACGACATATGTGATCCCTTGGTGCCTTCGACAGCAAGGCCGTCACCGTCGTTACTTCGTCATCAAGAAGATCAAATTCGAGCCGTTCATTCAGTTTGACGAGGATCACTAGCAACGTTCAAATCTTGCAGTGCCCTTCAGCGGTTATAGAAACGATCCTTCGCTCTCACCAGCGTCATCAGCGGCCCAAGAAACCAGGGATTGCCATTATAGAGTGGCGGTGCCCTGAATGGGGTGTTCGCATAGATGGTCTCACCCTCGGGGTGACCAAGCATTTTGAGCGCAACCTTTCGGCCGAAATAGCTGCCCTGCGGCATACCCATGAAGGTAAAGCCGGTGCAGTACCAGACGCCATCGGGGCGCCTGCCGACCTTCGGCATTGTATCGAACGGCGCGGCGCAATAGCCACTCCAGGCAAACCCAACCTTTACATCCGCCAGCTCTGCGAAGACCGCAATAAGATCCTTGCGTAGTAAATCTGCCTTTGCACGCAGCGGCATGGCCTTTCCCGTCCGGCCCGAGGTGATGATGCGCTTGCCCCGGGCGAACCAGCCCATGTCCGACTTATCGGCATAGCCGTTCGTGGCAACGATGACGTCTCGTGCCAGCGGTACGCCAAGTGGGGTTTGGACGTCAAAGGTTCCCCCATTGGAACGCACAATGTTGGAAACGCGAGCATTCCATAGACGCCCACGCCCAGCCTCCTCACCGCATCCATCAGACCTGAGTGGTACTTTCCGGGATGGGGGATGCCATATCCGGGATCAGAACGCCGCCGCAAAAAGCGTCAGCACACGCAATTTCCCGACGTAGTTCGGGCCGACCAAGCACCTGTATATCTTCGCCCAGAGGCTGCTGCCGCAACACGAACTCGTTGACAACGCCCTCCAGTTGCTTTGGCGACCGCGCCAAGACGACGCGTCCCGAAATGGCGAAATCGCTGTCAATATTTTCGCGTTCAATAACTGTTTTCAGGCTGACATTCAGCGCTGTGTAGAGTTCGTTGTAGAATGCGGCGGCTTTTTCCTGACCATAGGCTTTGACCAGCTCGGTCAAGGACTGCTTCAAAAAAGCCCGAGGAAACCGGTATTTCTGGTGCTCGCTCCGTGGCCGGGTATGCCGGCATCCAGCACGACGACCCTGCGACCGCCACTTGTAAAATGTGGCGCTTCAAATGCCGTGCTCCCGACACACGTCGCCCACCGCCAAAGCCCCCTTCGACCTGGCGCAAAATACCCATGATCTGGGCGTCGCTAAACCGGCTCTTCCTCATTGGCGAATCTCCTCGTTGGTGTTTCACCCGAGAAAATTCTACTTTCAAGCCCCGCTCACCTGCGGGGGGATTACCGTGCAGCTAGGTAGGTATTACCACCGGAAACCCCGGTTGAGCGACCCGAGACATAGGTGACAGAACGTACCGGACACATAGGTAACACTTTTCGCGATTTTGCGGGAGGTGGAGATGCCGTGGAAAGAGAGTTCGGTGATGGAAGAGCGCTTACGGTTCGTGGCCCGCTTACTTGAC
>JANOYV010000126.1:0-49433 GCA_031429105.1 Hyphomicrobiaceae bacterium | reverse complement strand
CACCCAAGTGGCCCACCGCCGCATCGAACAGCGCCGTGACCGCCGTGCGATCAGAGACGTCACATACGATGCGGGCTAGCATCGGATCTGACTTTGCGACGGCTGTCAGCGCATCGCGATCAACATCGCAAATGAACACATTTGCGCCTTCACGCACGAACGCGCGTGCGATCTCGAGGCCGATGCCACCAGCACCAGCGGTTACCAATACCCGCAAATCCTTGATCCCTAGATCCACGACGCACTCTCCACATGACTGACCAATTGAGCGATCAGTCTATCATGGTGCGCCGTTAAGGGAACGGTTGAGAAGTTACTCCGCCGCGTCCAACATCTCACCGGCAATGTGCGACGGGGCATTTGGCATATCGTCCAAAATCATGCCGAGCGCGTGCATGTAGACCTCAAGGATGCTCTCTTCTTCCTGGCGCTGGTCGCGGGTCTTTTTGCGCAGGCGCACGATCTGGCGGAGGGCTTTGACATCGAAGCCGACCGACTTTGCTTCAAGGAACTTGTCCCGGATATCATCGGACAGAGCTTTTTTCTGCTCTTCAAGGTTCTCGATTTGCTCGACAAACTGGCGCAACTGGTTCTGCGCGGCGGACTGTAATGTGCTCATGGGACTCGGTTCCTCAACACCGTTGCTCACAAGCCAGACGCGCACAGGGGCTTGAAGCTTGCGTGTTTGTAAGCCGGACCGTTGGGCGGCAACAAGGCTGGTATCGGCAACTGCCACGGGTTATCCCCGCAACTCACCGCAAAAGAACCAGAGGCTTGACGAGCACGAACGAGTCGCTCGTCGCCTTCAAGCCCAGTGCATAACCTGGATCACGGCGGGTCCGAGAATCACGACAAACAGCACGGGCAGGAAGAAGATGATCATTGGAACCGTAAGCTTCGGCGGCAGAGCTGCAGCCTTGCGCTCAGCTTCCAACATGCGTGATTCGCGGTTTTCCTTGGCCATGACGCGTAGCGCTTGGCCAACCGGCGTACCGTATCGCTCGGCCTGGATCAACGCCGTTGCGACGCCCTTGATGCCTTGAAGGCCCGTGCGCTTGCCAAGATTCTCGAAGGCCATGCGGCGATCCGACAGGTACGACAGCTCGGCCGTCGTCAGGCTGAATTCTTCTGCAAGCTCGATCGATTGGCTACCGACTTCCTTGGCAACCTTGCCGAATGCGGCTTCGACCGACATACCGGCCTGCACGCAGATCAACAGCATGTCGAGGCTATCGGGAAACGCATCCTTGATCGACTGTTGTCGCCGGCTGATCAGGTTCGACAGGAACATATTCGGCAAATAGAAGCCGAGGAAGCCAGCGCCGAGCGCCATCAGCACCTTGACCATCGGCGGGTAGGCGAGCGTTGTCAGCACGAAGAACAGATAAAATAGCGCAACCGCGGTTACGATCGGCGGCATCGCGAGCCGGAAGAAGGTGTAGGCAACGAGCGGTGCTTGGCCGCGCAGCCCTGCCATCTTCAAAGTATCGCGCAATTCTTCGGTTTCAAAGTATGACCGAACGCCCAGGGCATCGACGATCTGCTGCATGAAGCCCTTAGGTGCCTGACGCAGCTTAGCAACGCCTGGACCATCCTTCTTCAGCTCGGCCAATCGAATCGAACGCATTTTATCGCGCTCGGTCGCCATCACCTTCATCCGTTGACTCATGCGGTCGCGCGAGATCACCGGCAAGGCAATGGTCAACACGGTTGCGAACGCAGCAATTGCGGCCAATAGCATGGCCAGCAACTGCGGCCGCAGCACCAATTCGATGAAGTCCATCATGGAAGCACCTGGATCGTAATGGCTTGTTGCCGCGTTAGAACTTGAAGTTGATCATCTTGCGCATGACAAGAATGCCAAAGGTCATCCAGATCGCCGCGCACGCCAGCATGAACTGGCCGATGGTGGTGGTGAACAGAATAGCGATGTATTTCGGCGTCGACATGTAGACCATGCACATCACGATGAAGGGCAACGAACCGAGCACCATGGCCGAAGCTTTCGCTTCTGCCGAAAGTGCTTTGACTTTACCGGTCAAGGTCTTGCGATCTCGCAGCACGCCCGAAAGGTTGCCAAGAGCTTCGGACAAGTTACCGCCCGCCTGCTGCTGAATGCCAAGCACGATGGCGAAGAACTTCACCTCGGGCAGCGGCATACGGGCCATCATGCGCTCAAACGATTCAATCAGCGTCACGCCAACGCGGGCCTGATCGACGACTTCGCGGAATTCTTCGTTGATCGGTGCCGGGCTTTCACGTGCAATGATGCCCAAGCACTCGTTGAGTGGCAGTCCGGATTTCACGCCGCGCACGATCACGTCGATCGCGTTGGCGAAATTATTGACGAACTTGTTCTGGCGCCGTTTGGTGAGGAACTTGAGAACCCACCGTGGAAAACCGAATGCACCAACGAAGCCGGCAGCAGCAGCTGCAATCGGCGGAATACCGGACGCAAAAATCAGCAAGCCAGCCGCAAACACAACGCCTGAAATACCGCTCGCAATCCAAAAAACATTCGGCGTAATTTCCAACCCAGCGCGCTGCAATCGAACGCGCAATGATATTTTTTCCTTCGCCTTCTGACGGTTCTCAAGATCCTTTAGCGTGTCTGCAACTTGCTGCTTGCGATTGGACAATTGCTCTTGCTGGACAACGCGGGTTGTGCGCTTTTGCTTGTTTTCGGTGACGGTCGCGATGCGCTTCTCGGTCGACTTCTCACCCGAGAGATACGGCCACATTGCAACAAATGCGATGCTCGACACGGCAATTGCTGCAAGCGCCAACCCTAAGAACTGAGCGACTTCTGGGCTAAGCATTTGCCTCTCCCATTGGATTGCCATCCGCATCTGCAACTTCTGACGACGCCAATGCCTCAGCCAAGCGATTCTGTTCGCCGTAGTATTCAGCGCGATCCCAGAACCGCGGTCGTGCGATGCCCGTCGAGCGATGACGACCGAGGATCTTGTCGTTGGCGTCTTGTCCGGTGATCTCGTAGACGATCAAGTTCTGCAAGGTCACAACTTC
The DNA here is from genome assembly GCA_031429105.1 of Hyphomicrobiaceae bacterium. Taxonomy (GTDB): domain Bacteria; phylum Pseudomonadota; class Alphaproteobacteria; order Rhizobiales; family Hyphomicrobiaceae; genus JAKFWF01. Next base: position 46,406 of record JANOYV010000126.1, on the reverse strand, counting down.
GCCTTCCATGCCGACCACCTCGGTGATGTGGGTCACCTTGCGCGATCCATCGCGCAGGCGTGAGGCTTGAATGATGATATCGATCGAGCCGGTGATCATTTCGCGAATGGTCTTAGGTGGGAGCGAGTAGCCGCCCATCATGATCATCGATTCCAAACGGCTGATGGCTTCACGCGGACTGTTCGAGTGGAGCGTGCCCATTGAACCGTCGTGGCCCGTGTTCATTGCCTGCAGCAAGTCGAAGGCTTCCGGTCCGCGGACCTCACCGACGATGATGCGTTCTGGCCGCATACGCAGGCAGTTCTTAACGAGATCACGCATGGTGATTTCGCCTTCGCCCTCAAGGTTTGGCGGGCGCGTTTCGAGGCGCACCACATGCGGTTGCTGCAGCTGGAGTTCGGCCGAGTCTTCGCAGGTGATGATGCGCTCGTCGCTGTCGATCGAACCCGTCATGCAGTTGAGCAAGGTGGTCTTACCGGAACCGGTACCGCCCGAAATGAGGATGTTGCAGCGGACCCGCCCGATGACTTCGAGAATAGTCTTGGCTTGAGGGCTGATCGAGCCGAACTTCATCAGCTGCTCGAGCCTGAGGCGGTCTTTTTTGAACTTACGAATGGTGAGGCAAGGGCCATCGATGGCAAGCGGCGGCGCAATCACGTTGACGCGGGATCCATCAGGCAGTCGAGCGTCGCAAATCGGGCTCGATTCATCGACGCGACGGCCAACCTGGCTCACAATTCGCTGGCAGATGTTCATCAGCTGCGCATTGTCAGCGAACCGAATACCGGCCTTAGTCACCTTACCGTTGACTTCGATGAACGTGGTCGCCGCACCATTGACCATGATGTCGGCGATGTCGTCGCGGGCAAGCAGTGGTTCAAGCGGGCCATAGCCTAGAACGTCGTTGCAAATGTCCTCAAGAAGCTCTTCCTGCTCCGCGATCGACATAACGACGTTTTTAATCTGAATGATCTCGCTGACGATATCGCGAATTTCTTCGCGCGCCGCCGCTGAATCAAGCTTGGCAAGTTGCGTCAAATCGATTGTATCGATCAGCGCGTTGAATACCGTCGTCTTGACGTCATAGTATTCTTCAGAGCGTTTGCGCCCGTGTTCTTCCGCTGGCTCCGGTGCCTTGGGCGGGGGCGCGGCTGCCGATGCGGTCGTTGGTTTGCCATCCATAGCCTTAGGCACGGGCGCGCCGGCAGGTGCTGCCGCTGGTAACGCTTTTTTTGGCGCGTTGGGATCGTTAGTGCGGCGACCGAACATTGCCGGCTCTCCTTAGCGCTTGAACTTCAGTTTCTCGAACAGGGGAGCAAGAGCACTTGGCATTGCCGATTTCTTCGGCTCGACCCGCTGCTCCTTGCGATGGGCTAAGGCAAGTGCCAGGTCGCGAATTGGGCCAACGGCTTTGGCCTTTTTGTTGAGTTCCTCGATCATCTGCCCGTTGTTGGCTGCCTGACCAAAGGTCTCGACATCGAACTCAATGATCGCAGTCGGCTTTAAATCGAGGCTTTGGGCGAATTCCTTGACGCTAATCTCGGGGCGCTTCGGCATGTTGGTCATGTTCAACACGAGATGTGGCGGGCCATCATTTGTCCGTGACTGCTTGAGCAGATCGAGGATATTCTTGGCGTTGCGCAAGTTGGCAAGATCCGGCACCGCCGTGATCACGACTTCGTCGGCGCTGAGCAAAATCCGCTTTGTCCACGACGTCCAGGTATGCGGCAGGTCGACCGCCACGAACGGCACGTTCTGGCGCACAACATCGAGGACCGTCGTGCAGGCTTCCGCCGACAAATCATAGTCACGATCCAGCACAACCGGGGCGGCAAAGATGCTCAAATGCTCGGAACACTTCGTCAGCAGACGATCAAGCAGAACTTCGTCGAGTCGCTCTGGGCTGCCTAAGGCTTCAGCAATGCCCTGCACGGGATCTTGGTTGAAATCGAGCCCAGTCGTGCCGAAGGCCATATCGAGATCGGCAATCACGACATTGCTCTTCAAAACTTCAGACAAGGTCCATGCCGCGTTGTGGCACAGCGTCGATGAACCAACGCCGCCCTTCGCACCGATGAAGGCGAGCACGTTGCCGACCGGATCAGAGTCTGGATTGTTGTAGAGATTGGAAATGCTCTCCATCAACTGGAAGGGCTGAACAGGCGCAACAAGATATTCGCTAACACCGCGCTTCAACAGCTCGCGATATAAGATCACATCGTTGACGTGACCGATCATCAGTACTTTCGTGCCGCTATCGCAACTCTCGGCCAACTGGTCGAGTTCAGCCAACATCTGCTGACGTGGCAGCGAGCTTTCGATCACGATCAAGTTCGGCGTCGGACTTTCCTGATAATGGGCGACCGCTGCCTGGGCTCCACCCATATGCAGACTGACGTGGGTCTTCGACAAGCGCCGATCTTCAGCAGCCGCCTGCAGGGCCTCGGCGGTGTTTGAACCTTCGCAGAAGGCCTGGATCGAAATCCGTGGAATCGGACGCGCCTTCGCCAGTGCCTCGCTGGCGCCTGCTCCCGCCTCGTCATAGATGGCAAGTTCGCCGCCGTCGTCGATCGCCAACTCAGCTGTGTTGCGTGCCGATCTGCTCATAACTTCAGTTCCTTCAAATATACGGTCGCAATCACTGCTAGTTGGCGCCCTTGACGACGACACGTTCGTCGGCCTGTTTCTGCGAGATCGTCGACTCGCCCTTTACGTATTTTTGCCAAACGGCATCACGACGATCTCCAGGTGCCGGGGTCATGGCGCGTGGCCCCATCAAGTCTGCAGGATTAGCAACCTGAGCCGCAAAATTGCGTTGCGTTGCGCAACCAAAGTTTGCGTATGGTTCATTTTTGGTTTCTTCGCCGAGGTTGGCTGTCCACTTTCCACACTCGGGGCCTTCGGCCACAAAGCGCAGATAGGAAATTCGGATCGCTGGCTGTGGATCGCGCTCCTCGTGATAGGCTTCGACCGTGATTGATCCATCCGGGAACCCGCTGTCGCGCATCAGATGGCGAATCTCAGCCACTGCCTGCATCGAGGCGACTTCGTTCGGCGAGCCACTGGGCGCTGCAATCACCAACTTGCTGTTGCCGCTGTCGCCGGCGCGGTACCGCGTGACGAAATCGACAACTTGGGCCTTCTGGTGCGGCGACATACCGGCACTGCCGCGTGGTACCTTCAAGGATAGATTAGAGGGCTGCTGCGACACCAAGATTGGGTGACGCTGCGTTGGATCGACAACGCTCCATCCGGCAACCTGAGGACCGTCCTGACCGGCCTTGCAACCGGCAATCATCAGTGCGGCTGCCGAAACCAAGGCAAGGTTCATGGCTAAGCCCCGTGTGGTCCGCGAAAACGGAGCAGCAACCGGAGTGTTATTCGACTTTAAGTTCGTCATGACTGTCTCTCCAGCACGAGGCTTTATTCAACAATGAACCCGTAGTCGCCCTTCAGGCCGCCATCCGGCATGGCCGTTCCCTTGCCGTAGATCTTGTTCATGTGGCCGAGGAAATTCGCCTTCATATCGGTGGCGGCAGCCAATCCATCGTCTGGACGGGCAAGTTCTCGGCGGGAAGAGGGACGAACAAGGTAGGGCGTCACGATCACAACCAGCTCGGTCTCTTCCTTGATAAAGTCCCGGCTGCGGAACAGAGTGCCGAGGACCGGCAGATCTTTCAGACCTGGGAAGCCATCGATATTTTGCTTCATGTTTTCGGAGATTAAACCGGCGAGAGCGAGCGAGCCACCGGATGGCAATTCAACCACCGACTTCGCCTGCCGTTTTTTGATTGCCGGGATCGAGATATTGCTAAGCGTAACGGCACCAATTGATGACAGTTCGCTGACTTCGGTCTCGATCTTCAGGCTGATCCGACCTTCCGACATCACGACCGGCGTGAAAGCAAGACCGATACCGAACTCCTTAAAAGTGACCGATAGCGCGCCGGTCGTATCAACAACAGGGATCGGATATTCGCCACCGGCAAGGAACTTCGCCGTTTCACCCGAAACAGCTGTCAGGTTCGGTTCAGCCAGCGTTTTGACCAGACCATCACGCTCCAGCGCCTTGAGGGCGTGGCTAATGCGGTTGCCGCTGCTATCATTCCATCCACCCGAAAGGCCAGAGTTGCCATACACGCCAGTGGACGGACCAGTATTGTAATTGCAAAGCCCACCGCCAGCGCAGATGCTCGTGCCACCATTCTGAGTGTTGATACCGGGGATCGGCAACTTGCCAAGGCCGGCCGCAGCAGTCAGCGGCAACGCATTTTCAGTCAGAAATGAGGTTGCAAAGTTACCAGATGCCAGTTGAGCGCCAAGGTTGATACCCATCTGCTTCATTGTGGTGCGCTGCACTTCGGCGATTACGACGCGCAGCATCACCTGGTCTTCGCCTTCGACTGCGAGCAAGTTGATGACCTTGGCTTCGGCCTTGGAATTCGACGACTGAACGTCCGAGTTGCCGGTCGTGCCGACTGCACTTACCGATTTGATCTCAACGGAGACGAATTGGGTTGCGATTTGCACGGCGCGGGTCGCATCAACCGGCGTTCGGACGCTGCCGTTGAGCACCACGGCCTCATTGATCATTTCGACCTTGATGTTTGCCCCCGGCAACAACCGGTTCAACATGCCCTCAAGACCTGACGCGTCGCGCTCAACATACAGCTCAAGCGTCAAAAACTGCTGCCCCTGCGCGTCGAAGAAAAAAGCGTTTGCAACGCCGCTCTTCTTGGCGAGTAGGAATATGCGATTCGACGTCTGCACGACGGCATCGACGATCGACGGATCTGAGATCATCACGTCCTGCAGGGCGCGCGGCACTTCGAGCACGGTGGACTTATTCAGCCCCATCCGCAATTTCTTGTGGGCCGGCAACCCAACTTCGCTGATCCGCATGACGGACTGAAGTCCACCTGGATGCTGGAGTTCTTTCGCACCAGCGACGGTGTCCGCATTGATGACGGTTCGCCGCGCGTTGGTGACACCTTGCGCGAATGCTTCGCCGCCGCTCCAGCCAGAAGCCAAGCCTCCGGCGAAACCGAAGGTACTCATCAGGGCAAGGCCCGTGGCAATTTTAAAAATAGTCCGCATCGGTATGGAGCCTTCTGACGAGCTACCGGAACAAGGGGTGCACTCAGACACAAACACATACGCAACGGGCTACTGACGTAAGTCTATTTGGAAAGCGTCAACGATCACTTAAACGATCGTCAGTTGACGCCGTAGGCACGGAATTTCACGCCATAGCGCAGGACCCGGACAGAGTTGCCGCGATCCTTCTTGCTCATCTCGTCGTTGACCAACGGACCATCGCCATTGAGATCAGCAACCGAACGTAACGACAGCGTAATTTCGCCCATGGTGTTCGCAAGCGCCAACATCTCGGCCTGCTTCGGCGTGAGCTCCATCGTAGCGACGCTGCCTTCTGCGCTCTTTTTGCCTTCCTTGGACTCGACCTGTTGGCCGATCGCTAGAACGCGAACGTTGCGGAACAGCGTGTCGCTGACGATTTCTTCAGAGCCATTTTTGCCGCGCTTGCGCTGCGTCAGGATGACGTCAACGTGGTCGTTTGGAAGAACCAGGTTTGCCACGGCCGTGCGCGATTCGATTTTAGTCGAAATGGCACGCATGCCAGCAGGCAGGATCGCGGCCAACACGCCACCATCGCCCAGTTTCACAATCTTGTTCTCTGTAATTGGTTCACCCTGTAGGATCGGCATACGGGCAATGCGGCCAGCGTATTCCTGTAAAGCCTGGGGCTTCGACGTACTGGTCACGAAGTTGGGGCTGATCGCGTCTTTCGGCCAATCCTGCCAGCGAAAGCTCTGATCCGTGGCAACGGTCCCGAGCTCAATGTCCGACTTGGCGACAAGCACCTTTACGGCATCGACGATCTTATCGACCTGTACCGGCTTGGGCGGCGGCTTCAACATGCTTCCCATCATCAGGAACGCAAGCAAGCCCGCGACACCCGCGACCGAGATACCGATTACTTGGGCCTTCTTCTTCATAGCGCAGCGGTCCTTATCAACGGTCGGAAGACGACCCTGGTCCGACTTTCACTATGCTGCCGAAGTCTCAACGTGAGGTTAACTTGCGCTCGATTTCGAGAACGCAGATCGTCGGCCGCCCGTGCTTTTAAGTTGCAAATGCCATGAACCACGGCGTGCTAGGGTACACCCAAAGTGCTGCGCCCGCGAGCGCGATGCCATACGGTATGCCGCCGCGCCGATCGTGGAGCCGCAGCGCCCACTCTTGGCCCATCAACCAAACGGGAGGCGTAATATTGCGAAACGCCAACAACCCGATCGCAAGCACGCCGCCGAGTATTGTCACCAACGTGATGTACGGGAACAGGCTATCGAAGCCCAACCACAGGGCTGCAGCCGCCAGCAACTTCGCGTCGCCTCCACCCAACCATCCCATCGAAAACATGAAGATCCCGACACCCAGGAACAGCAACCCAGCCGCGACGTGGTTCGCGACCAACATCCACGGTGCACCTGCCATTGCGGCAACGACGCCAAATCCTGCAATCAACGCAAGTGACACCCGGTTGGGGATTGTCATCGTGAAGAAATCCATGGCGCCCGCAAACGCCATGGCGGCGGGAAACATCAAAAGGAGAGGAAATTCAATCACTGGCTATTCTCTCAGTTCTTAACTTGCACTTGCATAACCATCACGAAAGGAACGCGATCGCGATCTCGAGGCATTTTTCCACCCATCAAGTCAGGCAGGGAAGCCATTCTTCACATTGGTGAACACGCCAACGAGGCTCCCACCAATCAATTGTGCAGCGGTAATGATCACAATACCAATCGAGCCTGCAATCAAGGCGTATTCAATTGCAGTTGCACCATTTTCGTTGTTGCAGAATTTTTTGAACTTTTGTTTCATTATTGTCTCCAACGCGCTTTCTTAGAGCAAGAAGTACTCGCCCGCGATCCCACCCATTCGGTTTCACCCTACCGTAGCGAGCGTTAACGAGATGACTGATATTTTTAGTAACTGATCAAATTTTTCTTGTTGCTTTAACCGATGCTTAAAAAACCGTTGGCACTTCTAAAGTCCATGCGAACCACAAACACAAAAATAGCCGCGCAGCTTGATCAAGCCAATCGCGACCATTTTTTCTGTCCAAATGCTGATCCTGAAGTTACAAGATCGACATCTTTGAATTACTTGACGCTGTCGAGGCCGGTTTTGACCGACTGGAACGTGGTGTTGATCGATGAGCCGACCTGACCGACAACCGTGATGATGGCAACGCCGATGAGGGCTGCGATCAGGCCGTACTCGATTGCCGTGGCACCTGATTCACACTTAACGAAGCGAGCGAAAATGTTCTTCATAACTTATACTCCCAACTGGTTTACTCACGCGGGGCATGCTCCCCAGGTTCAATCGAGTGCACTTTCGAACCCGAAACGACCTTGATCAAATCATACGCCTCGACCCTTAAATTTTGATTGAAAACAAACATTCAATTCAAATTCTTCCACTGTTGCTCTCAAAATGTCAAATCGAGTGAACGCAATCAAGTCATTAAATGTAAAATGCCGCTCGATCATTTCTGATCAAGCGGCATTCGAATTCTCTAATCGCGCATGCGATTAAAAAACTGAAAGCTTACTTCACGCTGTCGAGGCCGGTCTTGACCGACTTGAAGGTGGTGTTGATCGACGAGCCGACCTGGCCGACAACAGTGATGATGGCAACGCCGATGAGGGCGGCAATCAGGCCGTACTCGATGGCAGTGGCGCCTGATTCACACTTAACGAAGCGAGCGAAAACGTTCTTCATAACCGATACTCCAACTGGTTGATTTGACTAAGGGGCTTGCTCCCCAGGCTCATGCGAACTCTGCTCGCTCTTGACCTGTTCGCAGGATGACACGCAAAGCTTAAACTCGAACTGAAGAAAGTGAATGTGCGTAAAATGAAATAATGATCGTGGGCCATGGTAAATTGAACCTTAATGGCCGAGCAGAGCATTCAACGTCCACATTGAAAAACCGCCCACCCATTTCTGGGCGAGCGGTTTTCAAAGTCATCCCTATCACGCGTTGTGACCGGGACCGAACTTTCAGCAGAAGCTTACTTTACGCTGTCGAGGCCGGTCTTGACCGACTTGAAGGTGGTGTTGATCGACGAGCCGACCTGGCCGACAACCGTGATGATGGCAACGCCGATGAGCGCCGCGATCAGGCCGTACTCGATTGCAGTAGCGCCTGATTCACACTTAACGAAGCGAGCGAAAACGTTCTTCATGACCGATACTCCAACTGGTTGACTGACTGCGCCGCAGCGCTCCCGTTCAGCGGCGCCTCAGTCGTGCCGTCCGAACAATTGCAAAGATACAGATGAGGTATTAACATCTGGTAAAATGGGCAGGAAAATTTATTAACGACCAGCAACCAAGCTGCCTCACACTCACATTCCAAGATTAAAAATAACAACCAACATGAGATTTTATAGAAACTCTTCCCTTCGTTGCTTAAATGATTCCCTGTGATATTGTAAAAACAGCGATATATCCGTTAATAATTTACTTACTACAAGAATTCAGACCGGCATACTTCGAAATTCACTTGCTCGATGAAGTATTAAGACGGAAACTTTGTCGACCCACCCCGTCGAACATTGCTTTTGACTGTCGCATACAGCGTCGCGCGTTAGCTGTTCGCCAGGCGCGAAGCGGCGCCTAATCGCGGCGCTGGACGAAATCACTCGGCCGTGCACGGCGTCGCTAGGAAATTTTGGGTCAAGGGTCCTAGTCGGCTCAAAAGTGATCGCTCGTTTGCAGTTCCTTCACCAATTTGGGTCGATACTTGTCGGGTCACTCGACCGCCAAGGATCAGGACCATCATGTCGAACTTCATTCATCTACCGCGTCGCACGCTTTCAAGTCCGATCTCGGCTCTCCTGGCGGCAGCGACCGCACTCGGTGCGATTATGATCGAGGCGCCAGCAGCCCTCGCGGATGATCTGATCGTAAAGTACGACCAGTCCCAGTTGCTACGCTTGCCGCGACCTGCTGCGGAAATCATCATCGGCAATCCAACAATCGCCGACGTATCCGTGCAAGGCGGCAACCTGCTCGTCGTGACCGGCAAGTCGTTTGGCATCACCAACATCATTTCGTTGGATGCAGAGCGCAATGTCATTCAAGACCAACGCGTCCTTGTACAGCGCGATGAGGGACGGGTCGTCAATCTGCATAAGGGACCCAAGCGGGAGAGCTACAATTGCTCGCCACAGTGCAACCCATCGATCACGATCGGTGATGACCACACGTACTTCGAAAATATAACAAAGAGTACGACGACTAAGATCAAGACGTCCGAGTCGGGCGCAGACCCAGGCGGCTCTGGCTCGCAGTAATCAGTGCTGCGACACATTCGAACGCAATTGGAAGTCGGTTGCAAGGTCGACTTCTTTCCATTCCAGCACTTCGTACCAAACGCTCACGAAGCGAGCGGTCGTTCGTTAATCAATTTTTGACCGAGTCAATCGTTGAATTGAATAATAAGCAAGTCGTTTATATTTTTAGTGTTTGCTGACCGGGCCAGAACGAAAGAGTTGTTGGCCAGAGGTACGCGTATGAAAACCACCGGATTCAGATTGCTTTGGCAGCAGGCGCGTCGCCAGGCAAAAACGCGTGCTGGAAACCTACGCCGCGACGAGAGCGGTACAGCAGCCATCGAATTTGCGATGGTATCCTTCCCGTTCCTCGCCTTGCTGTTCGGCATCATGGCTGTTGGCCTGTACTTCTTCACAACCTTCTCAACCGAGAACGCCGTTGAGCAAGCCTCGCGCCCAATCCGCACTGGTGAAGCCCAAGCAGCTGGCATGACGCGTGATCAGTTCAAGACCAGCGTTTGCTCGAAGTTACCGGTTTACGTCGATTGCAGCAGCAAATTGCGCGTCAACGTCATGAGTTTCGATGTTGGTCAGGCGATCGTGAAGCCTGCCTGCGTCGATGCCGGCGGCGCACTTGTAGCCCCAGCAAGCACGCCCTTTTCGGTGGGAACTCAGAACAAAATCATGCTCGTGTCGGCCTGTCTCGAATGGACGCTGGCAGGGAAAATTCCGTTTCTCCAGGTCGGTAAAATGGCGAACGGCGCGGCGCTCATCCAAGCGTCGACCACCTTCAAGATCGAGCCTTACTAAGCATTGAGCCGGCGGTACGCACGACTGCGCGCGATGCCACGAACAGAACCTGGAAACGAAACCATGCGACACTCATACTTGCAATTCATCGCAACCAAAGCCACTCGTCTTGTCCGTCGCTGGAACCAGGACAAGCGTGGCGTCGCCGCGATCGAGTTCGCCATGATCGTACCGATCATGCTGGCGCTTTTCATTGGCTCGATCGAATTCAGCCAAGCCATTACCGTGGACCGCCGGATCACGCAGATCGCCAGCTCGACGGCTGACTTGGTCGCGCGCGAGAAGACGATCACGACGGTTCAACTTGGCAACGTGATGGACATCGCCAAGATCTTGATGACGCCATTCGAGACATCATTGCTTCGCGTCACTTTAACGAGTGTTTTCGCCAACATTACCGATGCGACGAACACGAAGGTTTGCTGGAGCTATAACTTTCAGGGCGGCGCTGCGACCTATGCCAAGAACCAGACGTACTCGCTGCCGGCCGGCATCGTTGATGCTGGTGGCAGCGTGATCGTCGCGGAAGTGAAGTATAACTACACGCCGTTGATCTTCTCGACCTATATGCCGGGAATCACGACACTCCAGGACAAATTTTTCCTGAAGCCGCGCGCCTCGAGCCAGATCCAGTATAATACCGACCCGATCTGCTAATCAGCAGTCAAGCGCGACGGTGGTACATCGCTCATTTGTGGCACTGCACCACCGAAAGCATCGCATTACAGTATAACTATTGTTCGTCATTCGCGACGGCGTAGATATTGCTTCCACGCACTGCCTAACTGTACGCTACTGATCAGTTTGGATCGCAGTTAAGTCTAGGCGGGGATCATGGGGCGTCGCTCCGAACACACACCAGAAGTGCTACGTCAATTAATCATCGAAGCATGTGAGGCAATTATCTCTCGGGACGGCCTTACTGGCTTGTCCGCGCGCGAGATCGCCAAAAATGTCGGCTACTCACCTGGCACGATCTACAACGTCTTCGATAACCTCGATGACCTTGTTCTGCAGGTCGAAGCTCGCGTTCTCGATGAACTGGACCGACGTCTCGTCGCATTGCCGGCCGATGGAAACTCCCATGATAGAGTGATGCGGCTAGCCCGCACTTATCTCGCATACACAACGGAGCGACCACGATTGTGGAACCTGTTGTTTGAGCATCATCTCCCGCAAAACATGAAAATACCTCCGTGGTACCAACAAAAGCTCGATCAGTTGCTTGAGCGGGTCGAGGCCGCAATCCGTCCCTTACTGTTCGACAAAGATCCGATCGCCGCGAAGCGAGCGGCGCGGGTGCTATGGGCCGGCGTACATGGCATTACCGCATTGGCTGTGACCGATAAATTGTCGACTGTCACAGCTGACGATGCGATAGTACTGGTTGACGACCTCGTAGCGAACTACCTTGCAGGGCTCGAGCTTCGAACGGGAGCAGAACGCCCTAGACTCAAGGTTGGTTGAATTGGTTTGAGTTGTCGGAATGCTCAATGGTCGGCAATAAATGCGCAATTGCATTTGCGTAGTACGCAAGCAGCCTCTCTTCACCTTTCACAACCGCATAAAGTCCCACCGTTTCAACGACCAATCGCCGTAGCATCAACATGCGAAGGCCGACGTCGACGGCATAATCGTCATCCGCGCGCGGCACATAGACTTGCGCTCCCGACGCCTGCAACGTCGCGATCAAGCGCGCAACTGAAGCCTTGAGTTCAAGCGCTGAAATCGGTTGTCCATGCGCTGCGATAAATACAGCCGCAACAAGACTGACCGGCAAGGCCGGCACGGCACTGCCGATCTCCCCTATCAGGGTTGCGCCGAGCTCGGTCACCGCTGCTGTGCGTCTGACATCGTTCAATGTGCGAAAATCGATACGCTTGTTCGTCATGTACGCCTTGAGAGAAACAGGCTTGCCGAAGCTGACACAGGCGTACCCATTCTTGTACCAACGACCAAGGACGCGGCCAGCAATCATGCGCGATACGAAGCCTAAAAACGTTGTGAGTCTAAAACCGAAACGCGGCTTTTGTCCAAGTTCGACCTGCGCTGCCGCAGTGACCAAAACGCGGTCCTCGAGTACGCGATCATAGTTGAGACCGACGGGCACGAATACGATGTCGCGTGCGCCACTGGGATCGAAATCCGCCACCATGTAGGCAATTAATCCAAGGCGCGCTGGTTGCAGGCGCCCATCACGTGACAAACCGCCTTCTGGGAACACCGCCTGCGTAACGCCCGATGCGGTTGCGATGTGTACATAGCGCGCAAGCACGCGCCGATAGAGTTGATTGCCGCTACCGCGCCGGATGAAGTAGGCGCCCATCAGCCTGATCAGGCCTGCAAGACCTGGCACACGCGCCCATTCACCAACAGCGTAGCTCAATGCCGAACTGCGTGACGCCAAATAGGTCACCAAAATATAGTCCATATTCGATCGGTGATTGATCACAAAGACCACCGAAGCATTCGGCGGGATGCCTTGCAGCGCCGTGATATCGCTTGCCCCAACACGCACCCGATAGAGGGCCGTCGACAGTTTGCGAGCAATCTTGGTCCCAACCTTGAAGTAAAGCGCCGTACTGAACGCTGGAACGATTTCGCGCGCATAGTGCTGCGCCTGCGCTTCGACAAACCGCGCCGACTTACCACTTTGTAACACCTCCGCTGCTATCGCGGATTGCACAGCCGGATCCAGTATCACCTGCGAGATCAGAGCCTTGCGGCCGACAAGCTTTATCGGCGCAATGGGAACAGCTAGTCGTTCATTCAGACGCTCAACGGCTCGCTCCCGTCTAGCAGTGGTGATCGATCTGATCGCTGGCGAAATAGCACGATCAACAATCGCGACCACCGCAAGGAGCCCCAGTATCGTTAGCAGCCAGACTGGTGCTGATACGTACTCCAACAAAGTGCCGCCCCCGAATGACAACTCACGATCCCCGGGAAAAAGCTTAGCAGCAGCACCCTCAATATACTACTTAGGCGGTACCGGCGCAGGTGTCGGAATCGTGCCTGTCGTGATTGTGGATGGCAGGCCGAATGTCAGAGTCGAGCCATCGGCACGCAAGGTTGCTCCAATGGGCGTACCTTCCAAAGCTGCCGCATCATCACGCGCCAGCTGGATGACACGGAACCAAGTTTGATCGCGCGGCAGCAGTTTTTGTTGCAGACTCGACCACAAATCGCGCGAAGCAATGCCTTCGACAAACGTCTTGGATGACGGCGTGAAGGCAAATGCAGCAACAGCCAGGGTTGCGACCACGGCCGTATCTGCCCATCGCTTGCTGTCGACCAACTTTACGGCCGTGCCGAACGAGGACTTCACACGAACATCAAATACGTCGACGCTGTAGATCTCATCCAGGATCAGATGGGTCATATAGCCCATGAACATGAACCCGCCAGCAAGCCAAGCAACGCCCTCGTGCCGGTTCAATACTAGCTTGAAGACCACCGCCGTGAGAAACCAAAAGAATCCCGCAGCCAGTATCGAGTGCCAGATCCCGCGATGATAAGAGAAGCGATGAAAAATCGCCTGCGCCCCGTATCGGACCCCAATTAATGTTCCGAGCCAGATCAACCACATCTCGGCGATTGAAAATTTATAGGCGACTGTAAACAGCATTGCGAATGACAAGAATACGGCCAGACCGCCGAACATCGCCTGGCTTGGTCGGCTGTCTTTCAGATCGATATCCGGCAATACGCTACCGAGAACACCAGCCATGGTCACAGCCACCAAATTTTCAGGTGCAATAACATCGGCTGCAAGCGTCAGCGTCGCCAGCGCACCGCTAACGATAGTTCCAACCGCAATGTGGGTGGTAAAATTGGCCATGACGTGATCCTCCTCACGACCGTTCAATGTCGCCGCACTGATACGAACTGATTCGCAGTGCATGTGGGAGGGCGCGAGGCGACGAACCTGTGGAACATATTGAAAATAAGCACAAATTATCACATACCTCTCGTACAGCGTTCACCTTGCCTGCTGACTGGAAAACGTGCCAGTGAACGGCGACGTAGCGGTTGTCAGCCCGATTGGAACTCATCACGTGCGCCCAGCACAACAATTCGTCGGCCAGCTTGCGATTGCGAGCATCGCTGTTTCGCTGATCGTTATGGGCATCAAATACGCAGCCTATCGCGTCACCGGTAGCGTTGCATTGTATTCCGACGCTTTGGAAAGCGTTGTGAACGTGATCACTGCGATTGCAGCCCTGGTCGCCATCAAGATCGCGCAGCGCCCGGCTGATCGCCGGCATCCCTTCGGGCATCACAAGGCTGAATACGTCGCAGTGGCGCTCGAAGGCGCATTGGTATTTATCGCAGCGCTCATGATCCTGGCACAGGCTTACGCGGCCTTTCAGACGCCGCGTGCACTCGAAGAACCAGCGCTTGGCCTGATGATCAACACGGCTGCAACTTGTATCAATGCCGCCTGGGCCAGAGTTCTCATCAAACAGGGCCGCGCGTTGATGTCACCGGCATTGGTGGCCGACGGCTGGCACCTCGTAACCGACGTCGCGACCTCGATTGGCGTTGTCGCCGGTCTCGCGCTCAGTTGGGCGACTGGATGGACCATTCTCGATCCGCTGATGGCAGCGCTCGTTGCCGTCAATATCCTGTGGGCCGGCTGGCGCATCATCTCGTCATCGGTCAGCGGCTTGATGGATGAAAGCGTGACAGCGGACATTCTGGCCGAAATCCGCAGGCTGATCGCTTCGAACGCAGACGGTGCACTGCAAGTTCACGACTTGCGAACCCGGACGGCCGGACCGGCCACCTTCGTCGAATTTCATCTGGTCGTGCCCGGCCGCATGACGGTCGCTCGCTCGCACGAAATTTGCGATCGCATCGAAGCAGCGCTTCACGAAAAGATTGATGGCGCGCAGATTCTCATTCACGTCGAGCCGGAGGCCGAGGCGAAGACCAAGGGCGCGCTGATTATCTGAGTGCCTGAATGCGGACACACGCAGCGACGGCATCTTGCAGCAGCTGCTGGTAAATTTCGGCGACGCTCTCGGCCTTTCGAGAGAACGCAATTGCCTGGCCCATCGAGAGCACACCACGCTCCCAATCACCGGTTTCGTAGGCAACCTTTTGATGGGTTCCTGCTACGAACGGGCGGTATTGTTCGTAGTCTTTTTCCCCGACAGCCTCTAGGTCCGCAACCGATCGCGCATCACGATTATCGAGCACGCGGTAAGTGTTGCGGAATGACTGCATGATCAGCCGTGATGCACCCTCGTCAGCCTCGATCATCCGCTGCTTATAGGCTTCATGCGCATTGATCTCTGATGCCGCCAACATGCGGGTGCCGATCAACACGGCGTCGGCTCCCATTGCAAGCGCTGCTGCCACCTGACTGCCGTGGCCGATGCCGCCACCGACAACAAATGGTAATTCGATGCGTTCCGCACCAAGCGGTGTTTGCACCATGGTACCGACCAGTTGCAGCCCGGGATGCCCACCACACTCGGCACCGACTACCGCCACGGCATCAACGCCAAGTTTTGCTGCACTCATCGCATGACGGACCGTCGAGGACTTGTGCATTACGACCGCGCCAGCCTCTTTGAGCATTGGCAGAAGCGCCTTTGGGGGAAGTCCCGACGTTTCCAGCAGCCGAACCCCTTCGTCGAGAAGAATGCGCGTGTGCCCGGTCAGGAACGCATTATCAGCCTCGCGCGGCGTCAAATAGAGATTGACGCCAAAAGGCCGACCGGACGTTAGCGCGCGGCACGTCTGCAACTCATTTCGGAATGCGATCGGATCAGGAAAGGTGCGCGCCGTGATGAAACCCATCCCGCCAGCGTTCACGCTAGCTGCCACATAGCGTGCATCGGACAGCCACATGAGCCCGCCACATAGGATCGGGTGTTCGATGCCAAACAGTTTAGTGATGCGCGTGGAGAATGGCGGCGGCAATTGGTTCAAAGTCATCAGATCGGCACTTGTCCCAACGACATCCCACCGCATACGTAGAGCACTTGGCCGGTCGTGTAGCCTGCGTGATCATGAAGGAAGTAGGACGCCGCATGCGCAATCTCCGCAGGCGTCCCCATCCGACCGACCGGGATTTGCTGACGGAACGCGGCCAACTGCGGCGAGCCTTCCGGATAGTTCGCGATCAGCATTTCCGTTTCAATCGGTCCAGGCGCAATGCAATTCACGGTGATGCCAAACTTCGCATTTTCGATCGCGGCCGTGCGCGTCAGCGACAACACCGCAGCCTTGGTCGCGCCGTAGACGGCTCGCGTCTCTTTTCCAAGTGCCGCCCGGGACCCGATGTTGACGATGCGGCCAAACTTCGCCCTACGCATGCCCGGCAAAACAGCCTGGATCGCTAGAATTGGCGCGCGCACATTGAGGTTCATCATTTTTTCGTAGTCGACTTCGGTCGTCTGGGTCAGCTCCGATACGAGGGCCACACCCGCGTTGTTGACAAGGCGCGTCACGTTATGTCGCTTCATGACGTGGTCGAGCGCCTCGCGGGCAGCTTTGGCATCGGCCAGATCGACGCCCACGAACTCTCCCTTGAAGGCCGCTGGCTTTGAGCGCGACAGCCCAATGACCAAATGACCTTTGTCCGCCAGATCGGCGGCAATCGCAGCACCAATACCGCGACTGGCACCGGTAATCAGTGTGACAGGCTGAGGCATGGTATTGCTACTCCAAACATCAACGGACTATGGCCTAACGAGGTGGAACCCCAAGCTCCCCCACGATTTCCGTGATGGTGCTCGGGGCGCCGCTCATGCCTTCTTCGGTGGGATGCGAACGATTTCCATCGGCGTTGCAAAGTAACGATAGCCTTCGCCACTCTTGGCGAGGTGGCCGTAGCCGGGCCATGGGAAGTGATAGGCAATCATCGGGATCTTCTGCGATGCCAACATGTCGAATACTTTCAGACGTGACTGCACGGCCTGCTTTGGATCCGTGTCATAGGCGAACTCGGTGCGCGGTTTCTCTGTCAGTAGGATCTGGTGGTGCGTCGTGTCGCCTGTGAAGGCAAGCGTTTTGCCACCTGACTTGATAATGAAAATCGTGTGGCCAACGGTATGACCGGGCGCGCTCATCGCCTGGATGCCGGGCAACACGTCCTTGCCGTCTTCGACGAACTTCACGCGGTCCTTGTAGGGCAAGAGGTTCTGCCGGGCGTGGGTGACGAACGCCTTCAAATCACCGCCGAGTTTCTTTTCGTCCGTCCAGAAATCGTAGTCGGCCTTGCTGATATGGATCGTGGCGTTGGGAAAATAACGTTTGCCCTTGGCATCGGCCAAGCCACCGATATGATCGATGTGAGCGTGGGTGCAGATGACATCATCGATCTGCGCCGGGTTGATGCCGGCCTCTTTCAAGCTCGCCAGAATACGGCCTGTCGTCGCGCCGAACATTTTGCTGGTACCCATGCCGCTGTCGAACAGCACAAGTCGCGAGCCGGTGTTCAAAACAAGTACGTTCTGCTCCAGCACGATCTGATCGGTCGGCAGGAAGTTGTCGGTCAACGCCTTACTGATCTCTTCCTTTGTCATGCCCTTCATCGTGGCGGAGGGTTCGCCAAGCGGCAGTGGTCCGTCCGACACAACGGTCGCTTGGAATTCACCAACTGGGAAACGATAGTAATAGGATGTCTGGCTCTTCGCCATCGGCGCCTTCGCATGCGCGGGTCCAAAACCGACAAGACTGCTGGCGCCAACGACGGCAGCGCTGCCCAAGAGTGCGTTCCGCCGTGAGATTTTGAAATCTGGCATTCGTTTCCTCCACGTATCGGGTTAGTGCGCTACCCTATTGGCTGGGCGGCTGCACGTCGCAGACTAGAACCCCTTTCGGGTGACTTACAATTACTCGTTTGCAATTGGCCCTGCGCAATGAGCATTCCTGGATGTGCCAAAACGCAACCATTTTAGTGCTTGGCAGCGAAGGCACTCCTCCATAGTCTCCGTCGCGACCGGCGTAAGACCGGCAGTCAGTGTGAAAACTGTAAAAACGTTTTTGGAGGAGACCAACGATGAAACGTAGATCAGTGCTGCAGGGCCTTGGCGTCAGCGCCGCCGTGAGCGCGCTTGGATTTCCCAATGTTGTCCGCGCTCAAGCACCTATAACGCTCAACGGTGCCGTGCAATTTAACGATGACCATGCCTTTAACAAGGCTTTGTTATTGTTCGAAGAGCTGGTCAAAAAATACTACGGCAAGCCGGTAAACTTTACGCTCCACCGGAACTCATCGTTGGGTCTGGAAAAACAATACTTCGAGTACATGGCACAGGGCAAAGCCGTCGATTACGGCATCGTGTCGCCAGCTCACATGTCGACATTTGCAAAAGCGGCACCCTTCATCGATGCCCCGTTCGTGTTCAAGGGCATCGAACACATGAATGCTGTTGTTGCCCAAGGCATCCTGAAGCCGATCGCAGATGAAGTCGCAAACAAAGCGGAAGTGATGCTGATCGGCTATTCCGGCGGCGGCATTCGCAACATCTTCGCCAACAAACCGTTTAAGAACTTGGCCGAGATCAAGGGCCTAAAAGTACGCGTGCAGGGGGCGCCGATCTGGTCGAAAACGTTTGCGGCGGTCGGCATGAGCCCGACGGTCATTGCTTACAACGAAGTCTACAACGCCATCCAAAACGGTGTGATTTCGGCGGGTGAGAACGAAGCAGCCGGCGTTGAAGCCATGAAGTTCTACGAGGTGGCGCCACACCTCAACATGACCCAGCACGCGGTCTCGATCCGCCCGATCTGCTTTTCAGTCAAGACCTTGAAGACGCTACCGAAGGAATTACAAGATGCCATTTTGAAAGCCGGCCCCGAAGCTGGTAATTTCGGCCGCAAGCTCGAGTCGAGCGAGGAAGGCATTAAGCTCGATGCGCTTGAAAAAGCTGGCAAGCTCAAGCGTGTTCCTTTCGAAGAGCGTGACGCAATGAAGAAACTGGCCGATCCTGTGATCGCAACCTACGCCAAGGAAATCGAAGCCGAAGGCATCTTCGCGAAGATCAACGCAGCATAGTTCTAACGCTTCGATCGAAGCGCCGTGGCAGATTGTTCGGTCTGCCGCGGTGCTTCGACGCGTGCCCCAAGGAGTGCTCATGCCATCGATGCCCCAGCCAACCGCTTGGCGACGATTCACTGCCGCTTATGCAAAGCTTCTTGAGATCTTACTGGCTTTAAGCGTCGGGATATTAATCATTCCCGTCACGCTGCAAATCATTGCCCGGTTCACCAATATCATCCCGCACTATATCTGGACCGAGGAGATGGCGCGTTTCCTGTTCGTGTGGTGCATAATGATCGGTGCCATGGTTGGCGTGCGCGAAAGCAGCCACTTCGAAGTTGATGTATGGCCGGAAATGTCGCGGCGACCGGAAGCGGCCGTGCGGATCGCTGCCAGGCTCGGCACCTTGGCCCTCGCCGTCGTGTTTTTATGGGGCGGAGCGCAGTTCACAAAATTCGCATTTAATCGAACCTCGGAGTTGGCCGAGCTGCCGCTCTGGATGATCCACGCCGCCTGGCCGGTGGCGGGACTAACCTGGATTGTTTTTCTTGGTGAGCAGTTCCTCGATGAACTTCGCGCCCTGTTCGGACGGAGCGCATCATGAAGTCCCAAATCCTGACAGCCGGTCCAGCGGCCATGCTATTGTTCGGCGTATTCTTTAGCTTGCTCATTCTGCGCGTGCCGGTTGCAATGGCCCTGGGCTTGGCGTGCCTGCCGATCCTCCTGATCGAACCGCACTTATCGATTATGACGTTGGCGCAAGAGACGTTCAACGCTTACAACTCGTTCATTCTATTGTCGGTTCCGTTCTTCCTGTTGACCGCAAACCTCATGAGTTGCGGCGGTATTACCGACCGCCTCGTCTCCTTGTCTCGAACACTGGTCGGCCACTGGCCAGGATCGCTTGCGCAGATCAACGTTGTGCTTTCCGTGTTCTTTGCCGGCATCTCAGGCTCATCCACTGCCGATGCTGCAAGCCAATCAAAAATCTTCATCGATGCCCAGGTGAAGGAGGGCTACGATCTCTCGTTCTCGATTGCGATCACGGCTGTATCAGCAGTGCTCGCCGTGATCATTCCACCGTCAATCTTGATGATTGTCTGGGGCGGCCTCATCTCGACTTCGATTGGCGCACTATATCTCGCAGGCGTGATCCCAGGCTTGTTGATCGCCGGAGCACAGATGGTGACGGTGCATGCCTACGCCGTGAAGCGCGGTTATCCAACGTATCCAAAAGCAAGTTGGGTGGAACTTCGCTGCGCGTTATGGCAATCGATACCCGCGCTTTTCACGCCGTTCCTGATTGTCGGCGGCATTTTACTCGGCTGGTTCACAGCGACGGAGTCGGCGTGTGTGGCCGTGCTCTACTCCATCGCCCTTTCAGCGTTTGTCTACAAAGAGATCGGCAAGAAGGAGCTTTACACCGCCCTACTCGATACCGGCCGTCTGTCCGGAGTTGCATTGTTCTGTGTCGGTACGGCCAGCGTGTTCGGGTGGATACTCGCCTACTACCGCATTCCGCATGAGCTGTTGGCAAACGTCTCCACCTGGGGCATGGGGCCAATCGCGGCAGGTTTCTTCATTGCCGGCGTGTTTCTCGTTGTCGGGTGTTTCCTTGATGCGATTCCGGCAATCATCATCGTCGGTACAGTTCTCGAACCATTGGCAAAGTCGGTTGAACTTCACCCCGTGCAATTCGCGATCATCTCAATCGTATCGCTTGCTTTTGGACTAGTGACGCCGCCCTACGGCATGTGCCTGATGGTGGCCTGCTCCGTCGCCGGTGTGCGGTTGCGATATGCGATCAAGGATACGATGATCATGCTCGTGCCGATGCTCTTGGTGCTGATCGCGTTGATCATCTTTCCGGAAGTTTCCCTCTTCCTGCCTCGACTGATTGTGCCGGGCTTCTTGAAATAGGCATTCAACCAGGAGATTGCGATGCCAGTTCTTACGGTTCAAAAGCTGTCCGACGCATGCGGCGCAGAAATCAGTGGCGTTCAAGTTTCGGGCTCAATGAGCGACACCGATTTTAATGCGATCGAGACCGCACTACATGACCAACTGGTGGTCATCCTGCGCGACCAAAAAGTTGAACCAGCTGGCTTCGTTGCCTTCGCGCGGCGGTTCGGCAAACCAGAGCCGCACGTGATCGATCAATTCCATCACCCCATCGATCCGAACATTCTGATCCTGTCCAACCGGCGCAACGATAAAGGCGAGCCGATGGGGCTGGCAGACGGCGGCACCTACTTCCACACCGACTATTCATACTTGGCCGTGCCCGCCCGCTGCACGATGCTGCATGCCATCGAAATTCCTGGCGGCGATGCTGGCACGACGTTCGCCAACCAGCGGCAAGCCTATGAAGATCTTAGCCCCGGCATGAAAGCGCGGATCGATGGGCTGGTCTGCCGCCATCACTATGGCAATCGCGACAACCTGGATGAGCAGAGCCGAACCGCAGCATCGCCGCTGCGAGACGAACAGAAAGCTAAAGTGGACTGGGTGCATCACCCGCTTGTCCGTCGCCATCCCCACACCGGCGCCAAATCGATTTACGCGGTATCCGGTTCGTCATTCAGCATCGAGGGTATGGAACGCGCAGAAGGCGTGGCACTGCTCGACGAGTTGAAAACCCATACGACGCAGAAAAAGTACTGCTACACGCCCGAGTACCGAATTAGCGACATCGTCATTTGGGACAATTGCTCGTTGCTGCACTCAGCCCCGCTGATCGACCCGAACCGACCGCGAACGCTGCTGCGTGTGACCATTAAAGACGCTGCGCCGACAATGTAAGTTCAACCGACGATCCGACCAAAAAACAAACACCCAACTTGCAGCAACGTGCCGACGCTTACTCCAGAAGGAACAAGCACCGGGTCCGCCAGGATATCGAACGTCGCATCCGCCGATTGCACCAAGAACCAATGGAAGTTGGCGCCGGTCACTTCATTGGTGAGCGTCGTATGCTCGACGACGCGCGCGGTCAGAAGGGCATTCGAGGATGGCGGATCGTTCGCCGTGCCTTGCCCTGAGCCCATATCCGAGAACAAACCAATCGACATGAACGAGCGCGCACTCGACAACAGACGCGCACGTGAGGCCTCGTCGTCGGCTTTCACAATTTTGATTTCGCGAGCAAATCCAGTAAGCTTGGCGCGCGCAGTGAACGGCATCGGCCGGTCACAATGGGCTGCAAAATCGACCGCATCGAAGACAATTTGGTGAACGCCGAGCCCGGTTTCTTCATCAGGGTTGACCCATGCCAGAAACGCGCCTTCAAAGTTATTGTCACCTGGACGGACGACCGCCTCAACGATTTCGACGGCGACGTTGCTCAAGCCTTCGAAGAATGGGGTTAGCCCAACGACATCTCGATCTTTCAGCGCCCCTGTCTCGTCTCGATCACCGGTGATGTGGAACCAAATCTCGGCAGCCGTACGTGATCGCCAAATCGCATAGTCGCCGGGCTCGCAGGCCAAACGCTCGAAAGCATCCGCTGCCAATCGTTGGATCGCCTCTCGATACGACGCGTCGTCGTCAAAATGAAAACCGATCGTTGAAAGATTGCTGACCATGGAGTTCTCAGGGCTCGATCACGACAATTAAGCAGGCAAGCACGCATCTACAGTGACACGTGTAGCTCAACCCGGCTGCCACCGTCACGCGCTGCGGCGCTTGTAGCGACTGAAAGCGGCCAGTTCATCACCCAAACTACCGCTGGACCGCGACTTGGCAGGCACCGCTTCCACCTGCGGCGCGGGATGTGTGGGCGTCGACGCTAAAGGCGCGGGCAATCTGCGCAGGGCTTGAACCACCGGCACAATGATCGCCTGCTCCATGGAAGACTTCAGAATTGCGCGATAGTGCTGGTCTATTACGTCAATGCGCGCATTGCGAACCCCGATCTGCTCCAGCAGCAGGCGACACAACGCCTCCGACGGGTGACGGAATTCCTCCAAAATGCGGCCCTTCAGCCTGTCCACGAGGTTGGTGGCGTAGGCCTGCTCGGCTAAGCCAACTGGATCGTAATGTGCGGCGCTGATCATCACAAAGAGCTTGAGGCACTGTGGGTCGATCCGTCCGCCGGCAATCGCCTCGATATCCAATGTCACAAATGGTTCCGCATCGAGCACGTGCGGTACTTCGCTGTCGATGAACACGTCGTAGACGATGCCGTTGGTGGCCACGCCTAACTTGAGCACTTTGCGGGCATTCCAATAGCCCCGCAGCCGGGGATAAACATCGGACGACGGATTGGACGAAGCAGTGGCTGCAACCGCTATTCCAGGCTTGCCACTGACCATGATGGCATAATCGATGCTGTTTTCATGCTCCGGAACGATCACCGACGGATCACCTGCATCGTAACCCAACAGCTCAAGAAACGGCATAACCAGATAGATCCTGGTCGCCTCTTCACTTGCACAATGGGTCACGATCCGCATCGCGCGTTCAGCGAATGCCGAAAGGCGTGCTTCAAATTCAACCGGCATCAGGCCCGTGCCTCCGGGTGTGTGATCGACGATGCCACTCAGGGTCGATTCGCACATACCCGGCAAGACTGACGGTTGAGTTATGTTCAGCTCATCAGTAGTTCGAGCTCTTTCAGAATGGCAGAACCCATTTCAGTGGTGCCAACCGGGCGCATGTTAGGCTGCATGATATCGCCGGTGCGGTAGCCTTGCGCCAGAACCCCGGCGATCGCTTTGTCGAGCAAGTCCGCTTCCTTCGCCATATCGAACGAATAGCGAAGGGCCATGCCGAACGAGGCAATGGTCGCAATCGGGTTGGCCTTGCCCTGGCCCGCAATATCCGGCGCCGAACCATGCACCGGTTCATAGAGCGCCTTGCGCGCGCCAGTCTTGGCATCTGGTGCGCCGAGCGAGGCAGAAGGCAGCATGCCAAGCGACCCGGTCATCATCGCCGCGGCATCCGACAGAATATCGCCGAACAGGTTGTCCGTGACGATCACGTCGAACTGCTTCGGGTTACGCACGAGTTGCATGGCGCAATTATCGGCCAAGATATGGTGCAATTCGACGCCCGCGCCATGCGCTTTATGCGTAGCCGTCACGACTTCGTTCCACAACACGCCGGTTTTCATCACGTTGCGCTTTTCGGCGGAATGCAGCTTGCCGGTGCGTTTACGTGCCAAATCAATGCCGACCCGGGCAATGCGTTCGATTTCGCGCGTGGTATAAACGGTCGTATCGACAGCGCGCTTCTGGCCGTCCTCGAGTGTGACGATCTCTTTCGGCTCGCCGAAATAGGTGCCGCCAGTCAACTCGCGCAGGATAAGGATGTCGAGCCCTTCGATCACTTCGCGCTTCAACGAAGACGCCTCGGCAAGGGCTGGATAGCAAATCGCTGGCCGCAGATTTGCGAACAGATCCATTTCTTTGCGCAGGCGCAGCAGGCCAGCTTCTGGACGCAAGTTGTAAGCGACCTTATCCCACTTCGGCCCACCGACTGACCCGAACAATACAGCGCTGGCACCTTGGGCTTTGGCCATCGCGGCGTCAGTCAGTGGGACGCCGTGTTTGTCGATTGCAACGCCGCCGACGAGGTCAGTCGAGGTCTCGAACTTGCCCGCGTTGCTCTTCTTGTTGAGCAAGCTTAGGACGCGCTCGACCTCGGCCATCACCTCGACGCCGATACCGTCGCCCGGGAGAAGTAGAAGCTGATGCGTTGGCATGGCGGAATCGATCTCTCTCTAAAGGGCGGAAATTGCGAGCGGATATCTCCCGCAAACTGCTAGCCCGGCACCGGCTTGGACGCAACGGTCCTGCAGTGATCGTTTTGGGTCTCGGCCAGCCGATTCATCAATCGCGACCCGAGGTCGCCGAAATGCTTCGACCGAACTTCGCAACCGCAGCATGTCACTTATCCACAGATATTGAGCACCCGGATGATTTGAACATTTGCCAAGGTCAGAACAAAGCGGCAGTCTCGCATAGTAAGAGATGGAACTGATGCTTCTAAGCTTCTGGAAATGATGTTGTTTCCAGCACCTTTAAGGCTCCTGGTTCCGTATCGATTGATCGCCGAAAGTTCAGTTCAAGTTGCGTCGTTCGTTGGTATCGTTGCGTTATGCTTCAGTAAGTGTTGCGTTAGTTCGTGTAAGTGTCGCGTCTCCGTGTGTACCCCATAGAAAATTACCGGCCGACTGGATCCCCCGATTCAGTCGGCATTTTCATGCGGCGGAGCGCCGACTAGCAAATTTCACCGCTGGCAGATGGGGCAAAAAAAAGTAGATCGGCCAGACTGTATAATGCGTCGGATTGCGCCCGTGCAGGTCGGTGCTACGCAGGCATCGCCTTCGCGGCCATAGACTTTGAACGCGTGTTGGAAATAGCCCAGCGACCCATCGGTCTGTTTGTAGTCGCGCAAGGTAGATCCACCCGCTGTGATCGCCTCGGACAGGACATCGCGAATAATCGGCACAATCCGGTGCGCCCGTTCGGTCGGCTTGCCCGCACGCTTAGCCAGACAACTGGCGCTGCGGCGCGGACTTAGACCCAACCGGAACAACACCTCGCACACGTAGATATTGCCAAGGCCAGCGACGATGCGCTGATCAAGCAGGAATGCCTTGATATCGGTAGCTTTGCCGACCGCACGCTCGGCAATGTAGGCAGCCGAGAGCGCATTTCCCAAGGGCTCAACGCCTAAGCCCGACAACAATTTATGCTGCTCGATGGCGTTGTCAGCACATAGATCCATACTGCCGAAACGGCGTGGATCATTGTAGGTGATCGTCGCGCCATTCGACATTTCGAACACCACATGATCGTGGACGGCATTGTTTCCGGTATCCTGTTCGTATTCGCCGAGCACAGCTCCATGCCCATCAGGATGTTGAATTGCAAAGCGGCCACTCATGCCGAGATGCATGATCAGTGTTTCACCCGACGATAGCCGAACCAGAATGTACTTCGCGCGGCGACTGAGGCTTGTCACAGTCGCGCCTGTCAAACGCTCCGCAAACCGTTCTGGAAATGGAAACCGGAGACCAGCGCGCCGCACATGCACGCGCGTTATGAAGGCAGCCGTCATCACCGGCTCTAGTCCACGTCGAACGGTTTCAACCTCGGGTAGCTCAGGCATCGCCGATCAGCCCGTTTCGCCCTGGAGTCCGACGGCTGCGATGCCAGCGAGCGCTGCAGCTTCGTCGTTGTCGGAGTTGTCGCCGGAGACGCCGATCGCGCCGAGCAAAGCGCCGGACTGATCCCGAATGAGCACACCGCCAGCTGTCGGCACCAATGATCCGCCGACCGCGTGGGTGGCGGCTGCAATGAAGTGGGGACGTTCGACTGCCATTTTAGCGATGGCCCGTGTGCCAAGACCCAGCGCCAACGCACCATTCGCTTTGCCGATGGCGAGTTCCGCGCGCCTGAGGCTTGTGCCTTCGGCCGCCGCGAACGCCTTCAGTGCGCCGCGCGCATCGAGGACCGCGACACCGAGCGGCATGAATTTGGACTTAGCGCCGTGCGCCAGGGTTGCGGCAATCATGGTCTGGGCGATATCGAGTTTCACTGGTTCGTCCTTTGCGCTTGTGTGTACGTATTTCCTGCGTTCTGCCACATTATGAGCGTGCGCACAGCTTCGTTCATGATGCGGCGAGAAAACCAGTGGTCGCGACCTCGCCCGATTGTGTACTATGCACCGATGAGCAATCCGACCCCAAACGGTACAGCCACCCAATCCTCGTTCGGCTTTCGCGAGGTCGCCTCCGAACAGCGGCAAGGCCTCGTCAATGAGGTATTCACATCGGTCGCGGAAAACTACGACTTGATGAACGATCTGATGTCGGGCGGCCTGCATCGGCTTTGGAAGTCCGACTTCATTACCATGCTCAATCCACCAAGCGGGCCGACCCCGTTCAGGCTGCTTGATGTGGCGGGCGGCACTGGCGACGTTGCGCTGAAATTCATGTCCCGCGGGGGGCCAGGGTGCTCAGCGACCCTATGCGATATCAGTGCCGAGATGCTCGAAGTTGGCCGCCGTAAAGTCAGCGCCGCAAACCTCAGTGATCGCATCGACATTGTGCAGGGTAACGCCGAGCAGCTTCCGTTCGCTAACTGCACGTTCGATGCCTACACAATCGCGTTTGGTATCCGCAACGTAACGCACATTGATCGCGCACTGACTGAAGCCCGGCGTGTCTTGAAACCCGGTGGCCGGTTTCTGTGCCTTGAGTTCAGCCACGTTGACGTACCGATCCTGGATACCGTCTACGACTTCCACTCGTTCAATGTGATCCCGCAGCTTGGCAAGCTCGCAGCCGGTGCTGCGGAGCCCTACACGTACCTCGTCGAAAGCATTCGTCGCTTTCCGACCCAGGAAACGTTTGCCGGGTTGATCAAAACGGCCGGCTTCGAGCGTGTCAGCTTTCGTAATCTGACCGGTGGGATCGCCGCAATTCACTCTGGCTGGCGCCTCTAGCGCCCGAGCAGCAAATTAAACGATCAGCCCATCGACCGGATTGGCGCCACGGCTTTCCGGAAACACCGTTGTTCCCAGTGCACCCGCTGGAATACCGAGGTGGTCGCGCAGCACGCCCTTAATGACCGTTCGAAGATCAAGCGTGGGTGCAAGATCGCGCCCCTCGTAGAGATTTTTGTCGGCGAGGCCCGGCCACTTAGCGAGGATGCGACCGCCCTTGACGGCACCACCTAGCACCAGTGCCGCCGTCGCCGTGCCGTGATCCGTGCCCTCGGTCCCGTTGGTATAGGCGGTGCGGCCGAACTCGGTGACGATGATGACAACGGTATCTTTCCACGCGGCCCCCATGCCTTCGGCAAAGGCCTTAATTGCGGCATCGAGACCACCGAGCCGTGTCGCAAGCTGCCCTTGGGTCGCACCTTCATTGGCGTGGGTATCCCAACCATTGTAGCTGAGCGCACCGACGCGGGGACCATCCGACGCCGACATGAACTTGGCAGCCGTTTCGGCTGTCTCGACGAAATCGCGGAACGGTCGTGGTGCTGGCGCTTGTCCGGGCACGGCAGCAAGTGCAGGAGACGCGGCTACGGTGGTCATGCCCACCCTATCGATCTCTAGGCCCTCGGCAAATGCCTTTGCGAGCTTCGGGTCGCTTTGGCCATATAGATCCATGAGCCGCGCAATTGTCGAATCGCGCAATTGGATGCCATAGGCTTTCGGAATCCATGACATGACGGACGCTGACCCGCGCATGACGAGTGGCACCACCGCGCCCATCGCCAATCCTTTAGGATCAGCCTTACCCGCGATAGTCAATCCGGAGAGTGCGCGATTGAGCCATCCGTCATCCGCCCGACCCGTTCCAGCCAACCCGCTTTCGAGTACATCCTGGCCGTCAAAGTGCGACCGTCCACGATAGGGCGTTGCCGCCGCATGCACGGCCAGCGCTTCGCCTTTATTGTAGAGTTGGTGCAAGAACGGCATCGCCGGATTGAGCACGAAAAAGCCATCAAGCGGCAGGCCGGCCTCTTTGCCCGACGTGGTCAACGCAAGCTTCTGGCGGATGCGCTCGTAGTCAGGATCGCCAACCGGTGCGATCATCGACAAGCCGTCAAGACCGCCGCGCAGAATGATCGTGAGCAAGCGCGGATCGCGTGTTCCGGCAATCGCTGCCTTCGGGATGAACCCCCAAAGCGCAAGACTGGCAGCACTACCCTTGAGGATCTGCCGACGGCTCAATGAGACGTGTTCGGTGCAGGACATCGGCGTTATCTCCTTAGAAACTCAGGTGCCATCACGAGCAATTCCAGGCCCTGCTCCCGGGTTTCGGCGCGCGCAATCGTTTGCCGTGTGAGTTCGCTTAAGGCTGGCCCCAGCAGATCGTTTGCAACAACACGAGGGTCTGCCAACTTGTCGACGTCCCGTGCGACCTTCTCAGCGATCCGCAAGCGCTCACGAATGGCTGATGGACCCATCCAGGCATCATCGTCGTCCGGCCAGCCTTTGGGCGACGGCACTTGCCACACCGGCTGACCGAGAAGCCCTGCCAAGCGCACGATCTCACCCGGCTTCTGCTGCAAACCGAGACCGCGCACGAGTGAAACTGTAAAGTCGTAAGGCGGCACGATTTTCGCGGCCGGATGGGCCCAAACGTCCGGCGACATCACCAAAGTTCGCGCCACAGCTGCAAGGTCACCGTCGGTATCGCGGAAGGTTTTTTCCAACGCTGCGATCAGTGGCGCAGGCGCCTTATCGGATACGAAATGGCGCGCCAGTTTGGTCGCGATATGGCGGGCTGTGGAAGGGTGGCGGGCGAGATCATCCAGCGCCTTTATGGCTGAAACCTCACCCTCATCGGCATAGCGCTTACCCACGAGTGTCCACTCGCCCGGCTCGTGCCGAAGCGGGGCAAAGAAGAATTTACCCGGCTCTGACTTTTCGACGTTGGTTTGGCCGACCGTCCAACCTGTCAGCAAGCGGGCGAGATTTGTCACGTCGTCTTGGCTATAGCCGCCATCGACGCCAAGCGTATGCAGTTCGAGGATTTCGCGCGCCAGGTTTTCGTTGAGGCCTTTGCCGCGATTTTTACCCGCTTTGCTGTTGGGGCCAATGGAGCCTTGATTGTCGAGAAAGATCAGCATCGCCGGGTGCTTCTCGACCGCCCGCAGCATATCGGCGAAACGACCCAGCACATGCGGGCGGATCGCCTCGCGCTCATAGCCTCCTGCAAGCCCACGAACAGGGCCTTTGGCGGACGACACGCAAAAATGGTTTGACCAGAAGATGACGAGGCGTTCGACAAAAGCCTTGTCGGTTGTGACCGCTCGCTCGATGCGTGCCGCCAATTCGTCGTTGAGCGCATCGCGCCGGATCTGGTTCGGCCTAATGTCGGGTATCACAGGCGCTGATTTCGATGTCATATCCATCGCCTGAGGCGCCATCGCGACGACTTGACCAGGCGCGGTTGCGGCAGAACCGACCTTGGGCGCTTCCTTTGCGAGTAACTGCGCGAGGCGTTGCGCCATCTGCGCTTCTTGCGCCTGAGCATAGACGACGTAACTCGGATCAAGCTCTGGGTTGTCAATCCGTGCTGCCGACTTGTCGGCCATGCTTGCGAGCAGAAACCCGCGCGGATCACCACTAATTCTTTGCATATCGCCAGGCTTTGGGCCGAGGCCAAATCTTCGAAGTGCAGTGACAGCGTCGTGTTGCGGCATGCGATGTCCTCGACTGCAGGCGAGATGAGAGCAGCGGTTCAATCCGACGGGAAAGCGGCCCGCCACTCAGTTGTGCCAGAATCTGCGTTAGTTCCAGATTAACGCCAGACCAGCAGTCAATCCGTCGTCCCATGGACAGAATGATCGAACCTATGATTTAGATCGAGTATGGCTCGAGCGTGTCGGGGCCGATTGATGGCTCGAAACGAGGCGGCATCATTGTCGGCGGCGCCTAGCAGCTGTCATCGTCGAGGCGACGATGACAGCGGCAGGCTTATGAATTATGTGGGGTGCGTTCGCGAACGGCTAGTTCTCGAGCGTTTCGGTCAACTTGCCGTCGAGGACGCTGATCTGATCGAGATAAGCCCCCCGAATACACTTTGCATCCCACCCACAGGCATTACGCGCACCTAGAAACTGGTGCTGGGCTGAGCGTAATCGCAAGCGACTCCGATGATCTGCGACCGACCGCAGTCGGCCATAGATAACGGCCATCTGATCATCGAGCCGACCTAACCGCGCGTTCTGACAGATTGTGCGCTCGGCAGCATTGCTAGCGTCCCGACATGAGAAATCAATAGCATTCGAAGGCGTCGCCACCAGCGTTGCAGCAGCCACCAAGGTCAGTCCAACGAGTAATTTGAGTGCGCGGTTCATGTTCAGCCTCCATGAGATTGTTTCGTTCGATGGGCTAAGACTGCCGCAATCCAACTGGAATGATCAGGTCATCGCGCTGCAACTGGCGGCGCTTTCCGGAAACAACCGGAAATCCAGCAATCTTGCCGATTGCACTGAAGTGGAAAATACCGGTACTTTCCGGAACCGACCGGCAATTGTGCGGTCCCAACCGAGCCATCGTTCATGTCCGCTGCCGATCGAAATCCCGCTGTACAGCGCATTGCCAAGGCAATGATTGAGAAAAAGATTACGCAAGCCGAACTAGCAGACGCCGCCGACTGTCACGAAAAGACGGTTCAAAACCTGATGAACGGTCGACCTGTTCGTGACCAGACCCTGTTCGACGTCTGCATGGTATTGGGCCTCGACTTTGAGGATATAAAGCAGGCCTGGAACGCGAGCCCCGGCGGCCAGGTGACCGAACGCCACGATCCGGGCCGTCCTGGCATCGGCACCGACGTCGCGCCACTGTATATGGGAGCCTACAATCGGTTGGCAGTCGACCAATATGTCGGTAGTTTTCTAACAGTGCGGCCGGCATTCAGCGTGCCGAATATGATCATCGCCTACCGCACCGAAATTACCTGGGACGCTGGTTGGCCGAGCCTTCTTTTTGACGAGCAAAACCGCCCTGATGCCCCCTACTCCCATCGTGGGCGTCTCTATATCCCGGCATCATCGATGTACATTCACTTGGTTTCACTGACCAAAGGCGCGATGCGCATGATCGTTGTCTGCCAGCTCGATCAAAATGACGAAATGCGCGGTCTGATTACAACGCTCAACAAGGCGCGGGCGCAAATCGTGCCGGTCGCAGCCCCCATCGTTTATGCCAAACGCGATAAATTTGATGCCGATGCCTGCGGCGAAATCACGCCCGCGCACCGTGCCTACAACGGCTACAAGCGCCTTCTCGACGAGACGGTCGAGCAAGGATACGCAAAATTGGTCAGCCCCTAACGCATCATTTACCAATATCGATCCATAACATTGCCTTGGCGAGACCGATCATTCGCCACAGTCCTCGGGCAATCGAGGATGCTTGAGAGTTTGTAAAGTCGTATGCGTAGACGGGGGTCTGGCAGTATGCGTTCAGTCGAGTTGCCGCGTCCCGGTTCCCGCCGGGTGACGGGTATCAGCACCATTTTTGTCTGCACAGCGCTGTGTATGGCACAACCGGTGGCTAGCCAAACGAGCTTGCCGTCGGCGACCGGTGTACCGGTTCAGAAAGTCTTGACCGCGCCCATCATCCTAGCGCCGGCGGCGACGAAGGTCGTCGCAATCGCGGCTCCCATCGTCGAACAAGACGTTGTTAAGGGCGACACAACCCGCACACGTTTTGTGATTGGCCTCGAAAAGCCAACAGACTTCCAGGTGCTTTCTCTCTCGAACCCCAACCGCGTCATCGTCGATATGCCCGACGTTCGCATGCAGTTGCCGACGCAGTCAGGCGATAGTGCCGTTGGCCTCGTAAAATCGTTCTACGGTGGGCTTTCGGCCCCTGGAAAAACGCGCGTTGTAATCGCTGTTACCACCGCCGTGATCGTTGAAAAAGCAGCCGTCGAGAAGAGCCGTGATGGCAAGGCACACCGCCTCGTTTTGGATATCGTACCCGTCGACCCGGCATTACGTGGCCAACCGCGCAAGCCTTTGAAGACGGCCGTACCAATCGCCGCCCTAGGGGCAATCGGCGTGCAACCGCCACTGCCGAAGCCTGCTGTCCGCCCTGAGGTGAAGGCGCAAAAATCGTTTAAGCCGATCATCGTGATCGATCCGGGCCACGGCGGCCATGACTCTGGAGCGTCGAAATTCGGCACCATCGAGAAAGATGTGGTGCTCGCCTTCTCCAAGACGTTGCGCGACAAGCTCAACGCAACCGGACGCTATAAAGTGCTCATGACCCGCGATACTGACACGTTTATCGATCTCGACGCGCGCCGCGACTTCGGCGAGAAAAACAACGCAGCGCTATTCATCGCCGTGCACGCTGATTATGCAGGTGCACACGCGCGTGGCGCCACAATCTACTCGCTGCGCGAGGGCGTTGCGAAAGATCTGAAGCGGTCGGCCAAAGGCGAGGTTTCAGCCAACGTCTTGTCCGCAACTGAGCTGGCAGCCGTCAAGAAGCATGACGGTGATGCGAGCACAGTGAAAAACATACTGGCTGATTTTGCCGAGCGCGAAGTCGAGGTCAATAAAGAGCGCACCAATTTGTTTTCGCGTTCTGTCATCGAGTACATGGGTGGCACAACAAACCTCCAAAACAACCCGGACCGCTCGGCAGCTTTTCGTGTCTTGAAGACGGCTAAGGTTCCAGCTGTTCTGATTGAACTTGCCTACGTGACAAACCGGCAAGATGCGGCAAACCTGAAGTCTGACGAGTGGCGCGATAAGGTCTCAAACTCAATCAGCACAGCGGTTGAGAACTACTTTTCGAACCAGATCGCACGCCTGCCGATGTGATCGTGCCAGGGACATCTATATCAAAAAAGCCGACTCAGATGAGTCGGCTTTTGATTTTGTGGCCGACAAACGAGGCTCGCACCGCCCGGTCGGCTAAGGGTTCAGCTAAGCCCTACTTGGAGGATGTTTGTGTTTGTGATGCCAATGCAGAAAATCTTTGGCACCGGACTTGGTCGGCGCGTGCACTGTACTTGAGGGTTGATGAAGGCGCTTCAGCATGGGCCACTCCATCTCGATGTTCATGCAAAGCAAAACCGGACGTGACGAATTTACTGACCCTCAGAGCCAGAATGCGCCATGCTTTTTCGATTTTGGATTGCTGTTCAGGACGGGAGCGCGGATGAACCGCGCAGATAACGACGATTGACGCTTCAAGCAGCGGTCCTGTCCAAGTCCGCTTCGCGTGCGATCGGCCAAAAGGTCCGACATTCACTGCGTAGACGCCCAAGTGCTTCAAGGCTATTGGTGCCCTTAGCTTAGACGCGCACTCCACAAGGCATAACACCCCAATTGGGGCTTGACCTTGAGACTAACTGTCTCTCGACGTGGCCTAGCTTAGGCGATTCGTATGACAATTTGCGAACAAATGCTCATCGCGGAACGATCAAACGCAGCTGTGGCCCGGCAGCATCGATCTCGAGCGGGAGCGCACCGAATCCATCGCCATCGACTTGACCGAACACTGCCCCCCGCTGGTCGACAACGCCTTCGACTTTGATTTTAAGGCCATCGATAACCGTGACCGCCTGATGAAGTTCTTTCCCAAGCGATCCCGTCGCCAGTCGCAGCAATTGCGTGACCAAAGCAGCCCGTGTCCCGGCTTTGATCAAGATCACTTTCAACCCAGGCTCGAAGATCGATGCGCCAGGCGCCAAGATGAACCCGCCCCCATAGTGGCGTGCGTTAGCCGCGATCACCCAGTTTGCCGTATGTGAGACGCCGTCGATCGTCACCTGCAGACGATCAACGGGGTGCATCAGTGCGCGGACCATCGCAGGCGCATAAGCCGCCCGCGCCAAACGGCGCTTGAACGCTTGATTGAGGCATCCAATCACACGACCATCGAAACCGGCGCCGACCATCAGATAGAATGGCTCGCCGTTCGCGGTGGCCCCTTGAACGAGCCGCACGTCGCCATCGACAAGTGCGTCTGCCACTGAGACGGCATCACGTCGCAGGCCAATTTCGCGGGCAAGCACGTTGCCGGTTCCAAGCGGGATGAGGCCAAGCGGAATTCCTGCCGCGCCGAGCGCCATCGCCGCATGCCGAACCGTGCCATCACCGCCGGCGGCGACAATCACATCGTGAGTGCTGCAAGCTTCCTTTACCGCAATCGCAGCTTCGCTTCGGTTTCGCGGTTCAACAACTGTTGTAACAGCACCGCGTGCGGCGAGCCGTGCCAGAACGTCAGCAATGAATCGCTTGCGCGGCACTCCGGCGGACGGGTTCAAGATTATGCAATATCGCTGACGCATGGCCGCAAGGTAAAGCCACGGATGCGGCGTCCGCGCAAACGAAATCCCCGCAAACCAAACAGGTTGAGGGGATTTTAATCATTACGGATACTGGCTGCTTCATCAGTCAGCGGCGATTGAGGCTTTCGGTATCGCACCCCTGCCAGCCGCCGCCTGTACCGCTTTTTGCACCTTCTCGAACGCCCGAACCTCGATTTGCCGGATTCGCTCGCGCGAAACGCCGAACTCAGCCGACAAATCCTCAAGTGTTTTCGGCTCTTCGGCAAGTCGCCGCGCTTCGAATATCAAACGCTCACGTTCGTTTAATGAGGCCATCGCCGTAGTGAGGTAGGAGCGGCGCATATCGCGTTCTTCATTTTCTGCAAAGCGCTCGCCTTGGTCTGGCGTATCATCGACCAGCCAATCCTGCCATTCGCCACCACCTTCGAGGTCGGCCCGCACTGGCGCGTTGAGGGAACTATCGCCACTTAGGCGACGGTTCATGTTGACAACGTCCTCCTCTGGCACGCCGAGTTTCACGGCGATTGCCTTGACGTTTTCCGGCTTGAGGTCGCCTTCTTCCAGCGCCTGAAGCTGGCCTTTGGTGCGCCGCAGATTGAAGAATAGCTTCTTTTGTGCCGCCGTCGTGCCGATTTTTACAAGGCTCCACGAGCGCAAAATGTACTCCTGGATCGAGGCGCGGATCCACCACATCGCGTAAGTCGCCAGCCTGAACCCTTTGTCCGGCTCAAACCGCTTAACCGCCTGCATGAGGCCGACGTTGCCCTCAGAGATCACCTCACCAATGGGCAGCCCGTAGCCGCGATAACCCATCGCGATGCGCGCGACGAGCCGCAGATGCGAAGTCACGAGCTTTTCGGCAGCATCAGCGTCGGCATGTTCGCGCCAGCTTTTCGCCAGCATAAATTCTTCGTTGGGCTCCAACATGGGGAACCGACGGATTTCGTCCAGATAACGGGCGAGACCAACGGAACCACCCGCCAATGAGGGAAGTGCTCTGGCTGCCATTTTTATGTCCCAAGCCTGTTCATTACCTTAAAGATGAACGCGGCCTGCTCCTCTCTGTTACAGATTGTTTCAAGTCGTGTATTCGAAGCGTGGCAGAACCATGGCAGTAGGCTGACCGGTCGCACGCACCGCCATCTCAGATTGAAGGTCTTTCTAACCCCACCCACCGAAGGCAATAATTTGTTGAGCTTGTTGTCTGTGCTGCAGATCATTGCTCATGGACGAATCCCCCTAACGCGAGAAGATCTATAGTTCGGTATTAATGAACTAAGGTAACGATCAGGTGATTTCAAGACCCAGATCAGGGTCCGGACCAAAAACTTTGGCAGTGCCGACTTTGGGCTCAACGCTCGGTCGATCGACCGAGTGCATTAGTAAGACGCGCCATGTCGGCAGGTGGTTCACTTGAAAAGTGCATTTTTTTTCCTAGCACCGGATGTTCGAAGCCCAAAACAGCGGCATGCAACGCCTGACGACCCAGTCCATCGAGCGCTAGGGCGGCCTCAGCATTGAGCTTAGACCGGCTGGCGGCAAAGCCGCCGCCATAGACCGCATCACCCATGATCGGACGGCCGATATGCGCCATGTGCACACGAATTTGATGGGTACGGCCCGTTTCCAACCGCAAGCGCAGCAGGCTGGCGAGCCGCCCGAAGGTTGCCTCCGTCGCATAGTGCGTCACTGCGCGGCGCCCATGCACCTCGCGAACCACTGCCATCCGCGTTCGATTGGTTGGACTGCGACCCACGTGGGCATCGACAGTGCCACGGGGCAAATCAAATATCCCCCAAACCAAGGCCAGATACTCGCGTTGCAGCCGCCCATCGAGGCCGTGGCTGGCGAACTGTTCGGAAAGCCCTGTGTGCGCCCGGTCCGACTTCGCGACGACCAATAATCCGGATGTTTCCTTGTCTAACCGATGGACGATGCCTGGTCGCTTGACCCCGCCGATGCCAGACAGCGTGTCGCCGCAATGGGCGATCAACGCGTTTACAAGTGTACCGTCAGCATTGCCATTGCCCGGATGCACGACAAGGCCAGCCGGCTTGTTCAAGACGATGAGATGCTCGTCCTCGAAGTGAACTTGCAGTGGCATTGATTGGGCGACCGGCTCTGCAGCCACGGCAACTGGAACCGAAACCGTCAACCGATCACCGGGTTTTACTTTGCGGCTGGCGTCCAGCACAGGACCCGTGCCGTCCGCTACGGCATTTGCCTTGATCAGGGCTTGCAGGCGAGCGCGGCTATACTCCGGCAAGTGGGCTGCCAGCACCCGGTCCAATCTCAGCCCGACATCCGCGGGCAGGACGTCGAAAGTATAGGATTTTTCGATATCTGAACTCATCGCTTGTCCATATCACGCATTCGACTTGCCGCAGCAGCGGTGCAAATGGTAACTCGCGCCATGTCCACACAGACCTCGCCAAAACCAATCACAGCTTCCGAAGTCGAGGATGGAAACAGCGTATCCCTGCTGGCCGGTGTGCAGTTGAACGACCCGCAGGTGCGGGCACTCCGTATCGCCGTGATTGCAATGGGCGCCTTGATTGTGATGGGCCTGATCGCATTGATCGGGCGTATCATCTATATCGTGGCACGCCCCAGCACTCAAACCGCCAGTTCATCAGGGGTGCTCGCGCCGGAAATCAAGGCTTCATTGCCGTCCGGTGCCGTGGTGCGCACCGTTTCGCTGAACGGTGATCGCATGGCGATCCACTACGACGCGCCGACAGGCGCCGGCATCGCCATAGTCGACCTCTCGTCGGGTCGCTCGTTAAGCAATATTCGCTTGGTAACTGAGCCACCTAAGCAGTGAACTCGGTTGCGAATGCGCACGTCGTTCACGCGAGGCTGTGAAATGTCTTGCCGCTGCTGCAGCCGTCGCTTATACGCAGCGGACCAAAGTGGTCCCGTTCGTCTAGTGGCCTAGGACACCAGCCTCTCACGTTGGGTACACGGGTTCAAATCCCGTACGGGGCACCATCATTTTGAAATAAGGTTCATGGCTAGCGCTCGTTTGGCGTGCGACGCTTAGCGTCGGCACCAGTTGCGCTGCGACTGAGTTCTTCGGCAAGTGTGTCGAAGACGATGCGAACACGCCTGCTCGTGTGCAGCTCGCGGTGACTGACGAGCCAGACTGGTACTGCTATCCCTGGCAATGTCGGCAGCAAGCGGATCACACCCGGCATGAGTTCCGCAATCTCTTGCAACATCATGCAGACCCCGACACCTTGGCGCACCATCTCCCAGAGCACGACAGAATTGCCGGAGACAACGCGGAACCGGTCCCCGGAAATAGGAATCCC
The DNA here is from genome assembly GCA_031429105.1 of Hyphomicrobiaceae bacterium. Taxonomy (GTDB): domain Bacteria; phylum Pseudomonadota; class Alphaproteobacteria; order Rhizobiales; family Hyphomicrobiaceae; genus JAKFWF01. Next base: position 8,123 of record JANOYV010000126.1, on the reverse strand, counting down.
GGCGGCGCGCAAATGCTCCGCAAACTGCTCAACCGGCTCAAACCCCAGCAGATCGGCCTCACAAAGTTCCGCCACTGATCCAGGCATGCCGTACTTGGCCAGCCAGTACTCCGCCGCATAGAAGTGGGCCGTCATCTCGCCCACCAGTCGCGCGATCAATTCCGGCTCGGTCGGGCGCACATGGCGGATGGCGATATCTGCCTCACGTCGTCTGATGTCACTGATCGTGTCCGAAGCGACAATTGCAAGGGTGATTTGCGGTGCCTTCTCGCGGATGCGTGCGATGAAACCGGGCAGCAGGTAGGCCGAGACCGCATCGGTGGCACTGATCGTCACACGACCTGAGACATCGTGCGATCTGCCTGCCGCCGCCAGCGCCATCGCGTCGGCGGCTGCCGCCATGGCGCTGGCATGTTCGAGAAGTCCCAAACCGGCACCCGTCAGCGTGAGCCTCTTGCCGATCCTCTCGAACAACGACACGCCGAGTGCTGCCTCAAGCGCCGCCACCTGACGGGACATTGTCGGCTGCGTCAGCCCGAGTTTGCGAGCAGCGGCAGACAGCGATCCTGATTCTGCAGTCGCGCAGAAAGCGCGTGCCTGATTCCAGTCCATTTGACCCATGCAAAAACGTATATTCTATCTACATAATTCGGCAATCCCTCATATTTTTGCATGTGATAGACGGAGGCGCAGAAGGAGAACACCATGCTGCGCACCACCGACGAAGCGCGTTTCTGGGACCGGATCGCTCGCAAGTATGCGACCGAAAGAATCAAGGACGAGGCCGGCTACGAGCGCACACTCGAACGCACCCGTAAATGTCTCCGTAGCTCCGACACCGTGCTCGAGATCGGCTGCGGCACGGGCACAACCGCACTGAATCTTGCTCAGTCTGTTTCGCGTATCGTGGCGAGCGATGTCTCAAGCGAGATGATCGCCATCGCGCGTGAAAAGGCCGTCGCCAAATCGTGTCTTAATGCCGAGTTTGCAGTCGCAGCGGCCGAGCGCATGCTGGGCTCGGAAGGCCTTTACAATGCCGTGCTCGCGTTCAACGTCCTTCATTTGATAGGCGATCGGCAGTCGACGCTCGCGAGTATCCGCCGTCTCGTTAAGCCGGGAGGACTGTTCATCTCGAAGACACCCTGCCTCTCGGAGATGAACCCGCTGATCCGGTACGCTGTGCCTGTGGCGCAGTTCGTAGGTAAGGCGCCATTCGTCTCGTTCTTCACGGCAACCGAACTCGAAGCTGAGATAGCAGGGGCGGGCTTTGCGATCATCGAGCGGGAGCGGCATGGCTCCGGGCGCAAGGATGCCCGGATCTTCATCGTGGCACGAAAATCGGAGGATTAGCGCCGCACGGCGATCCATTTTCTGTCCCGCGCGGTTGTAGTCTCTCTAACAGCGCGACCATTCGTCCGGTGTCGACATCGATCCGGCGGCGCATCTAAAGCGTTCTCAATGTGCTTGATCGCAATTGGTCGATCAGCGCTTGGATACGCTTGAGTGCAACAACCCACCCCATGGATACCGACGAGTGAGGAGGCACTGCGCCGCCTCGCGGCATTCGTGCCGCTGGCTGGTCGCGCCTACGCGGCCAAGCGCAACTTCGACTTTGGACCGGGCCAACATTCGAACGTCTCCCTCCTATCTCCCTACATTCGGCATCGACTAATCACGGAAGCGGAAGTTGTCGCAGCAGTACTGGCGGCCCATAGCCCGGCTGCTGCGGAAAAATTCGTTCAAGAGGTCTGCTGGCGCACCTACTGGAAAGGCTGGCTCGAACAGCGGCCGGAGGTTTGGCACGCTTACCTCGACGAACTCGAAAGTACGCGCGCGCGGCTGCGCGGCGACGATGCCTTCTCAGCCGAAATCGCCTCTGCCGAACGGGGCGAAACTGGCATCGCGTGCTTCGACGCCTGGGCTGTCGAGCTGATCGAAACAGGGTATCTCCACAACCACGCCCGCATGTGGTTTGCCAGCATCTGGATCTTCACGCTGCGCTTGCCCTGGGTGCTGGGTGCTGATTTTTTCTACCGCCATTTGCTCGATGGCGACGCTGCATCGAACACTCTTTCGTGGCGATGGGTTGCGGGGCTGCACACGCGGGGCAAAACCTATCTTGCCCGGGCTGACAACATTGCAACTTACACCGATGGTCGGTTCAAACCGGAGGCGCACGATCTAGCAGCGTCCGCACAGCCATTGGATGATGAACTAACACCGGCGCGCGTGCCGCTTCGTCATTGCGATACCGTGCCGAGCGGCGCGTCAATTGTCTTGCTGGTGACCGAAGACGATCTGTCGCCCAAAAGTTGGCCAATTGGCGATGCACGGGTGTGTGGTGTTGCCGTTTTTGCTCCGATTGACTTTGGACCAAACCTTTCGACCACCGTGCGCTCATTTAAAGCAGCAGCAGTCGACGACGCAGTGGCGCGAGCCGCAGCTCATTGGGACGTTCCATCACAACACTGCGGCGATGGCATGGAACTCGCAACTTTTGCAAGACGTGCGGGTGCCGACGTCGCTGTTACAGCGACCATCGCAGTCGGGCACTTGAAATCTGCATTCGATGAAACGGCAATCGCATCCAGTCGAAACGGTCTGCCCTTGCTGCAAATTTCACGACCTTGGGACAGACTGTTCTGGCCGCACGCGAAGGCCGGCTTCTTTCAGTTGAAAGAGCGCATTCCAACACTTCTAACCAAACTCGATTTGATCCCAACTGAAAGACAGCGATGACATCAGGAACACAAGCTCCCGTGTTGATTTTCGGCGGCGTTGGCGGCATCGGCGAGGCCCTCGCCCGCCGCTTGCGTGCGGCCGGCAAAAACGTTGCGATCACTTCCCGCTCCGCTGAGCGAGTCCAGTCCCTGGCCGCTGAAATTGGAGCGACGGCGCTCGTGTGCGACGTGCTGGACGAGGCGTCGATCGTCAAGGCTTGCAGTTCGGCAGTGGTCGACGACCAACTAGGCGGCCTCGTTTATGCCGTCGGCTCCATTCCACTGAAGCCTCTGGCGCGAACCACTTCCGAAGACATGATGGCGAGCTACCAGGTCAATGTCATCGGCGCGATGCTGGCCGTCCGAGCTGCTGCTAGCGCCTTGAAAGCGGTCAACGGCAGCGTCGTTTTATTTTCGTCGATCGCAGCTTCACAGGGCTTTCCCAATCACGTGGCAATCGGTGCAGCAAAGGGGGCCGTTGAAGGCCTGACCCTAAGCCTTGCGGCTGAACTTGCGCCGTCGGTCCGCGTGAACGCAATCGCGCCGAGTCTCACGGCGACGCCACTTGCAGCGGGACTAACTCAAAATGCCGGTATGGCAGCCGCGATTGCAAGCCTCCATCCGATCCCGCGTCTTGGCACAGCGGATGAAATGGCGGCCCTTGCCCAATTCATGTTGTCGCCGGATGCTGGTTGGATGACCGGGCAGATCATCGGTGTCGATGGCGGCAGGTCGTCGTTGCGCGTGGGCAAGGCATGAAGCCTCAGCCGACCACGCAAGCAGAAACGCAGAGCCCACTGCTCACGGTTTTTTATGACGCCGCATGCCCTCTGTGTCGCGCCGAGATCGTTATTTACCAGAATTGCCAAGGCGTCGATCGCGTTGCATTCGTCGATGTTGCGAGCGCGGCTGCTGGGAACATCGCCCCCGGGCTCGACCGGACGGCGGCACTGGCTCGGTTTCACGTAAAACATGCAGACGGGCGACTTATCTCCGGTGCTGCAGGCTTTGCCGCATTGTGGTCAGTCTTGCCGGGATGGCGATGGCTTGGCCGCCTCATGCGCGTGCCCGGAATGCTGATCATTGCCGAAAATACCTATCGAAGCTTCCTGCTCGTTCGCCCCGCCATCCAATGGATCGCTGGGCGCCGCGGCTAATGCTGCGTGAGCCTCCAGCATGTCGGGTCAACCGCCCGGCTTCGTGTTCGAGCGGCATCGATCGGAGCAATACTTTACATCGTCCCACACGCGTTCCCACTTTTTGCGCCAGGCAAAGGGGCGTTTACAGGTCTCGCAGATTTTGGTTGGCAGCGTTGCCTTGGTGTAGCGCTTAGGCACTTTGGTGGTCACAGGTCCATCTCGGTTTGATCAGTTGCGCGCGACGCTGTCGATTTGCGAGATCGCTTTGTTTTCTGACCAGTCATCGGTATCCCGCTTTTGCGACTGCCGTGCTTGTCTTGGATCGATGCGGCCCCGGCTGTAAATGCAGTGCCGTGCCGCGCACCATAAATCTTGTCTTTGGCCTCAGCTGTTGACGTCTTGAGATCGACGATCCGCTCTGGATAGGCTCGCCCCAGGATTGCAGCCGCACCGGAATAGTTCCACGGCTCCTGCAAATGCTCATCTGGAACGTCGCAGAGTTCCGGCACCCAACGTCGAACGAAAGCTCCGGTCGGATCTTGGTCGAAGCCCTGCTTCACGACCGAATAAATTCTGATCGTATTGATGCCAGTCGTGCCTGACTGCATCTGTGTCTGCGGCCAATGGATACCAGGTTCATAGTCGGTGAACTGGCGGGCAAGATGCAGTCCGGTCTCGCGCCATGGCAGCCATAAATTGTAGCTCGCAAACGACATCACCATCGCGCGCATACGGAAGTTCAACCAACCGGTCGCGCGCAGGCTGCGCATACAGGCGTCGAGAAACGGATACCCGGTTTGCCCGTTGGCCCACGCCGCGAACAAAATCGGGTCCGCAATGACGGGCCGTAGCCCGCGCAAAGCCGGATGAAACTCTTGGAATTCGATTTTAGGTTCACTTTCAAGCTTCTGTATGAAGTGGCAATGCCAATGCAGGCGACCGGAAAATGAGACGAGCGACGCACGCAACTCGCGAGCTTCACGCGTGCCGTCGCTTTTCAGCGCACGCTGCTGTGCCCACGTGAGTTGCGCTGTCTCCCGCATCGAGACCGTGCCCCAGGCCAGATGCGGCGACAGCCGCGAACAGCTTGTGGCTCCAGCAAGTGGGTTCGACATGTCGCGGCGATAGTTTCGACCTCGACCAGATAGAAACGTCTCAAGCAGATGCAATGCTACCTTGCGGCCACCGCGCTGCCGTTGCACGCAGCCGTCGTCTGACAGTCCAAGTTCTGCAGCGGATGGCAAGGCCTGAGTAACGACGTGACTAAGTGACGCCAGCGCATCGGGCGGATTGGATTGCGCCCCCGCCATTTGCCGGTCCCAGGCGGCAGCCCACCCGTTACGGCTTTTCAAGCGGCGCTGCACGCCGTGTTGAGGCAGCTCGTGCCATTCAACTCCACGAGCGCGCGCCCAAGCGCCCACCGCCTTGTCACGGGTATAAGTCCAGCGATTTCCCGTCTCTTCATGTGACCAAAGACAGTCAATGCCGTTGGCGCTGCGTACCTTCTCAAGCACGTCGACCGCATTCCCAATCCGGATCACCAGAGGCTGGCCAAGTGCTGCCAAATCGGAGTTAAGCTCATCAATGCACTCGGCAATAAACTGCCAATGCCGCGCCGCTGCATCGGGTTCGTGCCATAAACCCGGCTCAACAATGTAGAGCGGGAGGACTGGCCCGCGTGCTGCTGCATCAGCCAGGGGTCTGTGATCATGAATGCGCAGATCGCGCTTAAACCAGACAACCTGCAGCTGATCGCGCATTGGACGTGTTGTTTCTATCATTCCAGTTTCAAAGGCGAAAAACACGGCGAGGCAGCAAGGCATTACAACCCGTTTGCGCTCCATGACGGCTCAACCATGCAACGCATGTGACATGCCGCACATAGGACAGTCCACAACAGAAATAGGGGCGACCGAAGCCGCCCCTGATAAAAAAAACTTAGTTCGCTGTGTTGCAGTACAAGCATCAAGAAATGTTGACGTACTGCCCAGTTTGATCGAGTACATATTCAACGTCGCGCACGCTGACCACCGTGCCGCCCACAAAGTTAATTGCAAAAGTACCATCGTTGTTGTTCACGACGCCGCCCGGTCCAGAAATCAACGTGTGTCCAGTTGCGTAGAGAAGATCCGAACCAGCACCGCCATTGAACCCATCTGCACCACCGCCTACAACCGTCACACCGTTCAAGCTGCTATAGATTAGAGTATCGTCGCCAAGGCCTCCAATGACCGTATCGTCGGCACTACCGCCATACAACACGTCATTGCCATCTCCGCCATCAAGCAGATAGCCCCCACTGCCGGTGTTTCCGGCCAGAACATCGTTGCCCGCTCCACCCGTGAGCGTGGCGCCGTCACTACCCGCGGTGATCAATATGTCATCGCCAACTTCGCCTTGCAGGGAGCCGCCGCGTGCACTGTAAATAAAGTCATTTCCATTGCCGCCGTAGAGTGTGTCATTCGTACCGGTGTAATTGATGAAATAGTCCGCGCCTTCACCACCGTACAACGTAGAATTGCCTGCACCAACATCATACAGGCGGTCGTCGCCGTCACCGCCGCTCATCGATGCATTAACGCCGTAGCCGACTAATGTGTCGTCACCGGTTCCGCCCAAAATCGTATCGAAGTCGCCTTGACCGGCAACAGTATCGTTACCTCCGCCGCCATCCATCAAGCGGCCACTTCCGGCTAAGCCGTGGGTTGCATTACCGTCGACGAGATAGTCGTCACCCGTGCCACCAAGCAGCGTATCACCACCAGCACCGGCAAAGATCGTATCGGAGCCACTACCGCCATCCAGAGTCCGTGCACCCGAGGCCCCAAAACCGAAGTCCGAACCAATCAAGTAGTCATCACCACTTCCGCCAACAATTGTACTGCCCGCACCACGGCCAGCATAAATGATGTCATTGCCGGAACCGCCATCGACGGTGAGAACTCCGTTACTGCCAGCTGCGGTCAAGCCACCCGCAAATATAGTGTCATCGCCAGCACCACCCAGAACCGTATCGCTACCGTCGCCGATAAATATAACGTCGTTACCAATGCCGCCATCAACCGATGTTCCCGCAACCACTTCACTCTGACTGATGATGTAATCATCGCCGGTGCCGCCGATCAGCGTATCTAGTCCATTTCCAATTATAAAGTCATTGCCGGAACCACCGTCGAGTACCGACTTACCTGAACCGTTGTGATAAAGCTGATCGTCGCCGGAACCACCCATCAATGTGAACTGACCGGTGCCGGAATTGGCGATCACACGGTCATCGCCTGCGCCGCCGTCGACGCGCGAATTGCCGTTACCCAGCGCGTATACGAGATCGTCACCCGCACCGGAATAAACAACGTCAGCGCCGGATGCACTCAAAATGGTGTCGTTGCCGCCACCAGAGTAGAGCGTGTCATTGCCTGAACCATTCAAGACGACGGTGTCGTCGCCGGTCGACGTAATGGCGATTATGTTTGCGCCGTTCGTCAATAGATTTACGCCGGCACCCGAGGTCGCGATTACTGCTAAATTTGCGCCACTAGCCGTAAACGCTTCAGCAGTCCCCGTCACCTCAGCAACTTGGGTTACAGTGCTTGCCAAGGATACACCATCCTCGACTGAAATTGTGCTGGTCGCTGGGATCGGAAAAGCGCCGGCTGCGTCAAGCGCTGTTAAGGCATCAGCTCGCGACGCTGCTGCCATACCATCGGCTGCCAACTTCGCATCTAATTGTGCTCGTGTTAGATTATAAACGCCCATGAGTGTGCTCCCGCTTTAAAAAAATCAACTCAAACAGTTGTTTACTTCGAATTTCAGCCCACGAAATACAGCCCGAAGGCATGGCGTCGAAGCGCTCATCAATCGACTCGGACCAATCCCAACTAAAGACGTTAAACTAAGTTAATCCACTCGCCGTCAAGTCTTTTGATCGATGTATTTTTAATCAGATGGCCGATTCCACGTGCGATTGCGCCCAACGCGCCATTTGCTGTGTCTTCAGGGTTCCATGTCAAATTGCGGCAGATTGAGCGCAGTTTCAAAGCGCTGCGTCGTCATGCACAAATGTGAACTTCCGCTGCGAAGTTCGGCACGCGAAGCGCATCCTTACTGAAAATTTTCATGTGAATTGAGCGACCCGAGACATAGGTGACAGAACGTACCGGACACATAGGTAACACTTTTCGCGATTTTGCGGGAGGTGGAGATGCCGTGGAAAGAGAGTTCGGTGATGGAAGAGCGCTTACGGTTCGTGGCCCGCTTACTTGAC
>JANOYV010000125.1:0-23358 GCA_031429105.1 Hyphomicrobiaceae bacterium | reverse complement strand
GTTCGCATGGGGCTGTGGGGTGCAGCCCAAGGCATCGCCTTCGGTATTGGCGGACTGGCCGGCACTGCGGCGAGTGACTTCGCGCGCTACATCATCGGCACACCAACGCTCGCCTATGCCGCCGTTTTCGCCACCGAAGCCTTGCTGTTCATGATTGCGGCGCACCTCGCGTGGCGCGTCGGCGACGTGCGCGACGTTGTTGCAACCGCGCGCAGCAAGGCAGATATCTCCGCATCGCTGGCCCGCGCGCGCGGGTTGATCGCGACGAATTTGAGCGGGTTCATGACAACCGGCAGCAAAGGATCACGTCCATGAGTGTCAGCAGACTTGAGACATTCGATGTCGTTGTCGTGGGCGGTGGTCCAGCCGGTGCGACGGCAGCAACCGATCTCGCCAAACAAGGTCGGCGCGTGCTGCTGTTGGATCGCGCCGGTCGAATCAAGCCGTGCGGAGGTGCCATTCCGCCGCGCCTGATCAAGGACTTCGACATTCCTGATCATCTGCTTGTTGCCAAAATCAACGCTGCCCGCATGATTTCGCCAACGGATAAGCGGGTCGACATGCACATCGAAGGCGGCTTCATCGGCATGGTCGACCGCGAGCACTTCGATGAATTCCTGCGCGAGCGCGCGGTTGAAGCAGGTGCGTTCCGGCGGACCGGAACCTTCACGCGCATCACCCGCGATCAGGACGGCACGGCGATTGTTGAATTCAAGGCCGAGCACGGCAGCGATCACGAAGCGAACGGCGGCTCAACGACTGCCGCCAAGGATGTAACCGGCCAAGGGGCTGTCATGAGCGAGCGTCAACGCGTGCGGGCTCGAATTGTGATTGGCGCGGACGGGGCAAACTCGGCCGTTGCCAAGCAGGAAATCCCTGGCTCCGAGTTGAAAAAGCTTGTATTCGCCTATCACGAGATCGTCCGTTCACCGATCGACGGCAAAGTTGCTGACTTCGATGCCAAGCGTTGCGATGTGATTTACAGCGGCAAGTCCTCACCGGACTTCTACGCTTGGGTTTTCCCGCATGGGAATACGACAAGCATTGGCACCGGCAGTGCACACAAGGGCTTCTCGCTGCGTGATTCCGTTGACGACCTACGCCGCGAGCACGGCTACGCCAATTGCGAAACAGTGCGCCGTGAAGGTGCGCCGATCCCGCTCAAGCCGCTCAAGAATTGGGACAACGGGCGAGATGTGATCTTAGCTGGCGATGCGGCTGGCGTTGTCGCCCCGTCGTCAGGCGAGGGCATCTATTATGCAATGGCGGCTGGTCGGTTCGTGGCAGAGGCCACCGAAGCGTGCCTTGCAACATCTAATCCGCGTGTGCTCAAGACCGCGCGCAAGCGCTTCATGAAAGCGCATGGCACCGTGTTCTTCGTGCTCAGCATGATGCAATACTTCTGGTACTCAAGCGACAAGCGTCGTGAGCGATTCGTCACCATGTGCGACGATCGCGATGTGCAGAAGTTGACTTTCGATGCCTATATGAACAAAGAGCTGGTGCGCGCGAAGCCGCTGGCGCACGTGAAGATATTCTTCAAGGACTTGGGCCACCTCATGGGCTTCGTAAAGGCATAAAGTTGGATTGGATGAGCGAAACACGGGCAGCGTTTGGCCGACCGGGAAATCGGGCCCCGGTGGTGTTCGCTGGACTTTGGGCAGTTACGGTTGCCACCGTCGGCGGCCTGCTGTCTGAAATCGGGCCTTGGTATTATTCACTTCGCAAACCGTGGTTTCAACCGCCCGATTGGGCCTTCGGCCCGGCTTGGACCATCATCTTCGCATTGTCCGCTGCCGCCGCCGTCTATGCCTGGAACAGTCCTCGTGCTCGGTCAGCGGGCCCACTGATCATCGCGCTCTACACGGTCAACGGCGTCGCCAATGTGCTGTGGAGTTTGTTTTTCTTCAAGCTGCAGCGTCCCGACATTGCGTTGTTCGAGGTCGCATTTCTGTGGCTGTCGATTGTGGCGATGATCCTGGCGTTGCGGCGGTTCTCGACCACCGCCGGGTGGCTGCTGGCGCCCTATCTTGCCTGGGTTACCTTTGCTGGCGCCCTCAACTACCGCATAGTCCAGCTAAACGCGCCTTTCTGAGTTGCGCGCTCTGCGGTGGACCGGCGGCGATGGCAGCATTAAGCGTCAAGCCGGTAAGAACAGATCAGCAAATGAGCAACCAATATGACCTCGCCCCTCATGATGCCGCTTGAGCCGCAGTGGAGTGAAATCCGCGATGGCATAAAGCGCGTTTGCGATGGTTTTCCCAATGCTTATTGGATGAAACTCGATCGGGAGGATGCCTATCCGACAGAGTTCGTAACGGCCCTCACCGAAGCTGGCTACCTCGGTGCGCTGATCCCGGAAGAGTTTGGCGGCGCTGGTTTGCCGCTGAGTGCTGCGGTCGCCATCCTTGAGACGATCCACGCCGAGGGCTGCAATGCGGCTGCCTGCCATGCCCAGATGTATACGATGGGCACGGTGCTCAAGCACGGGAACGCAGCGCAAAAGCAAAAATACCTTCCCGGCATCGCCGATGGCTCGTTGCGACTACAGGCATTCGGCGTAACCGAGCCGACCACAGGCAGCGATACCACGCAGCTCAAGACGCGCGCTGAGAAGAAGGGCAACGACCGCTACATCGTCAACGGTCAGAAGGTCTGGACCAGCCGCGTCATGCAGTCGGACTTGATGTTGCTGCTTGCCCGCACCACGCCCGCCGACAAGGTGAAAAAGCGGTCGGATGGGTTGTCTGTGTTTATCGTCGATCTGCGCGAAGCCAAAGGTCGCGGCATCGAGATGAAAAAGATCGACGCGATGATCAATCACAACACCTGCGAAGTGTTCATCGATAACCTTGAAGTGCCAGCCGAGAACCTCGTCGGCGAGGAAGGTAAAGGCTTCAAGTACATCGTCGATAGCATGAATGCCGAGCGCATTTTAATTGCGGCCGAGTGTCTGGGCGATGCCCGCTATTTTACACGACGGGCCACGGACTATGCCAAGGAGCGCGTCGTATTCGGACGCCCGATAGGTCAAAACCAAGGCGTGCAGTTCCCGATCGCTCGCGCCCACGCCGAGTATCTCGCAGCCGACCTGATGGTAGGCAAAGCCGCCGCCCTGTTCGAAGCCGGTCGCGATTGCGGAGCGGAAGCCAACATGGGCAAGATGCTCGCAGCCGACGCCGCCTGGAAAGCCGCTGAGGCTTGCATGCAGACGTTCGGCGGGTTCGCCTACGCGCGCGAATACGGCATCGAGCGCAAGTGGCGCGAAACCCGGCTCTATCAGACAGCGCCGATCTCGACCAACATGGTGCTGGCTTACGTCGCGCAACACGTTCTTGGACTTCCGCGCAGTTACTGAGGCTTGACCGGCAGCGGCAGTGGTTCCATCTGTCGGAGCATTGCACCGGTCGCTGCTGTTTGAATGTCGATTGTACCACTTGCACCGCCTATGATGATCAGCGCGCTATTGGCTGAGATCGTCACCGGCTCGATTTGGCTGGTCTTGCGCCGGGTTTGGAGCAGGGTTCGACCGGTCGCGACGGCTTGCGTGATCCAGACGCCCACATCTCCTGTCGTCAAGCTGACCAGATAGCGTCCGTCGGGCGATAGCTTTTTAGCTGTGGCATTATCCTCCACGAGCTTGGCGCGGCTGACGAGCTTGCCGGTATCGAGTGCCCAGACTTGAACCGCGTCGCTACTGAGGCTGACGAGGCGGCGACCATCTGCGGTAATCACGAGATCCACAATGCTTTGTGCGTGACCACCCAACTTATGTAACTGCTGCGCCGTTCGCGCATCCCAGATCCGCACGCTGGGGTCACGACCGCCGCGATGGCTATGGCCACCCCCGGTGATAATGCGCGTGCCATTCGGTGATATCGCGACCGCCAAAACGGCACTTTCGTGCGCCGGCCAAATGTGATGAGGCTGTAAGCCCTGGCTCTTCCATATGCGCAGCGAACGATCATAGCCGCCGCCGGCCGTCGCAAACCAGTCAACCGTGGCGCAGGTGGCGATCTGATGCACCCAGTTCGGATCGACCGAAACTTGGTTGAGTATGTCGCCGCTGGCCATGTCGTATTCCAGTAGCGCCTTGCCTTTGCTCCGTCGCCGGTGGGGCGCATTGCCAACGAGAAGCCTTTCGCCGTCTGGCGTGAAGGCCAGTGCCCCCACTGAATTTTGAGTTTCCGGAAACACGAATTGCTTGATCAGTCGACCGGTCGCCAACTCCCAGATGCCGATCGCCCGGCTCAAGCTGGCGCCGGCAATCAGGCGACCGTCCGTCGAGACGGTGATCGCTGTAAACCAGACTTCGCTTTTGTCCTCGGGTGGGTTCGCGTTTTGCCCGGTATCGCTCGCTGCCATTTGGGCGAACGCGGCTGTCCTTGGTAGTCCAATAGCTGCTAGACCGGCTGCAAGCCCAAGTGTTGTTCGGCGAGACAGTCTGTTGTCCATGGTGTTGGCCCTGTTCGCGCAAATCTCATGCGATCAAAGCACCCGACCCACGAAATCACACCGTATCGCGCGGAATATTCCGGCAGATTGGTCGCCCGTTTCGAAGCCAATCATTGACCACACGTCAATCTTGTGACGCTTGCGCTCTTGACCCGGCCCGGCGCTGCCATATGGTCGGTCTCTGGCATCCCAATTGAGCAAGCTTCACTCCAGAGTCCCAAAATGTACGAAGCTGTCACCCATGGCATCCGAGTCCGCGTGAACCCTGAGTTCAAGTCTGACCAGTCGACGCCGGAGGAGAATTATTATTTCTGGACCTATACGGTTGAGATCATCAACGAAGGTGCGGAAACGATGCATCTGCGGAGTCGCGTTTGGCAGATCACCGACACGCGCGGCCATCGCGAGGAAGTGCGCGGGCCCGGCGTCATCGGGCAAACGCCGCACATCGCAGCGGGCGAGAGCTTCCGGTACACGTCGGGCTGTCCGCTGCGCACGCCGTCTGGCATCATGGTCGGTAGCTACCAGATGGCCGATCGCGCGGGTAAGCTGTTCGATATCGCGATCCCGGCGTTCTCGCTCGATAGTCCCTTCGGCCAACGCCGCTTGAACTGAAAGAGATTCGATGATTGCCCAGACCACCACCGCCAAAGAGATGCTTGGCCGCTTGATCGCGTTCGATACGACGAGCTTTAAAACCAACATCCCGATGGCCGAGTTCATCCGTGACTATCTCACAAGTCACGGTGTCGAAAGCCAAATGGTGCCGGACCCGAACGGCATCCACACCAGCTTGTTCGCGACCATCGGACCAGCCGACGTGCCTGGCATCGGCTTATCGGGACATATGGATGTTGTGCCGGTAACTGATCAGGCCTGGGATCGTGACCCCTTTACGATGGTCGAGTTGGACGGCAAACTCTACGGGCGCGGTACGTGCGACATGAAGGGCTATCTTGCCTGCGTATTAGCCGCCGTGCCGCTTTTTAAGAAGCACAAGTTATCGGCGCCGATCCACATCGTGTTTTCATACGATGAGGAAGTTGGCTGCACGGGCGTTCGCCCGATGATCGCCGAAATGGGCGGCCGCCTTGCCAAACCGCGCATCGTGTTCGTCGGCGAACCGACCAACATGACGGTTGTTGACGCACACAAGGGCGGTGCGCGCTACCGGATCGATCTGACCGGCCACCCGGTCCATTCCAGTAAAGCGCCACTCGGCGTCAACGCGGCAACCTATGCCACTGAACTGCTCGTCGAGTTGCACAAAATGGCGGCCGAGATCAAAGCGCTGCCGCACAATCATCGGTTTGACCCGCCGTGGCACACGCTTACAGTGACGCAAGTGCATGGTGGCACCTCAAGTAACATTGTGCCGGGCACCGCTTGGATTGGCTGGGAAATCCGCGCCATGCCGGGCTTTGATTTGGCACCATGGGAGGCGCGCATCAAGGCCGTCGCTGCCAAGCTCGTGCCTCAAATGCAGGCGGTCGCGCCCGAGGCCGATATCGTGGTTCGCCAGACTGGCATGGTGCCGCCGTTCGGTGCGGAAGCGGGCTCCGAAGTGGTGACACTCTGCCAGAAACTTGCCGGCCAGAACGAGACATTCGCTGTGCCTTACGGCACCGAGGCTGGACTGTTCCAAATGGGTGGCGTGCCATCGGTCGTCTGCGGTCCTGGTGACATTGCGCAGGCGCACACGGCCAACGAGTGGATTGAAGTTGCCGAACTCGACAAGTGCATGGGCTTCATGCAGCGATTGGCCGATTGGGCGAAGGCTGCCTAGGAGTTGCCGAACAGCGTGTCCCAAGCCGCGATCAGCGCGCCGGCGGTCACCAGTACGGCTGCGATCCACAGCGTGCTGGTCGCTTGGCCGAGGCCAAGGGCTGCCATGATCACGGTGGACAGTAGCGGCGTTGCGTACGACGCGGCGCCCAGTAGTTGCAAGTTACCGTGTTTCATGCCGCGATCCCAGACGTAGAAGGCGAGGCCAACCGGGCGAAGTCCGAGGCCGAGGATCGCGAGCCAAGCTGTCGTGTTGGTCGGCCAAACGGTGGTCTCCAACGCGAAATGCAGCACAGCCGAGCCGATCGCAGTCGCAGCACAACTGCCGATAACGGCTGAACTTGGCACGTTCTGGTAAAGGCGTGAGGCCACTGAATAGCTTGACCAGATCAGCGCTGCCGCGATGGCCGCGAGATAGCCGCTGGCGCTGCCGCCGAAGTCTGGCCTAGCACTTGCCCCAAGCAAGATCAGGATGGTGCCGGCAAAGGCCAACAGCGCACCGACAATGTGCCACCATTTAAGGCCGCGTCCGCCCAGTCGCACAGGCAGCAGGCCCGACGCCAATACGATCAGCAACGGCCAGAGATATACGATCAAGCTCACTTCGATCGGAGCAGCGTTCTGCAGTGCGTAGAAATAGCAGGCGTGGAACAACAGTAGCCCGTAGATGCCGAGTGCCCAGGCGCCACGTGGCATGTCGCTCAAGATCCGCAGCACTGGCTCGCCGGTTGCGCGCGCGTAGACGAGGCCCACCAGGGTGCCAATCGCAAACGTCATGGCGTTGAGTTGGAACGGTGGAATCGGGCCAGCATACGTGCTAAAAGCGGCCAATGCCGCCCACAGTGCAACTGCGATCAAACCTTGGCAGGTCGCAGCGGTGACCGAATGCTTTGCCGTCACTCTAGATGCCCCACTAGAACCGCATTATCCGCAACCAGCGCGTTACGTTGAGGAGGCTCATGGCGGCAGCGGCAACATAGGTCAAGGCGGCGGCCCGCAGAATTTGCCGTGCCGAAATCATGTCGACATCGGCGATGTAATTGCCGGCTTTGAGAACGGGGAGTGCGCGACGAAAGCTCGCGTCGAATTCAACGGGGAGCGTCACTGCGTGCATCAAAACGCCAAACGACAGCACCAGCAGCCCAAGGAACAATTCGACCAGCATGGCGGCCGGTGTTTTCATCAAGATCAGCATCACGGGCGACAATAGCATGATGATCGAGCCCAGTATTTCCACGCGATGAGCTTGCTTTGCCAATTTCGTGCGGGCTTTCAATGGCGCGTAGTCCGTTGCATCCTGCATGGCGTGGCCGACTTCGTGAGCTGCAACGACCACGGCAGAGAGCGATTTCTTACCGAAATGGTCGGACGAAAGCCGAACGACCTTTTCGATCGGGTCGTAGTGATCGCCGAGCTTGGTTTCCTCGACTTTTACGGTCGTGAGCCTCATTTCATCGAGAAGGTGCCGCGCAAGCTGCCCGCCGGTGCCTGGAAAATCGGTGCGCTCGACGGCATGGCGGGTCAGCACTCCCCTGACCCATAGGCCCGGAAGATAGGCGAGTGCTATGATTAGCGCGAAGGCAATCAACCCAAGTGCCATACATCATCCTGGTGTTGCCGCCGAGTGGTTCGGCAGCGTAATGGCAATATAGGCGTTAAAACGCCAACAAATAGGACAAGGGCCCTAGCAAAATGCCGTCAATTGCAATTCTTGATGATTATCAAGGGGTAGCTCTGGCCATGGCCAACTGGACTGCGCTCGCCCGCACCCACCGGATTCAGGTGTTCCGGCAGCCGTTTGTAACGCAGGAATCTACTGCTGCTGCATTGGCAGAGTTCGAGATCGTATGCCTCATGCGCGAGCGCACGCCATTTCCAGCTGCGCTGATTGAAAAATTACCCAACTTGAAGTTGTGCGTGACGACTGGCATGCGCAACGCGTCGATCGATCTGGCCGCGGCCCTCAAGCAGGGCATCATGATTTGCGGCACGCCTAGCGGCGGGTATGCGACTGCGGAATTGGCGTTTGGGCTGATGTTGTCACTGGCTCGACACATCCCGTTCGAGGCGCAGGCGATGCGCACCGGCGCCTGGCAGACGACCGTTGGTCAGGACTTGCGCGGCAAGACGCTCGGCATACTGGGCCTCGGCAAGCTCGGAACGCAAATGGCTGGCTACGGCCGCGCCTTCGGCATGCCGGTGATCGCGTGGAGCCAGAACCTAAAGCTCGAGACGGCGACGGCAGCAGGCGCCACGTTGGTCACCAAGGATGAACTGTTCCAGCAGTCGGACTTTATCTCTATCCATTCGGTTTTGTCCGACCGCACACGCGGTATCGTCGGGGCAACCGAACTCGGTTTGATGAAATCGACGGCTGCCATCATCAATACGTCGCGCGGGCCGATCATCGACGGCGCGGCGTTGTTGGCTGCATTGCGCGGTCGCAAAATCGCAGGCGCAGCCCTCGATGTTTACGATGAGGAACCATTGTCCTGGGAGCACGCACTTCGCCAAGAACCGTGCGCGTTGCTGACCCCTCATTTGGGGTATGTGACCGAAGAGACCTATAAGCTCTTCTATGGTGGCACGGTTGCGGCCATCGAAGGTTGGCTCGCGGGCAAGCCGGTCAATCAGATCAGCGCTTGAGGTGGACTGGACAAAGGGCTGCAAATCTCGCAGTGACGACTGATGACGATTCTCGTGACAGGCGCTGCCGGTTTCATCGGCTTCCACACCGCAAAAGCTCTGCTGGCGCGTGGCGAAACGGTTGTCGGTGTCGACAACCTCAACGCGTACTACGACGTGCGCTTGAAAGAGGCACGGCTGGCACAATTGGCAAGCGAAAGCAGGTTCCGGTTCGTGCGTGCCGATTTTGCCGACCGATCGACGATGAAGGCCTTATTCGCCGATGTGAAACCGGACCGGGTCGTACACCTGGGTGCGCAGGCCGGCGTCCGCTATTCGATCGACAACCCGGAGGCCTACATTGATAGCAATCTCGTTGGGTTTCTGTCGATCCTTGAAGGCTGTCGGCATGGCGGCGTCAAGCATCTCGTCTATGCGTCATCGAGTTCGGTTTATGGCGCCAACGCCGTGGTCCCCTTTGCCGAGGACCACTCCAGTACGGATCATCCCGTCAGCCTCTATGCGGCGACCAAGCGGTCAAACGAGCTGATGGCGCACACCTACGCCCACCTCTACGGGTTGCCGGTGACGGGCTTACGATTTTTTACTGTCTATGGACCGTGGGGCCGTCCCGACATGGCCTATTTCAAATTCACGAAGGCAATGCTGGCGGGCGACACGATTGATGTCTTCAATAACGGTCATCATGCGCGCGACTTCACATATGTCGACGACATCGTAACTGGCGTTATCCACACGTTGGATAAGCCTGCAACCGGGCTGCCACCACACGCGGCGCTGACGCCAGCCACATCCAACGCCCCGTTCCGCGTCTACAACATTGGCAACAACCAGCCGGTTGAGTTGCTCGATATGATCGCGCTCCTGGAGCGGGCGCTGGGCGTCAAGGCACGGACGCGGATGTTACCGATGCAACCTGGAGATGTGCACACGACATTTGCCAACGTCGACGCGTTGATGCGGGATACGGGCTTCTCGCCATCGACCCCGCTCGAAGTCGGCCTCGCGCGTTTTGTGTCTTGGTATCGGGCTTACAAAAACTGTTAGTGATTGTTTACCATAGTGCGGTAGTCGCATGAAAAACGGTTCTCAGTCGTTAGGGACAAAGATCAACATGGTCGCTTGGATGTTGGCTATTGGTGTGAGCGTGGCAGTGCTCGTTATCAGCGCAGCGGCTCGACCCGGCAACGTTACGATGGCGTATGCCCATCTGGCGATCGCAGCCGGTATCAGCATTTTCTTTGCGTTGACTGCAATTAGGGAATTGTCGGCCTCGGCAGCTAACGGTGAAAGCCGTTCGGCATTGGCCGCGAAAAGTGCGCGCTTCATGGGTCTCGTGTGGACCTGGGCTGCCCTCGTGATCGTTGCGACCTACGGCACCGGTGTGCTTGCCTGGAAGGAATGGATTAGCCACTTCTTTGGGTTCTTTGGCGTCGGCGGTGTATGTCTCGTGGTTGCGAGCGTGTTGGGCAAGTCAGCTGCCAGCGGCAGCGACGATGAAACGATACTGACAGCTGCGCGCTATCTAACCATTATCCAGTTGGTCGGCATGTTGCTGCTCATGTTGGGCTTTCTCATCGATGGTCAGATGAAACGCTTTCTCGTCGAGCAGTTTACCGATTGGCCGGCCAAGAATGTTATGTTTTTTGGAGCGATGGCAATTGCCGCGATAAGCGGGGCAGCACTGAAAGTCATTCCGCGCGCGCCCACTTAGGCACCGGCCTTGGCTAACTCAATTTCGAATGAAGTAACGCGTTAATGTCGGTTCAACCCTTCATTCCCTGGCTTCTGTCGGCAATTGTCGCAGCTGTGATCGGTCAGGTTGTGGGCGCAAAACTCGGATTGCCTTGGCTTTCGGGTTCGGCTGCGGTCTGTCTGCCCGTCATGTCGACGTTCGTTGCCTTTCGCGTGAACCAGCCCTATTGGACGCGACAATTAGAGACGGGCAATGAAGAGGTGGTCGCGACCGCGTCTCGCCGCAATGCCCGGCTGCTTGCTTGGACCTGGGGCGCGGGGGCAGCATCCATGCTCGCGGTCTATCTTCTGTCCGGCGTCCGCTGGCAGCACGGTTGGCAGTACGGTGCTGGCATGGCGCTGATTGCGGCGCTCGGCTTTGCCTATTCGCTCCATTTGGGAAAGTCCGGTAGTGTTCTGCGGTCCCAGCGGCATCTCAAAGCGGCAGCTTTACTTGCGGCGGCCCAGGGGATTGCTACCATCGGCGGCATCCTGGTGCTTGTCGTGTCGGGAAAGGTCGCAAGCGTGCGCGGCGATTGGCCAGCCAACATTGTGTTTGTTGCAGGCGGACTGGCCATCACGGTGCTGTCAGCAATTGCGGTGCGGACCTACGCGCGTCTCAGTCGCGATGATACGGGTGGCCTGCCAGAATAGTCGTCGCCCGATAGAGTTGCTCGACTAAAACGATACGGGCAAGACCGTGCGGTAGCGTCATCGGCCCCAGCGATAGCGTGAAGGCAGCCTTCTGGCGCATGTCGTCACCATGGCCATCAGGACCACCAATCAACAACCCAAGGCTTTGAGTACCTTGATCACGCTGCTTAGCGACGAGGTCTGCGAATGTGCGACTTGAATAGGATCGTCCCGTCTCATCAAGTGCGATGAGAACTTCAACGCCGGTCACGAGCTTGAGCAGGCGATGGCCCTCATTGGCCTGCCGCAGTGACACTGTATCGCCACGTCCCTCGGCAATCTCGATAACGTCAATCGGTGTCAAGCTTTGTGCGCGACCAGCCTGCGTCAATCGCTTCAAATAGCGGTCGAGCAGTTCCCGGTCCGCTCCGTCCTTCATACGGCCGACAGCAGCAATAACGACGCGCATACAATGTTCAGTGCGCCGGTGGTTCTGCGGGACGCTCGCCCGACCACATCTTTTCGAGGTTGTAGAACTCTCGGACCTCGGGACGGAAGAGATGAATGATCACATCGCCGGTATCGATCAGAACCCAGTCGCAGGTCTGCTTACCTTCTACACGCAACTTGCGACAACCTGCATCGCGCAAATGTTGCTGCAACTGGTCAGCGATCGCGCCGACGTGCCGATCCGTGCGACCGGTCGCAATCATCATGCTATCGGCAATGCTGGATTTACCTGCGAGATCGATTGATACGATGTCCTCGGCCTTCGCCTCATCAAGCCAAGCCGTGATCTGGTCGAGGAGTTTCGCTGCCGTCTTAGCCGTTGTTTTGGCTGTGGCCTCGGTAGGAGCGGTACTGCGGCGAGTACCCTCGTTTGCGGTTCTCATATTTTGGCGACAATCCTTCTGCTGCCACATCGTGCTGCACGGAGACGATCTCCGCCCTGCAGCCAGGCATTCCGACTCAAGGTGTAGCAAGCGCTTGTGACGCAAACTTTGCGGTCAACCGACTGCTTTGACTGGGACTTAGCCTAAACTGCTTCGAGCGGCCATTCAATTGTGTGACCGCATCCGGAGCGTCCAGTGTGGTTAACGCGAATCTGAGTACCCCGTTCGGGCTCTTCAGTTAGTTACCTGTGGTCCGCAGCGCCGTCGACGATAGGGATGACAACGGCCCGCTGATCAGCGTCCATGCGGGTGGCTTCATACGTGCGAGGCGGGCCGCCCGTTGTTCAGGCACGAAGGCCGCATGCAGCCGTCGGGCGGCAGGCGATGCTAAGGCTCGCAGCCGCCATCCAGGACGATCAATCACCGCGATCGGCACGAGGGCTGCGATCTCTTGCCAGCGTTGCCAGCGATGGAAACTCACAAGATTGTCGGCGCCCATGATCCACACGAAATTCATGCCCGGATAACGCTGTTTAAGATAACCAATGGTCGCGGCTGTGAATGGCGTGCCGAGGTTTTGCTCAAACCCGGTGATTTTCACCCGTGGGTTGGCAATTAAGTGCTCGCAAGCATCGATCCGGTCCTCAAGGGTTGGCAGATTATTATTTTTTTTCAGTGGATTGCCCGGTGTTACGACCCACCACACCTGGTCGAGCTTAAGCCGCCGCAGTGCAATTTCGGTAATTTGAGCGTGCCCGGCGTGTGGCGGATTGAACGAACCACCCAACAGGCCGATGGATTGGCCTGCGAGCGCCAACGGCGCACCAACGCGAACCTGACCGAAGTTTGCGGCTCGCATTGGCAGGGGAGATCTCTCCTCTCGCTCGCTCTATTGGCGACGGTGCGCCAATGCTAATCGAGCTTACCGTGGCAGTGCTTGTACTTTTTGCCTGAGCCGCACGGGCACGTGGCATTGCGAGAGACCCGACCCCACGTGGAGGGATCATTTGGGTCGATGCCCCCGTCGGTCTTACGAACTTGCACAGGGGCACGCTTCTCCGTGACCGGCGCTCGCGGGCTGCGTTCCGCGGTGAGAACCGCATCCGCCATGGCGAGTTCATCGAGACCGGTCGTCGCATCGATGTGATGCGCGTGCATCGGCGGTAGCTCGACGGGCTGCATGATCGGCAGTTCTTCCATCGGCGCCATTTCGATGTGCATCAACTGGCCAGTGACGGCTTCGCGCAGCTTGGCGAGCAGCGCTTCGAACAGCACGAATGCTTCCGTCTTGTATTCGTTAAGTGGGTCGCGTTGGCCGTAGGCGCGGAAGCCGATCACCTGGCGCAAGTGTTCGAGCGTCACGAGATGCTCGCGCCACAGGTGGTCGAGGGTTTGCAGCAGCACCATCTTTTCGATCTGGCGGCTGGCCTCAGAGCCGAACTCAGCTTCTTTTGCTGCCGCCTTATCGTTGACAGCTTTCAGAATGCGCTCGCGGATTTCGGCATCGGCAATGCCTTCTTCGGCAGCCCACGTATCGATTGGCAGGTTTTCACCGAAGATGCCGGCAACTGCTTCCTGCAGCCCCTTGGTATCCCACTGTTCCGCGTAGGCTGCTTCCGGAATGTGCGTTTTGACGAGGCCTTCGACGACTTCCTGCCGCATGTCGGCAACCGTTTCCTGCACATCGTCCTGGCTCATGATGTCGAGGCGCTGGTCGAAGATGACCTTGCGCTGATCGTTCATCACATCGTCATACTTCAGGATCTGCTTGCGGATATCGAAGTTACGCGCTTCGACCTTGCGCTGGGCCATTTCGAGCGACTTGTTCATCCATGGATGGATAATCGCCTCGCCCTCCTGCAGGCCTAGTGTTTTCAGAACCGAGTCCATGCGCTCCGAGCCGAAGATGCGCATCAAGTCGTCTTCGAGCGACAGGTAGAATTTCGAACGGCCAGGGTCGCCCTGGCGGCCCGAACGACCGCGCAGCTGGTTGTCGATGCGGCGGCTCTCGTGACGTTCGGTTGCCAGAACATAGAGACCGCCGGGCTTTTCGATGGTTTTGGCGGGTTTTGATCCTTTTGCCGGTTCGATCTCGACCGTTTCAATCACGGCGCGCACGAAATCGCGGTTGCGGGCGATCTCTTCTTTAATCTGCTCAATTTTGCGGGTCTTTTCCGGACCATCCTCCATTTCCGAGGCTTCCTCGAGGACGCGCATCTGCAAGTTGCCGCCGAGTTGGATGTCGGTGCCGCGACCGGCCATGTTGGTTGCGATGGTCACGGTGCCGGGGCGACCGGCCTGGGCGATGATCGAGGCTTCCTGCTCGTGGAATCGCGCGTTGAGCACCTGATGCTCCACGCCTTTTTTCTTCAACATCTCAGACAGCAGCTCGCTCTTTTCGATCGAGACAGTACCGACGAGAATCGGCTGCTTGCGGGACTTGGCACGCTCGATTTCAGCAATGATCGCGTCCCACTTCTCACGTGCCGTGCGATAGATCTCGTCGTCCTCATCGAGACGGCCGACCGGCTGGTTGGTCGGGATCTCAAGAACGTCGAGCCCATAGATATCCATGAATTCATTGGCTTCGGTCGAGGCCGTGCCTGTCATCCCAGCGAGCTTCTTGTAGAGGCGGAAATAGTTTTGAAAGGTGATTGAAGCCAGCGTCTGGTTCTCGGGCTGAATTTCGACCTTTTCCTTGGCTTCAAGCGCTTGGTGCAAGCCTTCCGAATAACGCCGTCCCTGCATCATGCGGCCGGTGAATTCATCGATGATCACGACTTGATTGTTTTTTACGATGTAGTCGCGATCACACAGGAACAACTTGTGCGCTTTCAGCGCCTGCGTGACGTGGTGCACGGTCGTCACGTTGTCGATGTCGTAGAGCGAACCGCCAGCCTTCAGGAGCCCCGCTTCCTCAAGCAGTTTTTCCATATGCTCGTTGCCGACTTCGGTGAGCGCAACGGTGCGCTGCTTCTCATCTAGTTCAAAATCGCCCTTGATCAACGATGGGATCAGCTGGTCGATCGCGACGTACAGATCAGCCCGATCATCCAGTGGACCTGAAATAATCAGCGGGGTTCGGGCTTCGTCGATCAAAATTGAGTCGACCTCGTCAACGATTGCGAACACGTGGCCGCGCTGGACCATCTCGTCGCGGCTCATTTTCATGTTGTCGCGCAGATAGTCGAAGCCCAATTCGTTGTTGGTGCCGTAGGTCACGTCACAGGCGTAGGCCATTTTGCGCTGTTCGTCGTCGAGATCGTGAACGATGCAACCGACGGTCAGCCCGAGGAACCGATAAACATTGCCCATCCACTCGGCGTCGCGGCTGGCGAGATAGTCGTTCACGGTGACCACGTGCACGCCTTTGCCGTTCAGCGCGTTGAGATAGACGGCGAGCGTTGCCACCAGCGTCTTGCCCTCGCCGGTCTTCATTTCAGCGATTTTGCCCTGGTGCAGCACCATGCCGCCGATCAGCTGCACGTCGAAGTGACGTTGCCCTAGCGACCTCTTTGCTGCCTCGCGGACCGTCGCGAAGGCTGGAACCAACAGATCATCAAGGCTTGCGCCTTCGCCGATTTGACGGCGAAACGCTTCAGTCCGGGCGCGCAGCTCGTCATCGCTCAGGGCGGCAACCTCTGCCTCAATTGCGTTGATGGCATCAACCTTGGAGCGGTAAGCTTTCACGCGTCGGTCGTTGGCGGAGCCGAACACTTTTGCGGCAAGCGCACCCAGGGAAACCATGCTTATCATCCTTAAAATGCAATTGACCGGCGGCTTTGGCCGCCCCCGGCGCTGTGATGCCGGGATGGTCTGCCATGGGTGGAGTTCGAGCCTGACAGATTCATGATCGCGTCGGCCGGTCGAACGGGGGACCGTCCATTCGCGCCAAAGCGTCCGGTGACCTGTAAGCCCCGCTTCGTTGACGTGAAATAAGGACTGCCCCCCCGGAATGTCAATGAATGACAGAAGATTGGACGGTCTTGCCGTGTCAGGCGTTTGTCGTAATGCTGCCACGTGTCCAATTGTTAACTGGCAATCACTGGGGCGCCAGTTTATGAGCGCCGCAAATCAGCCTTTCAATCCGCTACTGATCGAGGACCTGCCCGTGATTGCCACCAAGCGACGCCTAGGACTGACAACGGCCGTTTTGATGGGGTTTGCGCTCAGCGTGCCCGCAGCATTTTCGCAGGAGAAAGTGGTTGCCAAGGTCAACGGCAAGAACCTGACCGAAAACGACTTAAAGTACGCCGAGGCTGAAATTGGTGCCGATATCGGTAATTTGCCTGAGGCAACGCGGCGGCGGGTGCTGATCGAGTATTTGATTGAAAATCAATTGTTTGCCGAAGCAGCAGACGCCCAAAAGCTTGGTTCGGGTGCCGCTTTCGACGAGCGCTTGCAGTATTGGCGTCGCCGTGCGCTGCGCGAGACCTACTTCGATACGAGTGTGAAAAGCTCGATCACCGAAGCTGAGGCCCGCAAGCTTTATGATGCCCAAGTGGCGCAAATTGCGCAGACCAAAGCCGAAGAAGAGGTCAAGGCCAGTCACATCCTTGTGAAGGAAGAGGCCAAAGCGAAAGAAATCGCGGCAACGTTGAAGCCGGGCGATGACAAGGGTTTTGCCGAAGCTGCAAAGGCCAATTCGCTCGATCCGGGCAGCAAGGAAGAGGGCGGCAGCCTCGGTTATTTCGGTAAGGGGCAAATGGTGCCGCAGTTCGAAGAAGCGGCCTTTAAGCTGAAAAATGGCGAAATTTCCGCACCGGTTCAGTCTCAGTTCGGTTGGCACATCATCCGGCTTGATGATCGGCGGGCAAAGGCAACGCCGAAGATCCCTGAGTTCGCTGAGGTCAAGGAGCGCATCATGGCGTCGCTTATGCACAAGAAAGCGCAGGAGACCCTCGACGGACTTCGCAGCAAGGCAACGCTCGAATATGTCGACCCTGAAGTGAAGAAGCAGGTTGAGGCTGAAAAGGCCGCACCGACAGGCGCTCCGCCGGTCAAGCAGTAACCGAAGGCGATGAGACTGGCCGATGCAAATCGGACATTGGCCAGTTGTGTGCTTGCCTGCCGCGTGCGCCAGATTTTCCCTCAATCCCACGTTAGCGTTTCTCTCGGTGGAAGAAGAAAGTTATCCCCAACTTCACACTTGCAATGACCATGCAGCGGATTAAGGATCGCCGCCGATAGAGACCAAAGAGGTCTCGGGGTATTTAGATGTGCTGCGCGGACCGAACGTCGTTGTGCTGGGAGCAATCCTTAAAGTCGTGCATCGAAATTAAGCGTGGCATTCAAGAGGAGGACTTTCGTCCATCATGGCAACAGCTTCCAAGGTGAAGCGGCCAAAGCGCCAACCAGTGCGCTCGTGCCTCGGTCCCGTCGGCGACCTCGAGGCGCATCTTCCTTCCGAATGGTGGCGCAAACTTTTTAATGCGCTCTACGTAAAGACCGACGGCGATGTGGTCGAGAACAGTGAAAACACGCGCCGCGAAGTCGATTTCATAATGTCCGCAGCGGCGATCCAGCCGCACAGCACAATTCTGGACCTGTGTTGCGGCCAAGGGCGGCACTGCATCGAACTGGCGCGCCGGGGCTTCAAAAACGTCAACGGCGTTGACCGCTCGCGCTATCTGATTCGTCTCGCCAAGAAGCGTGCACAGAACGAAGGCCTGCAGGTCGTTTTCAAGGAGGGTGATGCGCGCAACCCGCGTCTGCCCGAGAATACGTTCGACTGCGTTGCAATCATGGGCAATTCGTTCGGCTACTTCTCGAACAAGAAAGACGATGAGAAGGTGCTGACAATGGTTGGCAAGATTTTGCGCCCGTCCGGCCAGATCGTGCTCGACATCACCGACGGCGCCTACATGGCCGAGCACTTCGATCGCCGCTCTTGGGAATGGATCGATGAACACCATTTCGTCTGCCGCGAGCGCTCGATCAGTCAGGATGGTGATCGACTGATCAGTCGCGAAGTGATTGTCCATGACGAAAGCGGCGTGATCGCTGACCAATTCTACGCCGAACGCCTCTACACACGTGATGGCATCACGCGGTTATTGGAAAAGTGCGGGTTCCGAAACGTGCGTCATCACGGTCACGTTGAGGCTCAGTCGGACCGCGATCAGGATCTCGGCATGATGGCGCGGCGCATTCTGCTGACGGCTGATGCGCCTCAGTTGCCGGCCCGCAAGGCCAAGGGCAAGGTTCAACAAATCGATGTGACGGTGCTTCTCGGCGATCCCCGGCTGCCCGATGACGTGAAGCTAGGCGGCACCTTCAATCCAGAAGATCTCGATACCGTGCGTCGCCTGAAAGATGCCCTTTCTGAACTGCCGAAATACACGTTCCGCTTCCTCGATAACCACGCAACGCTTGAGCGCGATTTAGGCAGCTTGCGCACCGATCTCGTTCTCAATTTCTGCGATGAGGGCTGGAATAACGACCCGTTCAAGGAACTGCATGTTCCAGCACTTCTGGACGTTCTGGGGATTCCATACACCGGAGCCGCAGCCCCTGCCTTAGCTGCGTGCTACGACAAGGGTCTCGTGCGAGCGGTCGCGGCTTCACTTGACGTGCCAGTGCCATTGGAAACCTATGTGCGGCCCGGCGACCAAGGCGCAACTTTGCCGTCAGTTTTTCCAGCAATCTTAAAGCCAAACTACGGTGACAGCTCGCAGGGCATCACTAAGGATGCTGTCGTCCACAATAAGAGTTCGTTGCTCGACTACCTCGATCGGCTCCGCACCGAATTCCCGCGTCGGCCGGTGCTGGTGCAGGAATATTTGCCGGGCGCCGAATACTCTGTCAGCATGGTGGGCAATCCCGATCAGAACTTGCGCGCACTGCCGATCCTAGAAGTGGATTTCTCCCGCCTTGATCCGAAGTTGCCGAAAATTCTGGGCTACGAATCGAAGTGGGATCCGGAAAGCCCCTACTGGACCCAGATCAAGTATCACGAGGCGCAGTTGCCCGATCACATCCAGGCGCAGATGATCGAGCATTCGGCACGATTGTTCGAGCGGCTTGGCTGCCGCGAATATGCCCGCTTCGACTTTCGCGCCGATGCCAATGGCGAAGTGAAGCTGCTGGAGGTCAATCCCAATCCCGGCTGGTGCTGGGATGGCAAACTCAACATCATGGCGGGGTTTGCCGGGATCAGGTACGCGGAACTGCTGGGGCAAATTCTGGCGGCGGCCGAGGAGCGGCTCGGTATCGTCGCCCGACCGCAAGTTACAGTCGCTGGAGCAACGCTGGCGGTTGGTGGCACATCCGCCCACGTGGGCAACGGACAGGTGACCGCAGGCTGACGTCGGCGGCATCCCATTTAAGAGCACGCAATACCCATGACCCTCCACATCATCAAGCTGTGCGTCGGCGCTGAATCGATCGCCGATCTCGAGACTTGGCAGCAGAGCCGGATGGCAAACCAGAAGCGGGCGGGCAAGGCGCCACGTCTGGTGCACACCACACGCATGGTGCCAAAGCGACAAGGCGAGATCGCAGGCAAAGGCTCGCTCTATTGGGTGATCAAGGGGATCATTCAGGTGCGGCAGCGGATCATCGGCTTCGATAGCGGTGCAAAGGATGATGGCACGCCGTGCTGTCTGTTCGTGCTGGATCCAGCGTTGGTGCCGGTGAGGCCCGCTGTGCGCAAGGCGTTTCAGGGCTGGCGTTATCTCGCTGCTGATGACGCGCCATCCGACCTGAAGGGTGGTGCTGGCAACAGCATCGCGCAACTGCCGCCGAAGATGCGCAAGGATCTGGCGGACCTCGGCCTGTTGTAAGCGCTTCGGGCTGCCGCTAGAGAAAGGTCCAGTGACAGCCTCGTTTCTCTTGTGGAGCTTTTAGCCTTGCAACAGCGTAACCCTGCCCCGCGACAAGCGGCCCTGTGCGCCGACCTGCCATCGACGGTTCCCTTCGTCGGACCCGAAGCGCAAGAACGTGCGCGCGGCGCTAAGTTTCGCGCGCGGATCGGCGCCAATGAAAGCGTGTTTGGCCCCTCGCCAAAGGTAATTGCCGCGATGGCAGCGGAAGCTGCCAACACCTGGATGTACGGAGATCCGGAAAACTACGATCTCAAGGCAGCGATCGCTGGGCATCACGGTGTCGCGCCTGAGAACGTAATGGTGGGCGAGGGCATCGATGGGATGTTCGGTTATGCCGTCCGGCTGTTCGTTGATCCCGGCGAAGTGGTTGTGACATCGCGTGGCGCCTATCCGACGTTCAATTTTCATGTGACGGGCTACGGCGGAAAGCTCGCGTTCGCGGCCTATGATAATGATCGCGAAAATCCCGATGCGTTGCTTGCTCTGGCGCATGCGGAATCGGCCCGCATGATCTACTTCGCCAATCCCGATAACCCGATGGCGTCGTGGTGGCAGGCAAGCGACGTGCAACGGTTTATCGATCGCTTGCCACCGGGTGTCGTGCTGTGCCTGGATGAGGCCTATGGTGACTTCGCGCCCGAAGGCGTGTTGCCGAAACTTGACGTTGAAAATCCGCAAGTGCTGCGGTTTCGGACGTTTTCGAAAGCCTACGGTATGGCCGGCGCCCGCGTCGGCTACATGCTTGGTGAGGCAAGTGTCATCAAGAGCTTCGACAAGATCCGCAATCACTTCGGCATGACACGGATTGCCCAGGCTGGCGCGTTGGCGGCCATCCAGGATCAAGCGTATTTGCGCGACGTTGTGGCCAAGGTTGCCGCATCGAAAGTGCGCATTGGGGAAATCGCAGATGTAAATGGTTTGCTGGCATTGCCATCGGCAACCAATTTTGTGGCAATCGACTGCCGTCGCGATGGAGCGTTTGCCAAACGCGTTTTGGGTGCGTTGGTGGCGCGCGACGTGTTCGTACGGATGCCAGGTGTGGCACCGATGGACCGCTGCATTCGCGTCAGCGCCGGGCGGCCATCCGACCTCGCGGTATTTGCCGAGGCGCTACCACTGGCACTTGCGGAGGCGGCAAAGGGTTGATGCCAAAAGAGTGATGGCGCAGCGCTGTTTCGCCTCACCGTTCCTGACAGCTTCGCGCGTTAACTGCATGGTGAAACCAGGAAATGTTTGCGCATGAACTTATGGCTGCGACTGATCTGGTATCTGGCGACGTCGTGGGGTCGGCCTAAGCTCACGCAGACGCACGAGATCTCCAAGGTCACGTTCCGCGTCTGGCCGACCGACCTCGACCTGTCGATGCACATGAATAACGGCCGCTACCTGACGATCATGGATATCGGGCGGCTCGACTTCATGGTGCGCACAGGGCTTTGGCGTCCCCTGGTCAAGAATGGCTGGACGCCGATTGCCAGTGGCATCGCTATCCGCTTTCGCCGCGAATTGCGGCTGTTCGATCGGTTCGAACTTGAAACCCGGCTGCTGGCGTGGAGCGAAGTCACAGTGGTGATGGAGCAGATCCTGCGTTTCTCGTCTGGCCCGCGTAGTGGTCAGGTCGTATCCCGCGCGCTGTTCAAGGGCGGGCTCTATGACCGCAAAACCAAGACGTTCCTGCCGATTTCGCGTCTGATGAAAGAGATCGGGGCAGACGTAGAGCCAATGCCGATGACGCCCGACGTGGAGGCGTTTCTGAAAGCCGACGAAGCGATCCGAGCGGGTGCATCGATGGGTACGACTTAGTCGGGCTTACCCAAAAGCGGGTTCCATGCAGGAGGCTCGCGAAACCGTAAATCGATATGTCTTGTCAATGAATCGACACAGAAATTGAACCGGATTAACGTCGGCCGCGTCACAGGGGGGGAGAGCTTAACCCTTTGGAGGACGCAGGTATGATTACCGCCAAACGTGCTGCCCTTGCACTTCCTGCCCTGGTGACTGCGCTATTCTTATCTTCCGCGATGGACACAGCCGTCGCCAAGACGCTTACCGGCGGGCAACCCAACGCAACGGTCCGTGAAACGACACCACCAACGGTCCGCGAGCATAATCAAACGGGGCCGCGACCCAATCCAATCGTGAAGCATCCAAAATACCCCCATCCTGGAGGCGGTTACGTCGCTCCCCCGTTTCAAGGGGCCCGAGATCATCGCACTTCGTCCCAGACACCCCGTAGCGGCGGCAAGAAGTGAGTGGGTAAAAAGCGAAGAGCGAGTCGTTGTGTTTTTGACGACTCGCTCCTTCGCTATTCCTCAGAACTTGCAGGACAGCAGTGTCGTGGCGCTCGACTTGTCGTGCTGGGGCGGCGCGTCTTCGACGTTGAGGACGGAGACCACGCCATTGTCGACAATCATCGAATAGCGCTGCGAACGCACGCCAAGGCCGCGCGCGTTGAGGTCGATTTCGAGGCCGAGCTTCTTGGCGAAGTCGGCGCTACCGTCTGCGAGCATCGTGATCTTGCCCTCGGCGCCAGTGTCCTTGGCCCAGTTGGTCAGAACGAAGATATCGTTGACCGACGTGCAGGCGATGCCGTCGATGCCTTTACCCTTGAACTCAGCTGAGTTGGCGACGAAGCCTGGCATGTGTTGCTTGCTGCAGGTCGGCGTGTAGGCGCCCGGTACGGCAAACAGCGCGATCTTTTTGCCGCCAAAGAATTCAGCGGTGGTGACGGGCTTGGGGCCTTCATCGCCCATTGTGGTGAAGGTTGCCTCGGGCAGCTTGTCGCCGACTTTGATGGCCATGGGGATATAAACTCCTGGTTTGGGGAATTTTGTGGGTCTCGGGCGGACCGTATCGTGTCGCAGGCCCGCTTCCAAGGCATACGCGTCACTTTGTTGTGTGGGAGGGGGGCTCACGCCCGTCCCACACCGCCACCGGTTGGGGTTTCGATGATGACGGCTTCGCCGGCTTCCAGGATCGTCTGGTCGCAGCCTTCAAGCGACTCCTCGATTCCGGACAAGCGGCGCACGGCGTTGCGACCACATTGGCCTTCTGCGCCACCATCGAGGCCGTAGGGTCGGACGCGACGGTAACCAGAGATGATTGCGCAATCCATGCGTTCAAGAAACCGTATGCGTCGATAGGTGCCATCGCCCGCGCACCATTTGCCTTTGCCGCCGGAGCCGCGCCGGATGCCAAAGGTTTCGAGCAGGACTGGATACCTGAGTTCTAAAATTTCGGGATCGGTCAGTCGCGTATTGGTCATATGCACGTGGACGCCGGAGGTGCCATTGAAGCCTTTCCCATTCGAGAAATAGCCAGCGGGCGAGCCAGAGCAGATGGTTTCATAGTATTGTACTTGATCATTGCCAAACGTGAGATTGTTC
>JANOYV010000124.1:0-3577 GCA_031429105.1 Hyphomicrobiaceae bacterium | reverse complement strand
GAGGATCGCAGGCCGTGCCGGAGTGGGCCCACCCACTTTCGGATGAGCGATGACGGGGCTGGGCCTAAGCTCCCTGTGTGCACCCTGCGGGTTGGCGATCACGTACGCTAGCTCTGTTCAGCTTCGGATGGGCTGGACGTGTGGGCCACAACACGTCATCGCAGCGGGACGCGGTTTCGAGTTCGGGCAACCGAACGAGGGGCCGAGCGTCGGGGATCGAAATCCCGGCGCGGCGATGAGCCCATCCCCACACCCTTTACCCGGCGGCTCACAGCCGTCCCGCTTCCCGGGACTTTCGTTCCGGGGTTCGAAGTGACACGCATACCCTGGAGCGCATCAGCGTTGCCGGGCGATTGGTGCATCAGCCAGCGGAACCGACTTATTTCAGATCGCGACCGGCTTCGTCACAACATCAACGCCCGTCGCCTCACTCCGCCAAAACATCACAACGGCACGAATTCTGCGGTCGCTTGATTGTAAACCGACAATGTGCCCGACCCGATATCGAAATAGGCGCCATGCAAGGCCAATCGTCCCTTGCCTTCCAAAATCTTGATACAGGGAAATGTGCGCAAGTTGTCCAAAGACGCGATCACCGATTCGCGCTCGAGTGCCGTGCGGATCAAGGGCAACGGCTGCCCTTCGAATGCCTTCATGATGCGGGCGCGGCCCTCATCGAGGATCGACATCCAGTTGGTGATGAATTGCGCTTCGGTCTGGCGGGCGGCATCATGTTCAAGGCAGGCGCGCACGCCGCCGCAGCCCGAGTGGCCGATCACAACGATATGCTTCACTCGCAGATTGAGCGCGGCAAACTCCAACGCAGCACTGACGCCGTGGTACTTGCCGGTCGTCTCATAGGGCGGCACAAGATTGGCGACGTTGCGCACAACGAACAGTTCGCCCGGCATTGCGCCAAAAATCGTCTCAGGATCGACCCGACTGTCACAGCACGAGACAATCATCACCTCGGGATTTTGCCCATTGTTGGCGAGTTCCTCGTAGCGATCCTGGTTCGGTGTGAAGTGGCGGAACTTGAATCTGCGGAAGCGATCAGTCAGAACTTCCGGAAAGTGGGTCATTGCGCGTGGCCTCACATGGTCAAAATACCCGGTGTATCCAGGCAGACGTCGGATACATGATCGTTAGGCATCGTTTCAAGGAAAACATGAGCAACCAAGAAAATTGGCCGCCGCTTACCCGAGGCTACTTTGCCATCGGTGGGGAACGCACGTCAAAAGCCTTGAATTTGGGCAATCTTATGCGCTCGGCCCACGCCTTTGGGGCGAGCTTCACATTTACGATCGGTGCAACGTACCAAGCACTGGAGGCGCGCGCCGATACATCCAAGGGGCAGTTGCATCTGCCTCACTACAACTGGAAGTCCCAGGCGGAGATGAGATTGCCACAGGGCTGCAGCCTTGTTGGAATTGAATTAACCGACGACGCGATCGATCTGCCAAGCTTCAGGCATCCGTTGCGCGCAGCCTACATCCTGGGCCCTGAGCAGGGTTCGCTATCGCCTGAGCTGGTGCAGGCATGTGACCACGTGGTGCGCATTCCGACGAGCTTTTGCATCAATGTCGCGATGGCTGGCGCGATTGTGATGTATGATCGGGTGAAAAGCTTGGCGCGGTATGCCGATCGCCCGCTGAGCGAAGGTGGCCCGAAAGCCGCGCGTTCACCGCATGTTTACGGACGCGGCTCTTCAGGGCGGTGACAAAACGGTCCCGGTGCACGTATACCCAGGCGATGCGAAAATCAGGAACAGCTCTCCTAGCATTAATGGCAGCGACAGTCTCGATCGAGGCCGCGTCGGCACAGACGCGTGCCGTGAAGAAGTTCGGCGATTGGCGCGTTCTTGCCCATGAATCAGCCGACACGCGCATTTGCTTCGCAATCGCCCAGCCAAAGCTCAGTGAACCAACGGACGCTGCTGCAGGCGCCTATTTCTATATATCGGCCTGGCCCAAAGAAGGATTACGCGCTGAGATCAGCATCAAGACAACAGCTGCCATGAAGCCCGGCGCCCCGGCCTCAATTCAACTCGATCAGACGTTTTACAAGCTCTTTTCCAAAGGTGATCGGGCATTCGTGATCGACGCCACGGACGAACTTAAACTGCTCGAAGCCATGAAAAAGGGTTCGACCGTGACCGTACTGGCTCAAAATGAGCAGGGGGCGGTGAGCAAGGATACGTATTCGCTGTCTGGCATCACGCAGGCCCTGCAATCCGTTAGCAGCGGCTGTAAGTAGGCCGCCTTGGCACGTGGCTTGCGTTGCCGATGCTTGGTATTCCTGACGGAGCTGGTCGTGCGAAATTGGGTATTAGGTCTGGCGATGGTGGCATCGGCATCACCGGCCGTTGCTGATGCCTGGCCCGCTGCACCTGCAGGTTATGTCTATACGGCCACTGCCCGTTGTGCCGATGCAGCTGCTGCGGCTCTAAAGCCCAACGAAGCCCGCTATGAAATCTGTGCCGATCAGATGGCGGTATTCAAAAGTGCATTGGAAAAGGCGCGATCTGAAAAGCGACTGCTGATCGTCGATTTTGGTGCGACGTGGTGCCCCTGGTGTCGTTCGCTGCAAGCGCAATGGCCGACCGATAAACTCCTCGGCCACAAGGATAAAAAACTCGACCTGTCATCCACATTCAATGTTGTGGAGATTGGCATTTCGACACTCCATGCGGGACGCATGAAGGACGTCGCAAGTGGCCACGCCGTGCTCGATCACGTGTTGGCTGCAACGAATGGCGTGAAGCTAAAGTCGGTGCCGTTCCTGGCTGTGATTGATCCGGATGACCGGGCAAAAACGATAGGGCGCAGCCTTGATGACTTCGAGCAACCAGGCTCGGGGAATCACGCGCCTTCAATGATCCGCGGATATCTCGGTGAAGCGCATGGCTACATGCGCAGCGGTGCCGCGGCACCATCCGAGCCAGGCTGGATCCGCAAAAAATTCAACCGGGCTTGGATGCGCTTGTTTGGCGATTAGGACTAACCGCACGCAACATGGTGTAGCCAACAAGCGCCGAAAGAACCGAACCGCAGATTACGCCGATGCGCACGTTGGCTGAAGATGCAGCGTCGGCAAACGCCAGCATGCCAATAAACAGGCTCATCGTGAAACCAATGCCAGCAATAATGCCGACGGCATAGAGTTGAAGCCACGTTGCCCCTTCCGGCAGGCGGCATAGGCCAGCCTTGATCGACAGCCATGCGGCGCCAAATATACCAACTTGCTTGCCAAGAAACAGGCCAAGCGCGATGCCCAAAGGCACCGGCGCAAACACCTGTGTGAGCGACAAACCTTCAAGCGAAATGCCAGCATTGGCAAACGCGAACAACGGCGCAATCGCGAACGTGACCCACGGATGCAGGTCTTTCATTGTTGTCTCTAGCGGCGAATAGGGCGCTGATCCCTCAGCCCGCAGCGGTATCGCCAACGCCACGACGACGCCAGCCAACGTCGCGTGCACGCCGGACTTTAACACGCACACCCAAATGAAAAGCCCAACGAG
This sequence comes from Hyphomicrobiaceae bacterium, assembly GCA_031429105.1. GTDB lineage: Bacteria > Pseudomonadota > Alphaproteobacteria > Rhizobiales > Hyphomicrobiaceae > JAKFWF01. Next base: position 54 of record JANOYV010000124.1, on the reverse strand, counting down.
GACATAGGGGGCGAGCCGCGTCACGCCGCGTAAGTTGAGGCAGGCAAGGATGAC
>JANOYV010000123.1:0-2531 GCA_031429105.1 Hyphomicrobiaceae bacterium | reverse complement strand
GCACGCGAGCCGCCACCTGCACGAATGCCGTCATCAAAGCCCCCGCCGATTCAGCAAGAAATTCATAGCATGGGAGGGGTTTTCACACAGCCTGGGTCAGAAGCAGCCACCACGACCGCTTCATTACGTCCGCTATACTCTAACAACATCACGCAGCACGGCAGCGCGTTCGATGCTCGCCATTGATGCCCGTTTACCGCAGAGGTGTCAGTTGATGGGGGGGACTGATTTTTATTCTAGTCGGCAACCATCCCCATTGATCGCCCCCCCATCCCCACCACAAACAACGCTTGACGACGGACCGGCACACTGGCGACACTCGCAGCCGTTGAAACCCCGGGCCAGCCATGATCATCGACGGTACGCAATACTGCAACTGGACGCGCGCCATCTTCGAGGAGATGCGGGCGGGCGGCGTCACGGCGGTCCACGTCACCATTGCCTACCACGAGGGCTTTCGCGAACTGGTGCAGGTGATCGCCGATTGGAACCGACGGTTCATCGACCATGCCGATCTGATCGTGCACGCGCGCACCACGGGCGACATCGAGGCGGCGCAGGCACAGGGGCGCACAGCGATCATCTTTGGCAGCCAGAACCCGCTGCCGATTGAAAGCGACCTCGGCCTCGTTGAGATCCTGCACACGCTTGGCCTCAAGTTCATGCAGCTCTCCTACAACAACCAATCGCTGCTGTGCGCTGGCTGGCAGGAGCCGATCGATACCGGCGTTACGCGTTTTGGCCGCGAAGTGATCGCCGAGATGAACCGCCTCGGTATGGTGATCGACATGTCGCATTCGGGCGAGCGCTCGACGCTGGAGGCGATTGAGATTTCTGCCCGGCCGATCACTGTCAGCCACGCCAATCCTTCGTGGTGGCGCGAAACAAAACGCAACAAGTCCGACGCTGTGATCCGCGCGCTTGCCAAACGCGGCGGCATGCTCGGCTTTTCGCTCTATCCGCATCACTTGAAAAACGGATCGGCCTGCACGCTGCCTGAGTTCACGAGCATGGTGCGTGACGTGGCTGACCGCATCGGCACACAGCACATCGGCATCGGCTCGGACCTGTGCCAGGGCCAGCCGGACGCCATCGTGCAGTGGATGCGGATCGGCCGCTGGACGTTTCCGGCAGCCGACAGTGTCGATGCCAAGGCGACGTTCCCGGCCCAGCCGTCCTGGTTCCAGACAAATCGGGATTTCCCCCGTGTCGCAGAGGGCTTGTCACGGCAGAGTTTCACAGATGCCGAAATCGCCGGTATCATGGGCGACAACTGGTTCCGATTCATGAAAGTGTCGTTTGAACCACCACAGTTAGCCTGACTTCCGAGGAGCACGACATGGCCGATGCAGCAACGATCACGATGGCCGAAGCCGACATCGTGAGCTTGAGCACAAAGGCGTTGATGGCATACGGCGCAAGTGCGGTTCAAGCCGATGCCCTGGCGCGCGGCATCGCTGCCGCCGAAGCCGACGGCCTGCGCTCGCACGGGATGATGTATTTGGCGATCTATTGCGGCCACCTCGATGTCGGCAAGGTGATCGGTTCAGCCGTGCCAGCGGTGACCCGCCCTGCACCCGGCGTGGTTCGAGTGGACGCTGGCAGCGGCTTTGCCCACGCGGCGATCCTTGCCGGTCAGCCCGCGTTGATCGAGGCCGCCCGCACACAGGGGATCGCCACCCTCAACATCTACAATTCGTACAACTGCGGCGTGCTCGGCTATCACACCGACGCCATCGCACGGGCGGGCTTTGTCGCGCTCGGCTTTACCAATGCGCCAGCCTCAATCGCACCGTGGGGCGCCAAGAAGCCAGCGCTCGGCACCAACCCGTGGTCGCTCGCCGTGCCCGATGGCAAGGGCGGTTCTGCCTTCGTCATTGACCAAAGCGCCAGCGTCGTCGCCAAAAGCGAAGTGATGAAGCGCGCCAAGGCTGGCGAGACCTTGCCGCCGGGCTGGGCGCTCGATGCCGATGGCAAGCCGACAACCGATAGCGCCGTTGCGCTCAAAGGCACGATGATGCCATCCGGCGGTTATAAGGGCGTCGGCTCGGCGATCCTGGTGGAAGTGCTCGCGGCCTGCCTGTCGGGTGCTACGCCTGGGATCGAAGCCAGCACCTTTGGCACGAACGTCGGCGGTCCTCCGAAAACCGGCCAGTGTTTCATCGCGATCAATCCGGATGCGACATCGGGCGGTGCGTTTGCAGCGCGACTCTCGACCGTGCTTGGCGCGCTTACGATGGAAGACGGCGCCCGGCTGCCCGGCGCAAAAAAGGCTACAGCGCGGGCTGCCTCGAAGCGCCAGGGAATCCAGGTTGATCGCACGCTCTACGACACCGCCGTCGCCCTCGCAGGGGGCACGGCATGATGAAGCCATTCTCAGAACCAACCAACACCCCAACCGTCTTCCTCCCCTCCCCCCTTGAGGGGGAGGGTCAGGGTGGGGGGGATGGTAGGACGGCGCAGTTCGTGCGCGTCGACGCACAACTTTTCTGGCGCAGACCAACCGCAGAATTTTCGAACGACCTGAGCCG
>JANOYV010000122.1:0-125080 GCA_031429105.1 Hyphomicrobiaceae bacterium | reverse complement strand
GCGGCCCGAAGTCTATGCCCGCGCCACCGGACCAGCGATTGGTGCGGCGATTTCCGCTGGAGAAGCGTTCAACCACGTGCGTGAGCGCAATCCGGTTCTTGCCCGTTCGCTTCGTGACCGTGACGAGCGCGCCGAGAAGGCTTTCTTCGAAGCCTACTCCACTATTCAAAGCCGGATCGCGGATCATGATGAGCGCGGTATCGATCTACTCAACGAGGCCTACGAAGAGTTGCGCAATAAGTGGCCGGTGATCATGCTGATGCCGGAAGGGCCCTATGAAAACCTGTTCGAAGGCCTGATTGCCCAGCTGGAACCTGCTGCCGGTGCTGGTCGATTGTCGGTCGAAGATCGCAATCTACTATTGCAGCTAAAGTCGCTGAAGGCACAGCTTTCAACCTCTGCTCGTAACTCAGCCGACGATTGGCATCGTCTCAAGAGCGCTTTCGAGCCGAGTGCGACGGACCCGACCCACGTTGTGATGTTCGAGCAAGCCGCTGGGAAGTCGCGCTATCAGGGGTGAAAGCGGAAGGGTCGGCTAATCGACCTTCCAAGTTGCCTCGGATTGGCCGGTGGCGCTGACCATCGTCACCAGTAGCGTCTTACCCTTCAGATCGCCGGGCTCGATGCCGGTGGCTAAATCAACTTCAAACGTCTGCGTCGCGCCTGTTGAGCCAGCCACCTTCTTCGGCAGTGCGAGGAAAATGCCATCGGGCGCTTCGATGAATACGTCGCCGCCGATCCCTGAGCCAGCAAACGTGACGTCGACTTCAAGCTTGGGCTTGTCGCCGATCAGCGTCGCGCGGCCGGCCTTGAGGGTCGGATCATTCGGACGACGGTCGGCTGCCTTGCGCGGCACCTGCTCAAGCGCGTCGATCAAGGCAGCCGGTGCCGGAGCAACGGACGCCGGGATGACCAGCGACAGCTTAGCTTCGGCTGGCACGCAAATCTCACGGCAAACGCCAAACTCCATTGCGAGTGTGAGTGTCACCGGCTTTGTCGCGTCTTTCGGAGTGACCTCAATCGGAAACACAACAGCCTTCTTGTAGCCAACCGAGTCACCGCTGGCGTCCTTCAGCCGCGACGGCGCCGGATAAAGCACCTTAGCCGAGCCAAGGTTTTCCGAACCCGCCCACTCGAAGTAGGGAGGCACGCCGCCGGCATCTCCAGGGTTGCGCCAATAGGTCTTCCAGCCATCTGGCATTGTAATTTCGACACCAGCAACGCTGCGTGCTTGTGCGCCAGCCGTGGTGATGCTGCCAGCGATCATCCGGGTCTTCGAGTTGTAGCCCTCGACCCAGGGCGTGGCAGTCTGCGCCGCGACCGGGCCTGATAATACAAGACCTGCAAGGCCAATCGTCGTGAGGCGGATAAGCAAGATGGCGCGCTCCGAGTTCAATCGTTGTTCGCGTTATGTAGGCCGCTTCCGCAAGACCGCAAATCACGCCTTTGCGACAGGGGCAGCGATCGCCTCACGCTTTCGGCACTGGCAGGCTCGCCGCGAGCAGGCCTGCGGTCTTGAGATCTGCCCAGAACGCGGCTGGAATGACCTCGCTTCGGGCTTTCAGATTGGCCTCGACCTCGGGGGCGCAGGTGGCGCCAAGAACAGCCGATTTCACCGCCGGCTCGGCCAACACGAACTGGATAGCGGCGGCTGGGATCGACACGCGGTGTGCGCTCGCGATCTCCTCGATGCGAACGAGGCGGGCGGTGACGTCGGCGGTTGGCGGATTGTAGTTGAACGACGCCTTCGACTTCGAACCGGCCACCAGAAGGCCAGAATTGAACACCGCCGCCATAAGCAGGCCGATGTTCTTCTTCCGGCATAGTTCAATGAACTCCAACGCCTCCTGCGTGTGCTGTAGCAATGAATATTGCCCAGCGATCATTGTGCAGTCGAAGTCGCCGGCCTCGACGAAGCGGCGGCACCAGCGCGTGTCGTTCATGCCGACCCCAATCGCCTTGATGTCACCAGAACGGCGCAATTGGTCGAGCGCCTTGTAGGCACCGGCCATAGCGGCTTTGAAGTGAACTTCGGCGGCTTCGTCCGATCCAAGCGTGAAGGCGTCGACGTCATGAATGAGCGCGATGTCGATGCGCGGTACGCCCAGCCGCAGAAACGAATGCTCGAGCGAACGCATCACGCCGTCATAGCTGTAGTCATAGGTTGGAAAGAACGGCAGGCCGTTTTGGCGCATTCCTGTCGTGTCGTCGTTGGCCCGCAGTGGACGCAGGATACGCCCGATCTTGGTCGAGAGCACGTAGTCGTCGACCGGCACGGATTGCAGAAAGCGGCCGACGCGCAATTCTGCGCGGCCATAGCCGTAGAATGGCGACGTGTCATAGAGCCGCCCGCCACCGGACCACAGCGCCGCCATTGCCGCCTGCGCATCATCGTCGCTGATGCTGTAGCGGAAGTTACCAATGGGGGCGCTGCCGAAACCGATTTCAGTGACGGTGAGCCCGGCCTTGCCAATCGTGCGCTTAGGCAGGACAGCGGCGGATAATGACATGGTAATCTCCAAATTCCAGTCGCGGTGCGGAATGCGCCTGCGCGTTAAACCGCGTTGATGCGAAGGACTGATCGCTCGTTCACAATCCCGGCAAATTCAGTCCCTTCTCTCGCGCGCAACCAATGGCGATGTCGTAACCAGCGTCGGCATGGCGCATCACGCCGGTCGCCGGGTCGTTCCACAGCACGTTCTTGAGGCGGCGGGCCGCTTCCGGTGTGCCATCGGCCACGACGACCATGCCAGAGTGCTGCGAATAGCCGATGCCGACGCCGCCACCGTGGTGGATCGACACCCACGTGGCACCCGACGCGCAGTTCAATAATGCATTGAGTAGTGGCCAATCAGAGACCGCATCAGAGCCGTCCTTCATCGCTTCGGTCTCGCGGTTGGGCGAGGCGACCGAGCCTGAGTCCAGATGGTCGCGACCGATGACAATGGGCGCTTCCAGTTCGCCGTTGGCCACCATTTCGTTGAAGGCTAAGCCCAGCCGGTGGCGATCGCCAAGGCCGACCCAGCAGATTCGTGCCGGCAGCCCTTGGAAGTGGATGCGTTTGCGGGCCATGTCGAGCCAGTTGTGAAGGTGCGCATCGTTGGGCATCAACTCCTTCACCTTGGCGTCGGTCTTGTAGATGTCCTCTGGGCTGCCCGACAGGGCGGCCCAACGGAATGGTCCAATGCCACGGCAAAACAACGGGCGGATGTAGGCTGGGACGAAGCCCGGGAAATCGAATGCATCGGCAACGCCTTCTTCTTTCGCCACCTGGCGGATGTTGTTGCCGTAGTCGAGCGTCGGCACGCCCATGCGATGGTATTGCAGCATCGCCTTGACGTGTGTGACCATCGACGCACGAGAGGCGGTCTCGACCGCCTTGGGATCGCTCGCGCGTTTGTCTTCCCATTGGGCGAGCGTCCAACCGATGGGCAGATAACCATTGATCGGATCGTGCGCGCTGGTTTGATCCGTCACGACATCGGGGCGGACGCCGCGCCGCAGCAGTTCAGGTAAGATTTCGGCAGCGTTGCCGAGGACCGCGACCGAGATCGGCTTCTTCTCGCGGCACGAGCGCTCCATCATTTGCAAGGCGTCGTCGAGGTCCTTCGCCTGGCAATCGACATAGCCGGTCTTGAGCCGCATTTCGATCCGGCTCGGCTGGCATTCGATGGCGAGCATCGAAGCGCCCGCCATGGTCGCAGCCAACGGCTGTGCGCCGCCCATGCCGCCAAGACCCGCGGTCAAAATCCACTTGCCAGCGAGCGAGCCGCCAAAGTGGCGGCGGCCCACTTCGACGAATGTTTCGTAGGTGCCTTGCACGATGCCTTGCGTGCCGATGTAAATCCAGGATCCGGCAGTCATCTGGCCGTACATCATCAAGCCCTTGCGATCTAGCTCGTGGAAATGCGCCCAGGTGCCCCAATGCGGCACGAGATTGGAGTTGGCGATCAAAACGCGCGGCGCATCGGCGTGGGTGCGAAACACACCGACGGGCTTGCCGGATTGGACAAGAAGCGTCTCGTCGCCTTCGAGTTTTCGCAAGCTCGAGACGATGCGGTCGAAGCTGTCCCAGTCGCGCGCAGCCCGGCCAATGCCGCCGTAGACGACAAGTTCGCCTGGCTTTTCAGCGACACCGGGATCAAGATTGTTCATCAACATCCGCAACGGCGCTTCTGTCAGCCAACTCTTGGCCGACAGGGTCGTGCCGGTCGGGCTCTTGATGGTGCGCGCATTGTCGATGCGATTGGTGGGGCGGGTCATCGGTGGCGGCTCCGGCTGGGCGATTTAGATACGCCCATGGTGCCGCAGTGCGCGATGATGCACAATACGCAAGCCGAGGTCCGCAGCTGGCAAGTGCCACGCCGCAGACGTCGGTCGCGTCAACCAGTCCTACGTCGCCTTCGCGTTGCGCTGGCGCTTGGTGATGCGGGCGATGCGCTTGACGGTGTTTTCGGCTTTGCGCTGCTTGGCTTGAATTTTCTTGCGGCGTGAGTCTGACATTGTGGCCATGAAAAGTTCCTCCGTTTCAGCGCCTTGTAGACCGAACACCGTAGGATTGCCAAGCGTTGAAGCGTGTCGGCTTACTTGCTCAATCGGCCTCGACCAGTCGTTCGGCGCGCAATCGGTGTCGGCTGTCGGTCAAAAGCCAGACGCCGCCGACGCCAGCCGCTAGAATGCCAAGTGCGCTCGTTCCTGAAACCACACACAAGATCATGACCTGATACTTCGCTGCTTCGACCGGATCGACGCCTGCGAGGATTTGCCCCGTCATCATGCCGGGCAATGACACCACGCCGGCTGCTGCCATGGCATTGATGATCGGCATCATGGCCGTGCGAAGTGCGCCGCTGAGGACATCGTGCATCGCCTCGAACCGCGTGCTACCGAGCGCCAGTCGTGCTTCGATGGCGGTGCGTTCACGCTTGGTGGCGGTCGTCAATGTGTCTAGTACCAGACTAATCCCGGTCATCGCATTGCCAAGGACCATGCCGAGGATGGGCAGCAACGTGCGCGGCCCCCACCATGGCTCGCTGGCGATGATCAGCGTGACGGCATAAAGCGTGCCGGTTAGCCCACAGAACAGCAGGGCAGCGCCGCCCAAACCCCAATGCTGCCAGCCGCCACCGATGCGATACCGCTGCCGTGCCAGCGTCTCCCAACTAGCGACGCCGATCATGACAGTCGCGAACAATGCGGTCAGCGCGCCAGAGCCCTGCTCGAACACGAACTTCAAGATGAAACCGACCGCGCCGAGTTGGACGATCATGCGCACAGCGGAAATAAGCAGCGTGCGTTCGAGGCCCAGCCGGAAGCCCCACGACAAGCCGGCATTGGCAAGCAACAGAATGCCTGCCATGCCCAATTCGACGAAGCTCAGTGCATGATAGCTCATGAGGGGTGGCCCCAACGCTCGACAAGTGTCGCGAGCCGCGGGTCAGGATTGGTGGTCGGTCGATCAGGTGGCGGTGCGCTAGCGGGGGGCTTTGGGTTGGATGATCCAAGTTGCAATTGTTTATGCGCAAGGCGCGCCATCTGGCCCGGATCGTGGCTGACGAGAACCACCGCGCGCCCGGTTAGCACTTGGAACCGGATGAGTTCTTCGGTCAGCGCCGTTGCTGCCTGATCGAGGGCGCCGGTTGGTTCATCAAGCAGGATCACCCGTGGCTCATCGGCCAGTGCCCGGGCCAGGCCGAGGCGTAACCGTTCGCCGGTCGAGAGCAAGGCTGTGGGTCGGTCAAGTGCGGCGCGCTCGATACCGAGGGATGCTGCCATTCGTTCGAAGCGTTGCAACTCTGGCTGGCGCGTCACGTGTTGTCGCGCGGTTTCGGCCCACCACGCAGGCTCCGCTGACACGTAGCGCACATGTTGCCGCCACTGAGGAGCGCTGATTTCAGCCCGCTCTGCGCCTTCGAGGAACACATAGCCACCGGCAGGCTCCAGATCGGCCAGGGCCCGTAATATGCGCGTCTTGCCGGAACCGGACGGCCCCTCGATGCCGAGGCACTCGCCGGCCGCCACTTCGAATGAGAGCAGCGGCAGCCCTGGAATGGCGAGTTTCTCGACCTTGAGCACGTGTTGGAACCGATCTCATGATGACGCTGCAAGGAGTTGCGAGGGCGTGGAACTTTCATAGCAAATGCATACCTGTATCGCCAGCAGCAGGCGTGAGGCCGCTCGCATCAATGCGCTGATATCGCTACTATCCTTAGGTGTGAGGAAACCAACACCCAAGAACAAGGCTTAAGCCCTGTGAAGTCTGGTCGCGCCGCACGCAGTTCTACTGCGAGCCCCTATCTGTTGCTGGCGATTGCACCGCTTTGTTGGGCTGGCAACCATATCGTCGGACGGGCGATCGCTGGTCATGTGCCACCCGGCGGCTTGTCGCTCATGCGCTGGCTGCTCGCAGCCCTGGTTCTGCTGCCGTTTGCGATTGGCCACACGCGACGCGACTGGGTCACGCTCGGCACCAAGCCATGGACCATTGTTTGGCTGGCAATGGCGGGTGGCGGGCTTTTTGGGACGCTGCAATTCATCGGCTTGCAATATACCGTCGCACTCAACGCCGCCGTGTTCAACTCGACCGTACCAGCTTTCATCGTGATCGCCGCCGCTGTGATCTTTCGCGATCCCGTCCGGCCACTCCAGGTGATCGGCATCGCGACTTCACTTGCTGGGGTCATCGTCATTATCGGCAAGGGTGATCCCGCGGTATTGAGCACCTTGAGTTTCAATATGGGTGACATCATCATCATCGCGAACATGGCGTTGTTCGCGGTTTATAGCGCATGCCTGCGGCTCAAGCCGGCACTGCATTGGATCACCTTTATGCTGGCGCTCTCCATTGTCTCGGCCCTGGGTAACGTTCCGCTTGCGATCTGGGAGTATTTCGATGGCGAACCGTTGGTGGCCAACCCTGAGACCATACTCGCAATCCTCTATGCTGGGATTTGCACCAGTGTCATTGCCTACGCTTGCTGGTCGCGCGGGATCGAAGTGATCGGCGCGGCGCGTGCCGGGGTGTTCCTGCACCTTGTGCCGGTCTACGGCGCGTTGCTGTCAACGCTGCTGCTTGGCGAAGCGATACGACCCTATCAGCTGATCGGGCTCGGCCTTATCTTGGCCGGCGTGACGATGGCCGCACGACAATGATCAGGCGGCCAGACGAACAGCTTCCGTAACCTTGGCGGTCAAACTCGCCCGATTGAACGGCTTCATCAAAACCGCTTCTGCGCCGCCGGCAAAGGCGCGGGCCAAGTCGATCGGGTCATTTTCGGTGGTGCAGTAGACGATGGTCGGCTTTTGCACACTGTCCACGCCTTTGAGCGCCGCCAGGAAGGCATGCCCGGTCATGTCCGGCATGTGCCAATCCAGTAGAATTAACTGCGGCATCGCTCGCTTGCACTGCTCAAGCGCTGATTGACCGCTGTCGGCTTCGAGAACTAGATAGTTCAGATCTTCAAGGATGCGGCGCGCGACCTTGCGGATGACATCTGAATCATCAACCACGAGCCAGCATAACATCTGCAAAACCTTTGTTCTTGAACTGAAGGTGCATCAGGCGCTGCCGTACTGCGCCGCCCCCGATAATTGAACGCCAGTTTGCACGCTAATTCTTAATGCGCGGTTGATGTGTGTTCCGTTGCGACCGTACTGGCCAAGCGTGCACGTTAGGCAACACCAGCCGCTAACAGTATGTCCGCACCGTCCTTCAAAATCTCGAGCCGCATGCCCGATGTGGTTGCGAGCCGCCAAGTATAATACGCCTGAATCGTCATTGCATCGAGCGGCTGCGTTTGCGTGCCGAGCACAAACTCGGTGAGATATTGTGGCGGGCGGGCACCCGTGCCAATGCAACGGATGACAAACATTGGCTCTTCCGTTGTGCCGGTGATCATCACGTTGATATCGCCGCCGCGCGGTAGCACCGTAATTGCACTGGCGACTAAATTGAGCAGCAACTTAACCCGATCCTTGGCCGCGTAACCTGTGATGCCTTGCCAGCTGAGCTTATGCTTGCCAGCGTTCATCAGGCCGCGAGAAATCTGTTCAGCAGTCGACAGATCGATTTGTGCACCGGCCGATCCTGCCGCACCAAAGGCAAAGCGGGCAAACTGGAGCCGGGCCGACGCCTGCTGGGTCACATTGCGAATGACATTCAGGGCGTAGTTTTGCGCATCTTGATTGTCATCTTCGTCGAGGATTTCGAGGCCATTGTAGATCGCACCGACCGGGCCGATCACGTCGTGGCAAATTTTGCTTGAAATAAGTGCTGCAAATTCAAGATCGGAAATCTGGGGGGTGGGGGTCATGTTAGCCTCTTGTTGCCATGCCGCGCGGGAAGCCCGATCGGTCAGCGATCACGGGATAGTTCGCCAAGACGCTAAGGCTGCGTAAACGCTGGCAAACGTAATCCATCCCGATCCGCAAATCAGTTAATGTGATACATGCGCCGGGCGGCTGTTGCAAAGCCTCGTGCAAGGGCAGCAGTTGGTGGTCCGTCACTTTATTGGTGGCGTGCGTCATTGCTGCCGCGCTGTCGTCACGCTCGGGATTAATCCTATGAACCTGCACGGACTAGACTATTTGACGTTGGCTGACCGGCTATTGCCGTCCGTTCTGGCGGCCGGTCGTCTGCAGGTTGGCTATTTCCGGTCCGGGATCGCTGTCTCCCACAAAAAGGACGCGTCGCCGGTGACGATCGCCGATCAGGAGTCGGAAGCGATCCTGCACGCTAGCCTAAGCATTGCCGCACCGGGTATTCCCGTGATTGCCGAGGAAGCGGCGGCGGCCGGGCAGCTCCCGCAGATTGGTGACACTTTTTTCTTAGTCGATCCATTGGACGGTACGAATTCGTTTATCGCTGGCAACGTGGATTTCACGGTCAATATTGCACTGATCGAGCGAGGTCGTCCGACGTTCGGCTTGGTCTATGCGCCAGCAACCGGGCGCATGTTTGCAGCATTGGGTCCGCAAACCGCGATTGAAGCTGAGGTACAACCAGACGCACATGTCGCCCGGTTCGACGAACTCAACGCTCGAACGATATCGACCCGCGCGCCTGACATGAATGCGCTAGCAGCCGTCGCCAGCCGCACGCACGGTGCGGCCGAAGCGGAAGCCTTTCTGATTCGATGTAATGTGAAGGAGCGGCGCAACATCGGCTCGTCCCTCAAATTCTGCCTGGTGGCCCGTGGTGATGCCGATCTGTACCCTCGATTTGGCTCGATTCACGAATGGGACACGGCAGCTGGTCACGCGGTGTTGAAGGCGGCAGGCGGCGTCGTAACGCTTTTTGATGGCTCCGAGTTGACATACGGCAGAGCTCATAACCGCTTTAAAACGCCTGATTTTATTGCGTGGGGACGCCCCGAACTGGTCATGCAATTGACGTGAGGCGGCGGCGATTTAGCCACACTTTAGTAATACATTTCATCGAATGGTTATCGAAAGATGACCAGCGCCCGCCTGTGCTCGCGCAGACGATGGCGCACCCCCAAACTCACTCGGGGCTTCGTTCATAACGGGACTGTGACCATGATGCACCGCAGGCTGGCAAATATCCTTATTGGCGGGTTGGCACTTCCAGCCCTGATGCTCACGAGTTTTGCCGCCAGTGCTCAGGAGCGGGTGCCGTGGGAGCGGTCGCAACCTTCAGGCCCGCAGCGGCAAGACGCTGACGAGGACGCAGATCGCCCAGTCTACCAGCCGCGCCCCGCACCCTATCAGGGTGGCGGATATCCCCAACCGCGCGGCAATGACGTTTACGCGGCCCCAGCTCAAGGTGGTTACGGAGCGCCGCAGCCAGGTCCGCGCGAATATCGGTCACAGGGTGCTGGAGCCAGCCAGGGTCTGAATGATGCCTACCGTGCGCCGGCACCCAGTGGGGGCGCTTACGGGCAGGCAAGTGGCGAGGTTTATCGTCCACCGGCATCGTCGGGCGGCTACGGCGAGCCGTATTCGCCTCCGCCACAGCGCGAGCCTTATGAGCGCGACTACGGTAATCGCGGCGGTCCACCCCAGAGCTACGGCGAGCCGCGCCGCGACTACGAACGTCCGGTCAGCGGCTATTATTCCAAGAATGAGATTGCAGATGCCGGTCACGGCTTTTTCGGCTCGGTCAGCCGCGGCTTGGCCAGTATCATCGAATACACGTTCCAGAAGGCCGGCCGCCCCAATGGCTACATTCTCGGCGAAGACGCTGGCGGCGCGTTTATTGCGGGATTGCGCTACGGCGAAGGTAAGCTGTTCACAAAGGATGCAGGCACGCACCGCGTCTACTGGCAGGGCCCGTCGATCGGCTACGATGTCGGTGGCGAGGGTTCAAAGACCATGGTGCTCGTATACAACTTGCGAGATCCTTCGGACATTTATCACCGGTTTGGCGGCGTTCAGGGTACAGCCTATCTGGTCGGCGGCGTCAGTGTACAGTTCCAGAAGTACGGCGATGTGGTGCTGGCCCCCATCCGTTCTGGCATTGGCCTCCGACTCGGCGCCAACGTTGGATACCTGAAATATTCACGTGAGCCGACCTGGAACCCCTTCTAATCGGTCGGTTCTCTGAACGATTGAGCGCGCGGTCGATTCATCCTATGTGTTGAGTGGCGGCGCGCCTAGTCAAGAGCTGACTGGACGCGCTGATGGCTGTTGCTATGCCCTTTTCTTGTGCACAATCAGCACCAAATGGGCCTAGCGCTGTGGGGCCGATTCACTACCCATGACGTCACGCGAGCCGGGAACAACCGTTTGATATCAATACAGACAGTCCTGCTTGTCGGTCTCGGCTTCCTAATTGCGAGCTTCGTCGTAGTGTGTCTGACGCCAGCCTATCGGGCGCGCACGGTTCGACTAACGACCGAGCGCGTCCGCGCCTCGATGCCGACGACCGAACAGGAATTGAAGGCCGACAAGGTCCGCATCCGGGCCGAACATGCCATGCGCGTGCACAGGCTTGAACAGCAATTGGACCAGTCGAAGTTTGGTGCAGCCCGCCAACTTGTCGAGGTCAGTCGTCGCGACGGCTCGATCAACACGCTGACCGGCCAAATTGAGGTTCTCAAAACCGATTTTGATGCAGCGCTCAATGCGCGCAATGTGCTCGAACAAACGATTGCTGATCGCTTGCCCAAGGTTGAACAGCGATTGATCGAAGCAAAGAAACTGCTGTTCCAGCGGGATCGCGATATCCAGGCGCTGGGTGATGATGCAGCGCGCACACAGCGGGCGCTGGTGGAAGCGGTGCAAATTAACGCCCAGCAGCGGGCCGAGATTGATCGGCTGACGATGGTTCTAGAAACGCGAGGCGCACAAAATCGTGACGGTCTCAGCGATCCGACGTTCGATGCAGAATTGGCAATGCGATCCGAGATCGAGGCCCTGCGCGCACGCGGGCGGGATCAAGCGTCGCTGATTGAACGTTTGAAGGATGGCGCGCTGAAATCTGAAGTAGGTGGTGCGAGCAATGCCGGTGAGGCCGCAGCAATGCTGCCTGAGATTGTTCGGATGCAGCGCGACCTGGCGGCAAGCGACGTCGGGGCCAAGGTATCGGTCGGCCACACGACAGCATCACGCGAACAACAGCACGTGTTTGAGACCGAGTTGCGCCAGCGCAATCAACGACTGGAAGATCAAGGACTCGAAATCGCGAAGCTTTCGGCGGCGCTCGCATCGTTCCAGAAAGAGAACGCGAGCGACGAGCGCGGCGGTTCGATCAAGGATAGCCGCATTGCGATGAAGTCGCGGCTGAGTGCCCTGCAGGTGCAGACCGAGGGCCAAGCCGAGACCATTCGCAAGCTGCGCTCCGAGGTTGCCTCTTCGAATGAGCGGCTGGCGCGGCAAGCCCAGCACTTTATGGAAGAGATGCGCCGCCTCGGCGCTGGAACGCTGCCGGCGTCGGGGTCTGCGCGGCGCGTGCCAACGGCTGCCGAGCGCCAATCACTCACCCAACGCATTTCTGAAGCCAAGCCGGATCTGGCATTGGGCTTGAACGGGGCAAGTCGACCGATACTCGTCAAGTCAGATGCGGCGGTTGTTACGGTTGACGTAGCCGCGCCGACTGGCGCTGCAAACGTCGCTGACGTTTCGGGCGCCGAGGTGGTTGCCGAACCAACCCCTGCAGTCGCTGCACCTGATCCGATCCAACCACCTGCGGCAGATGCCGCTGGCGTTCGCCCTGTCGGCAGCCGCCCGCGCTTGCTCGACCGGATCACAGACTACGGCAAAGGCTGATCTGATCTAAGCGAAGAGGGCGCACGTGTGATCTTCGATGGCTTCAAACTCTCGATCGTGACAGTCAGCGATGGTGCGTTGCGCGTGCGCCATGGTGGTTCCGGCCCACCGCTCCTGCTGCTCCACGGCAATCCGCAAACGCATGCGATGTGGCATGCGGTGGCGCCGGCTCTGGCGAAATCATACAGCGTGGTCTGCCCGGACCTGCGCGGCTATGGCGGATCGTTCAAGCCGCCGATCAGCGCCGATCACGCGGCCTATTCGAAAGCTGCGATGGCGCGCGACATGGCCGAACTGATGACGCACTTTGGACATCAGCGTTTTCTAGTGGCGGCACACGATCGCGGCGCGCGGGTGGCCCATCGTTTAGCGCTTGATCACCCGAGCCGGGTTCAAAAGCTTTGCCTGCTCGACATCGTGCCGACCATCGAGCACTTCGAGCGTACCGACATGGCTTTCGCTATGGGCTACTATCATTGGTTCTGGTTAGCCCAGCCGCACCCGTTTCCTGAAAAGCTCATTAGTGCGGCGCCTGAAACCTGGTTTAAGGCGCACACTGCGCGCGAACCGAAGGAAGATGGGTTCTTTCACGCTGAGGCGCTGGCTGACTATCTCACCTGGGTGCGGACGCCGGAAATGATCCGGGGCATGTGCGAGGACTATCGGGCGGCCGCGACGATTGATTTGGTGCATGATCGCGTCAGCCGCGCGGCTGAGAGGAAAATCGGTAGCCCCTTGCATGTGCTGTGGGGCGCAAAGGGCAAAATCGGTGCGTGGTACGAGCCGCTCGACATCTGGCGGCGCTATTGCTCAGGTCCGGTGACCGGAGGCGCGCTGCCGACCGGCCATTACCTGGCCGAAGAAGCCCCCGAGATGGTCACGGCGGAATTGCTTCGATTTTTCGCGTGATTCGCGTGACGAGTTCGCCCGGGCAACGTGTCGCCGAAATGCGCAACGGCAGATCAGCTGTGCAGGCAGATAGGATGCAATTTCGCGCCGGATCAGCCAGATTGCGACCAAAGCAAGAGCCATTCGGGGGAGTGCCGTCACTTGGATACATTCGACTACGTCATCGTCGGTGCCGGTTCGGCTGGCTGCGTGTTGGCCAACCGATTGAGCGAGGATGCGGCCTCAAGCGTGCTCGTGCTTGAAGCCGGCGGTACCGATTGGAACCCTTTCATTCATATTCCAGCGGGTTTCATCAAGACCTTCCATGATCCATCGGTAAACTGGCTCTACAAGATGGAGCCGAGCCAATGGACCGGCGGTCGCAGTATCTTGGCGCCGCGCGGCAAGACACTCGGCGGGTCGAGCTCGATCAACGGTAATGTTTACAACCGCGGTCAGGCGATGGACTTCGACACTTGGGCGCAGATGGGTAATCGTGGCTGGGGTTATGACGATCTGCTCCCCTATTTTCGCCGCCTCGAAAACCGCATTGGCGAGGGCGACGACAAGTATCGTGGCCGCGATGGCGCGCTCACGGTTACCGACAACGAATGGCGCCACCCCCTGTGTGAAGCCTTCATGGACGGGGCCGAGCAAATGGGCATCCCGCGCAATAAGGATTACAACGGCAGGATTCAGGAAGGCGTTGCGTACACGCAGCGCACGATCCAGAATGGCCGTCGCATGAGTGCGGCGCGGGCGTTTCTACATCCGGCGATGAAGCGGAAAAACCTCAAGGTCACGACGCACGCACACGCTACAAGCCTTGTGTTCGAGGGCAACAAGGCAGTCGGCGTGCGGTTCAACAAGGGCGGTCCGCGCGGCACTGCCGTGGAAGTGCGGGCACGGTGCGAGGTGATCTTGTCCGGCGGTGCATTCAACTCGCCGCAGCTGCTGCAGTTGTCCGGCATTGGTCCGGCGAAACTGCTGCAAGATCATGGCATCGAAGTGCGCCACGCAGTTGCCGGCGTTGGCGAGGGTTTGCGCGACCACTACGCACCGCGGTTCGTCGCCCGTGTAAAGAACATTGACACCATCAACGAGCGCGCGCGTGGCCTGAAACTCGGTGCTGAGATCGCGAACTGGGTGTTCCGCCGCAAGGGCATCCTCGGGCTGGTGCCGACGCTCGTTTACGCGTTCTGGCGCTCCGAGCCGACCGTGGAGAACTCGGATCTGCAAATTACATTTACTCCGGCTAGCTACCGTGAGGGCGTGCAGGGCGAGTTGGAGACTGAGCCTGGCATGACGGTCGCCTCTTGGCAGCAACGGCCCGATAGTCGTGGCTACGTGCGTATTCGCTCGTCGAATCCGTTTGAAGCGCCACTGATCCAGCCGAACTATCTGGCCGAAGCGAGCGATCGCCGCGTGCTGCTCGCCGGCATGAAGCTCGCGCGCAAACTGCTAGCTTCAAAGCCGCTGGAGCCGTACTACGACCACGAAGATTTCCCCGGCAAGCATGTCCAAAGCGATGACGAGTTGTTGGGAGCTGCGAAGGAGCGAGGAACGTCGACATTCCATCCCTCAGGTTCATGCCGCATGGGACCGGCGACCGATCCTCAGGCCGTAGTCGACGATCAGCTGCGTGTGCGCGGCTTCGAAGGCTTGCGCGTGGTCGACGCTTCGATCATGCCGACGATGCTGTCGGCCAACCTCAACGCCGCCACCATGGCGCTCGCCGACAAGGCGTCGGATTTGATCCGTGGCCGCACTGCGGCGGCATCGATTGCAATGGCGGGCTAGAGCGAGCAAGGTGCACGCGAGGTCAGTGGTGATGTGGATTTCCTAACCGACTGAAAAACATACATTTTTATTAAAACGATCTCCCAAGTTAGTGGGCGGCGGGTGAGTTCCCACGATCCGTCCTTGTGTTGCTGCGCGGTGTCTCAATCGCAAAATGCACCATGTCCCGGAACCAATTGATTGCGCGCACAGTTTTACTGCCAAGCCGCAGCTGGGAAAGTAAACGCGTGATGTTGAAGGCAGCTAAACCAACACCAAGTCGTTCAGTGCCGCGATCGGCACGCATGATGGATGACGATGACCGGTACAAACTCTTCGTTGTTCTATTCGGACTTTGGATTGGTGTAACGGCCATCGGTGTGGCCATCGCCAGTCTAGTTTAGGCAGAGCAAGCGTTTGTTGAGTAGCCCGAGTATCCGAAATGAATCTTGACCTTAATGGCCGAGATATTGCTGCAGGCGCGCACTATGGCCTATTGGACGCGCCAATTTCGCTGGCCGCGGCAGCAATGGTTATGGCTTCAGGCTTTGCAGCCTATGCTGCGTTGCCAGATTCGCGTGTGACGCTCGACGTTGCAAATCGGATGACGGTCCAACACGATCGATTTGGCCGTGTGGGGGAAGTTCAAACGACCGTCGTGCGTGTTGCCCGAAAGCCGGGGGAGACCGTGTCGATCTGGCTGGGGAAGGACTTCACAAAATACTACGCCGTTGTCGGCGGTGTGCCGGGCATCAACTCCGTAACAACGACCGAGAGGGGTACCGTCGTGACCTTGGATAGCCAAGCAACTGTTGATGACATTGAGGTCGCGCTGAAATTTATGCCCATGGATTGGGGAAGCCATGAATTTGCGTTGCGAGCGAGCATTGCCGAACGCCTCTCGGTACAAGTCAACATTTCGCAGTTCGTCGCGCCGCTGTAATTTGAAGTGAGTGTTCGATCGGCTTTCAACTGCGTTGGGGTGTGATCTTCGCGTGACGACGCCGCACCGTCGGCCAACTCAACACCCGACCACCGGCCCCTTGCGCCTTGGCATGCGGAACGGCAGAAGGCCTTGCACCCAAAGGCTGCCGAAGCGGTCGAGCGACAGGCTCTCGTGGATCGCAGTGACCGGTTTGTCGCCGAGGTTTGTGGACACCAGTGAACGGGAATAAAACGGGCCATCTTCCAGGGTCTCAATGACTTTAGCGGAGTGACCGTCCATAGCGCGGGTGGCGCGGTCGACGCCCCACAGCGTGCCCGGCAATGGTGCGCGTGGCGGCAATTCGACGTCGGTCGCGCCGCCTGATTTATCGAAGCGAATGGCGAGGGCGGATTCATCGCCGTTCTTGGATGTCACGTCGTATAAAACCGATGTGCCTGTTTCCTCGACCGTGCGCGACCAGTCCCATCGCTTGAACGTGCGCTCCAACGGTACTGCACCATAGTTGCTGTCGAGGTAGCCCGAGCCGCTCCAGCGCAAGCCCGGCTTGTCCAGTAGCACTTCAACGCGAGCGACCGGTGCAATCGGCCACCACGTATGGTCGCCATCGGAATCGATTGCAAAGCTGCGTGGATTGAGCGCGTGCGGATGCAGCCGTATGACGCCCTTGATCCGCGAGGGAAACGGCGATGTTATTTCATCGACGTCGACGTCAAGCGATGTGCCGTTCCAAGACATCCGGCTAGGGCCAACGGTCAGTGCGGACTCATTGCGATGGACAGCTGCAGCGCCACGCTCGGTCATCGCCCACTTCTTGCCGGACGCACCGTACAGCGCGACATTGATGGCGCAGTGGTTGTCCGGGTTCGACCAGCCATAGCGGCGCTGGCTCGCGTAGTAAGGCGAGAACACGCTGCCGACAAAGGCGATCAGCGTGATGCCGTGTTGGCCGTCGTCGCTTAATGCGTCGAGATACCACCAGGCGTAGCCACCCGAGGGGACCGCGACATCGAAGCGAGGTCCGCGAGCACGCTCTGTGCTGCGATCCGCCCCGATTGCGCTGCCATCGGCACGCCCGGGCCCGGATGCACGCTGCCACCCGCCAGATAGAGACCCGGAATTTTGCTTCGCGCTCCCGGTCGGCTGAACGAGGCCGTCCATCCGTGCGAAGCCCGGCCGTAGAGTGCTCCCCCGGTTGCCGGAAAGCGCTGATCGAAATCCACAGGGCTCGTTCGCACCGTGCGTTCCGGCGTGCGTGTCAGCTGCAGCCCTAAGCGCTGTAGGTGCTGAAAGGTCCGTCGCTCGCATTGCTCCATCTCCGCGTTATCAAAAGTATGGGTGTCGCCGGTGGCCGGCGCGTTGACGATCATGAAAAGGCGTTCTGGACCAACCGGGGCAGCGTCTGCAGCATCACCGCGATCCTGCGCGCAAATGTAGACGGTGGGCGATTGTGGCAGGCGGCGATGCTGGAAAATGTCGTCGAACTCGGCCGCGTAGTTGTTCGAGAAGAACACCGAATGGCGCAGCAGCGGGAAGCCGCTGGCTTCAGCGACAAGCGCGTAAGTGACAGCCGACAGCGAGCGGGCGTTGGGTGGAACAGGTGGCGCTGCGGTCTTTACTCCGCGCCCGAGCAAGCCCTGACCGAGCGCCGACACGTCACCGTTGAGGATGACCGCATCGGCCGAAATCTCCTCGCCACTGGCGAGCTTTACGCCGGTGACCTTGGAGCCAGAAGTCAGGATTTCGCCGACATGCGCATTGTAGCTGAACATGGCGCCTTGGGCCGCAGCAACTTTGGCCAACGACTTGGCAACGGCGTGCATGCCGCCCTCGACTAGCCAGACACCTTGTTGTTCAACGTGCGCAATCAGCATTAAAGTCGCAGACGCTAGATAAGGCGATGAACCGCAGTACGTGGCATAGCGCCCGAACAGTTGCCGCAGCCTTGGGTCCTGGAAATGCTGGCCGAGCGCACGACAAAGCGTCGTGAACGGCGAAATATTCCAAAGATCGTCAATCCGCCCGAAGCCGATCCTGCGCACGAGATCAATCGGGCTCGGCTGCGATGCACGAATGAAAGACTGGTCGAGCGTGTTGAAGACCCGGGCAGCTCGTGCACTGAAGTCGAGAAAGCGATTTGCTTCTGCGCGACTGGAGAATGCGGCAATAGCGTCCGCCGAGCGGGCCACATCGGCGAATAGATCGAGATGTTCGGTCGGACTCCAGGCATGGCGAGCGAGGGTATCGACAGCGCGAATCTTGAGGTGAGCGTCAAGAGTCGTGCCAGCGGTGGCGAATAACTCGTCGAACACCCATCGCATGGTGAAAACGGTCGGGCCGACGTCGATTTTGTGGCCGTCGATTTCAATCTCGCGCATTTTGCCGCCGGGGGTCGCGGCACGCTCCAGCACGATGACGTCGAGGCCGCGCGCGCTGAGCTCGATGGCCGCGCTGAGGCCCGCCATTCCGGCTCCAATAATGACGACGCGGCGCGTGCGCACGTGAGGCAAACTCTTCTGGCTCGATCCGTGACTCAACGAAAAAATGCTTAAGCGTCGACTTTAAATGACAGTTTTTTAGTGTAAAGCAAAATTGACACTTGAGGGTTTGATGCGCCCTTTTGACCGCAAATTTTTTCGTCAATCATGAATGAGTGACCCGAAGATGAGCAGTGGTGAATTCTGGCGGCCGCAGCCAGCGAGCAGGCTGCAAGCGCTCTTACCAGACCAGATATTCGCTTGGCGCGACAAGCTCCTCGCGAGCCCAAAATTTCAGCGCTGGGCCGCCACATTTCCGTTGACGCGCTCCGTTGCGCAACGCCAAGCGCGCACCGCGTTCGATCTGTGTGCGGGCTTCGTTTATTCGCAAGTCCTATACACTTGTGTTGAGCTCAAGATCATCGATGCGCTGGCTGCCGCTCCAATGAGCCTTGACGAACTCGCTCAGCGCGCCAACCTCAAGCCGGAGGCCATGGCGCGGCTTCTGAAGGCTGCCGTTTCGCTGGGATTGGTGTCAAAGCGGCGTGGCGGCCGCTACGGATTGGGAATGCAGGGCGCGGCCATCGCCGGCAATCCGTCGATTGCGCTGATGGTCCAGCACCACGCCATGTTGTACCGGGATCTTGAAGATCCCATCGCGCTATTGCGCGGTGAGCCGAAGTCAAAATTGTTGACGCAATACTGGCCGTATGCGACCGCTGATCGCCCGTCTTCATTGGCTCCCGACGCCGTTGAAGGATATAGCCGGTTGATGTCAGCGTCGCAGGCTTTGATCGCTGGTGATATCATCGATGCCTATGACTTCGGTCATCACAAAGTGCTGCTGGATGTCGGTGGCGGTGAGGGCACATTCCTCAAGGCCGTCGCGGCGCGTAACCCTGCTTTGAAGTTAATGCTGTTCGATTTGCCATCGGTGGCAGATCGTGCACGGGCCAACTTCGCTGGTAGCGATCTGGGTGGCCAAGCCGAAGCATTCGGCGGCAGCTTCCGCAACGATCCGATCCCCAAAGGCGCCGACGTGATCTCCCTCGTTCGGATCGTCCATGACCACGACGACGAGGTGATTATGGACCTCCTGCGAGCCGTACGCGCAGCCTTGCCAGTTGAGGGCGTGCTGCTGATTGCCGAGCCGATGGCCGGGGTCAGCGGTGCGGAGCCGATCGGTGATGCTTATTTCGGATTTTATCTGCTGGCGATGGGCAGTGGTCGGGCACGCACACCAGCCGAACTCAAGACCATGTTGAATGCGGCGGGCTTCGCGCGGGTAAAAAATTTAACCACGGCGCGCCCCATGCTGACAGGCTTGATTGAAGCCCATCCAAATTGAATTGTCGGCATGTTGTAAATTTTAGTTGACACTGTTGTGTGTCCTATTAAAGTTACAGTCGGAAGTGCGCACTTGTGTCCAGTCGGCGCGGTCCAAAAATTTGGAGACGACTGCAGAATGCAGACCCTGGCCGTCATAATCGAAGAGCCAAAGAAGTTGGCGCTCGGACGGCTTGCGCTCAACGCCCTGGGTGCCGACGATGTGATCGTCCAGAATGAGTGGAGCGGAATCAGCACAGGTACTGAACGACTGCTCTGGTCGGGGCGGATGCCACATTTCCCGGGCATGGGCTACCCACTAGTGCCGGGTTATGAATCGGTCGGTCGGATCGTCGATCTGGGTGCTTCGGTTAAGGCGTCAGGTAAATTCGCAGTTGGTGATCGCGTGTTCGTGCCAGGTGCGAATTGCTTCGGCGATGTGCGCGGGTTGTTCGGTGGCGCCGCCAAGACTGTCGTACTTGCTGCTTCTCGCGCAATTGGCCTCGATGAACAGCTTGGCGAAAAGGGCGTATTGCTGGCGTTGGCCGCGACGGCTCATCATGCAGCGCCCGTTGGTGGTGGCGATGCGCCAGATCTGATTATTGGTCATGGTGTGCTTGGGCGATTGATCGCACGGCTTGCCGTGATTTCTGGCGCGCAACCGCCGGTCGTGTGGGAAACAAATGCTGTTCGCGCTACTGGGGCCGAGGGCTACACCGTTATCGATCCAGCGACCGATACGCGTCGCGACTACGCCCGCATCTGTGATGTGAGTGGCGATTCCAATATTCTCGATAGCCTTGTGCAGCGCTTGGCCCCAGGTGGGGAAATTACGCTTGCTGGCTTTTACAGCGACCGATTGTCATTCGCGTTTGCTCCGGCCTTCATGCGTGAAGCGCGGCTGCGGATCGCGGCGCAGTGGAAGCCGAACGATCTGGCGGCCGTCACGCATCTCGTGCGCACTGGGCAATTATCACTCGATGGTTTGATTACGCATCATAGCGACGCTGGTGATGCCTCGGGCGCCTACGTAACGGCGTTCGAAGATGCGGCTTGCCTCAAAATGGTTCTCGATTGGAGGCAGATTTCATGAAAGTGCTCGACACCGTGACAGCATCGAAGGCCCAACAGCAAGCCATCGTCGATCGGTTGCGCCAAGAAGCTTCGTTGGAGCCGGATCCGGTGTCCACGTCGCCAGCCGCAAAGACAACGCAGATCATCGCGATCTACGGCAAAGGTGGTATCGGCAAGAGCTTCACGCTCGCCAATCTCTCCTACATGATGGCCCAGCAAGGCAAAAAAGTCCTGTTGATCGGTTGCGATCCCAAGAGCGATACAACGTCATTGCTGTTTGGCGGTCGCGCCTGTCCCACCATCCTCGAGACCTCGGCCAAAAAGAAGCTCGCTGGCGAGCAAGTCGCCATCGGCGATGTCTGCTTCAAGCGCGATGGCGTGTTCGCCATGGAGCTCGGCGGCCCGGAAGTGGGTCGTGGGTGCGGTGGACGCGGTATTATCCACGGCTTCGAACTGCTGGAAAAGCTCGGCTTCCACGATTGGGGGTTTGACTACGTCCTTCTCGACTTCCTCGGCGACGTCGTCTGCGGCGGCTTCGGTCTGCCGATTGCGCGCGACATGTGCCAGAAGGTGATCGTGGTAGGCTCGAACGATCTGCAATCGCTTTACGTCGCCAATAACGTCTGCTCGGCGGTTGAGTACTTCCGCAAGCTCGGCGGCAACGTTGGCGTCGCTGGCCTCGTGATCAACAAGGATGACCACACCGGTGAGGCGCGGGCTTTCGCGGAAGCTGTCGGCATCCCGATCCTCGCGGCAATCCCAGCCAACGAAGATATACGCCGTAAGAGCGCCAACTATGAAATCGTCGGTCGTCCCGGTGGCGAATGGGCGTCGGTGTTTGAACAGCTTGCACAAAACGTAGCAGATGCGCCGCCTCTGCGGCCAAATCCGTTGACCCAGGATGGGCTCCTCGGACTGTTCAAGGGAGAGCAGGTTGGTCGCAATGTGACGCTGCTCCCGGCCACCTTCGAAGACATGTGCGGAAAGACCCATATCGAAAAGAAATCGCTCGAAGTTGTCTACGACGCGGTCTGAGACGACTGCCGCTTGAATTCAAATACACTGACTGCCCGTGAGATAAGATGACCGAGACCGATCAACAAAATGGTTCTACTGACGCAGAGGACGGCTTTGCCGGTTCCATCGTCAATGAGCCACGAACGGCAGTTCCAAACTTAGCTGCGGCCAAGGTCGACGGTCTTGGTTGCCACGCGGGCAAGGACGAGATGCGGAAGGCGGCGGCTGCCGCTGGCAAAAGCGAAATTCTTGATCGTTATGCGGCTGATTACCCGGCTGGTCCCCATGACAAACCGCAAAGCATGTGCCCGGCGTTTGGATCGCTGCGGGTTGGCCTACGGATGCGTCGTACCGCAACAATTCTGTCGGGCTCAGCTTGTTGTGTCTACGGCTTGACGTTCACGTCGCACTTCTATGGCGCACGCCGCACCGTTGGTTACGTGCCGTTCGACAGTGAGACGCTGGTTACCGGCAAACTATTTGAAGATATCCGCGAGGCCGTCTTCAAGCTCGCCGATCCAGCCAACTATGATGCGATTATCGTTACAAATCTTTGCGTCCCATCGGCCTCTGGTGTGCCGCTGCAGCTGCTGCCAAAGAATATCGATGGCGTGCGGATCATTTGCATTGATGTTCCAGGTTTTGGTGTTCCGACCCACGCCGAAGCCAAGGATGTACTCGCTGGCGCAATGCTCGCCTATGCCCGCAAGGAAGCCGAAGCAGGACCAGTGCTGGCGCCGCGCACCGGGCGCAACGAAAAGCCAACGGTCGCGCTCATCGGCGAAATGTTCCCGGCCGATCCTGTTGGCATTGGCATGATGTTAGAGCCGATGGGCCTAGCCGCTGGTCCGGTGGTCCCGACCCGCGAATGGCGCGAACTTTACGGCGCCCTCGATGCACCGGTCGCGGCCGCAATTCATCCATTCTATACCGCCGTCGTCCGCGAATTCGAAGCGGCTGGCCGTAAGGTTGTTGGCTCGGCTCCGGTTGGACATGATGGCACGGCTGCTTGGCTCGATAGTATTGGCGATGCCTTCGGGATCGCACGTGACAAGGTCGATGCCACCAAAAACCGGATGCTGCCCATGATCAAGGGTGCGCTGGCAAAGATGCCGATCAAGGGTCGGATCACGATGTCGGGCTACGAGGGCTCGGAATTGCTGGTGGCCCGGTTGCTGGTCGAAAGTGGCGCTGACCTGCGCTACGTTGGCACCGCTTGCCCACGCACCGAATGGTCGGATGCTGATCGTATTTGGCTCGAAGAGCGTGGCGTTGCCGTGCACTTCCGTGCAGCCATTGAACAGGACTACGCTGCGATCGAAGAATTCAAGCCGGATCTTGCGATCGGCACGACACCGGTTGTGCAGTACGCCAAGCAGAAGGCGATTCCAGCGCTCTACTTCACCAATCTGATTTCTGCCCGTCCGTTGATGGGCGTGGCTGGTGCCGGTTCGCTGGCGACCGTTATCAACGCAGCACTTGGCAACAAGGCACGCTTTGAAGAGATGCAGGCGTTCTTTGAGGGCGTGGGCACCGGCGATACGGCTGGCGTCTGGGAAAAGGAGCCCAAGGCCCGCCCAGAATTCGCCGAGACCTATAAGCGTAAGATGGAGAAACAGGCCAAGGCCCGCAAAGCCGAGGAGATGGTCTGATGCTTGTCCTCGATCATGATCGCGCGGGGGGGTACTGGGGGGCAGTCTACGTCTTCACGGCCATCAAGGGCTTGCAGGTCTTGATCGACGGCCCTGTTGGTTGTGAAAATCTCCCCGTTACGTCGGTGCTGCACTATACCGACGGATTGCCGCCCCACGAGTTGCCAATTGTCGTTACTGGCCTCGGCGAAGAGGAACTTGGCCAACACGGCACCGAAGGCGCGATGAAGCGTGCTCACAAGGCGCTCAACCCGCATCTGCCCAGTGTCGTCGTGACCGGCTCTATTGCCGAGATGATCGGTGGCGGCGTTACACCTGAAGGCACCAACATACAGCGCTTTCTGCCGCGCACGATTGATGAAGATCAATGGCAGTGCGCCAACCGTGCGATGGCGTGGCTCTGGTCGGAATATGGCCTGAAGCGTGTGCCGGCGGTGAAGCCGCGCAAGGATGGCGAGAAGCCGCGCGTCAATATCATCGGCCCGGCCTACGGCACTTTTAATATGCCGAGCGATCTGGCTGAAATCCGGCGCATGGTTGAAGGTATCGGCGCCGAGATCAACATGGTGTTCCCGCTCGGCAGTCACTTGGCCGACGTCGCCAAACTCGCCAATGCCGATGTCAACGTCTGCATGTATCGCGAATTCGGGCGGCTGCTGTGCGAGCAACTTGAGCGCCCCTATCTGCAAGCGCCGATCGGGCTGCACTCGACCACCAAGTTTCTGCGCGCACTAGGTGAAATGCTGGGCCTCGATCCGGAGCCCTTCATCACTCGCGAAAAGCACACTACGATCAAACCGCTGTGGGATCTCTGGCGTTCCGTGACGCAAGATTTCTTTGGCACGGCGAGCTTCGCGATTGTTGCCAGCGAAACCTACACGCGCGGTGTGCGCAACTTCCTTGAAGTCGAAATGGGCCTGCCGTGCACATTCTCGTATTCCCGCAAGCCTGGCATCAAGCCTGATAATGATGCGGTTCGCGCGGCGGTCAAGACGAAGACGCCACTTATCATGTTCGGCAGCTTCAACGAGCGCATGTACCTGGCCGAGGCTGGAGCCCGCGCAATGTATATTCCAGCCTCGTTCCCGGGGGCGATCATCCGTCGACACACCGGCACTCCCTTCATGGGATATGCGGGCGCGACCTACCTGGTACAAGAGGTATGCAACGCTTTATTCGATGCGCTGTTCCATATCATCCCGCTCGGCACCGACCTCGATAAGGTCGAAGCAACGCCAGCGCGCTCGCATTCGGAGCTGCAATGGGACGAGGACGCCAAGGCCACGCTCGACGAACTCGTTGATGCGCAGCCGGTTCTGGTGCGCATTTCGGCTGCCAAGCGCTTGCGGGATATCGCAGAACGCGATGCACGCAGGGCCGGTGAGATTCGCGTGTCAGCCGACCGGGTTTCCCGTTCACAGACGATGCTCGCGGAGGGTCGCGCCGCATGAAACAAATACCCGTTTATGCACGCACCTAGAACGTCGATGTACAGCGTTTTGATTACCTAACGGACCGGAGACTATGACCATGTCCATCAGCACCGCACACAAAGGCCATCCGGTTTCGAAGCACGTTGCGCGTGAAACCATGGAGTACCGATTGATCTTCGCCGTGTGTTTTCCGGTTCTGTTCGTCACCACGCTCGCCGAAAAAATCATGCGCGAGCCATCCGCCAATTCATCGCCTGCGAAATCACTCTTTGCTGAAGCAAAGGATGCAACGCATCGGTGCACCAGCTTGGCCTTCACGGGCTGAGAGTTTGAGTTTCCCCGAATTCGCCCAGTGATGCTGGTCGAAGAACTAGCCGGAATTGGAAACGGTTCTGGCAATCCTAGCCGCGCAGGATAAGCGCGGTAATGGCTGAAACGCCTTAGAGAA
The DNA here is from genome assembly GCA_031429105.1 of Hyphomicrobiaceae bacterium. GTDB lineage: Bacteria > Pseudomonadota > Alphaproteobacteria > Rhizobiales > Hyphomicrobiaceae > JAKFWF01. Next base: position 99,815 of record JANOYV010000122.1, on the reverse strand, counting down.
GTGGAGAAGGAGTAATGGCAGCAGATTCGAGGAGTCCAGTCTCCGGACTGACCGAGCAGGAAGCAAAGGAGCTGCACAGCGGCTTCATGACGATGACGATTCTTTATGTCGCCATCGCCGTGGTTGCTCACATCTTGATGTGGATGTGGCGTCCATGGTTCCCAGGAACGAAGGCCTATCAGTCGGGCGCCAGCCTTGACCTCGGCACGATCGTTACGACGTTCCTGACCTAAACAAACCTGAAATCAGCACCAGAAAGAGGAGACGACATCATGTGGCGCCTTTGGATGTGGTACGATCCCAAGCGGCTATTTATCTTGCTTTATGTATTCCTTGCCGTCCTGGCCTTCGCGATCCACTTCATTCTGCTCTCGACCGAGCGGTATAACTGGCTCGAAGCTCCACGCTCCGCCGTGAAGAAAGCCTCGATGCAGATCGAACTCGTTCTGCCAGGCACGCCATCGAAGATCGGCTGACCTACTCAAGAAACCTGATGACGGGACGGGCGGATCATATCCAAATCGTCCCGTCATCCGGGCCACGCGAATCACCCGGCGTGGGCGCCAGCACGGCGGTCGAAGAGCTAATTAAGCTCGAGCGTGCGGTTATCGGGCGTGAACTGACGCGAGGTCTCTGAACTGAGATCCAGAACGCGAACAATGGGAATAGTCCAATGGCGATGCTCAGCTTTGAAAAGAAATATCGGGTTCGCGGCGGCACGTTGCTTGGCGGCGACCTATTTGATTTTTGGGTCGGACCGTTTTTTGTCGGCCTGTTTGGGGTCGCGGCAGCTTTCTTCGCGATTCTCGGCACGACATTGATTATCTACGGGGCCTCGATGGGGCCAACGTGGAACATCTGGAAAATCAGTATCAACCCGCCGGACGCAAGTTACGGTCTAGGGTTTGCGCCGTTGCAATACGGTGGCATCTGGCAACTCGTCACGATCTGCGCGATTGGTGCATTTGTGTCTTGGGCCCTGCGTGAAGTTGAAATCTGTCGCAAGCTCGGCATGGGCTACCATGTACCTTTTGGATTTGCTTTCGCCATTCTGGCCTACGTGACGCTTGTGGTGTTCCGACCGATCATGATGGGATCATGGTCTTACGGTTTTCCATACGGCATCATCAGTCACCTCGATTGGGTGTCATACACCGGCTACCAGTACGGTAACTTCCACTACAATCCAGCGCATATGATCGCAATTTCGTTCTTTTTCACGACGTGCTTGGCGCTCGGGCTGCACGGCTCTTTGATCCTGTCGGCAACGAACCCGCCAAAGGGCGAAGTTGTGAAGGCGCCGGAACACGAGAACGCTTTTTTCCGCGACACCATCGGTTATTCGATCGGCACGTTGGGCGTCCACCGTTTGGGACTACTCCTGGCCTTGAATGCCGTGTTCTGGAGCGCGGTTTGTATCATTATCAGCGGTCCATTTTGGCCTGAGAACACACCGTGGTCCGAGTGGTGGCAGTTCGACTGGCTCAAGTTGCCGATCTTTTGGGCAAAGTAAGGGGAGGCACCAATGGCGCAATATCAGAATATTTTTACCCGCGTTCAGGTGCACGGGCCGGTTGACGTCGGCATCCCGCTCCCTGGCTCAGATTCCAAGCGTGTCGGTAACGGGCGATTTGTCCCGTTGTTTGGCAAGTTTGGTGATGCACAGATCGGACCGATCTATCTCGGTACGCTCGGTTCGTTGTCGCTGCTATGCGGCTTCATCGCTATCGAGATCATCGGTCTCTCCATGTTGGCCTCTGTGAACTGGAGTCCAATTCAGTTCATCCGCAAGTTCTTTTATCTCACGCTAAATCCACCCGCACCAAAGTACGGTTTGAGTATTCCGCCGTGGACCGAGGGCGGGGCATGGATTGCAGCCGGGTTCTTTCTGACGGCGGCCATTCTACTGTGGTGGGCTCGTCTGTATCGTCGCGCACGTTCACTCGGCATGGGGACTCACGTAGCTTGGGCGTTTGCTTCGGCGATCTGGCTCTATCTGGTGCTTGGCTTCATTCGCCCAGTGTTGATGGGACGGTGGAGTGAAGCGGTGCCGTTCGGTATCTTCTCGCACCTTGATTGGACCAATAACTTTTCGCTGACCTATGGCAACCTCTTCTACAACCCGTTCCATATGCTCTCGATCGCATTCCTGTATGGCTCTGCTCTCTTATTTGCCATGCATGCTGGAACCATTCTCGCTGTCAGCCGTTACGGTGGCGAACGTGAAATCGAACAGATTACGGATCGTGGAACGGCATCCGAGCGTGCCGCACTGTTCTGGCGCTGGACGATGGGCTTCAACGCAACGATGGAATCGATCCATCGCTGGGCTTGGTGGTTTGCCGTGCTCTGCACGCTGACGGGTGGCATCGGCATCTTGTTGACGGGCACAGCGGTGGATAATTGGTACGAGTGGGGCATCAAGCACGGAATTGCGCCTGCCGCCTGGAGTCCGAAGTAATTCCGGCACGATTCAGCCATGTCCGTGTGCCAATCATTATGCAAGAACCGGCGAGGCCATCGAACGGTGCCTCGCCGTCATTGCGACGGGTCACTGGGGGGATGCAATTCCTGTAAGTTGCGGTATTGAGCGTGAAATGCGGGAACAGTATTGGGTCGGTGATCTGTCGCAGTGACGGATCCGTTTAACAGAACGTAACATCAAAAAAGCAACCAACAATGGGTTGCCACTGCAGGAGACGTTGGATGAAGCTGCTTCGAATTGTTTTGCTTGCCGCTGGAATGATGGGTGCCGCGGGCGCCGCTAACGCACAGGCCGCCGGCGATGCTGCCGAGGGGGAGGCTGTTTTCAAAAAGTGCCAGACCTGTCATCGAATTGGCGAGGGTGCCAAAAATCTGGTTGGCCCTGTTTTGACTGGCGTGCTTGGCCGCAAGGCTGGAACTGCTGAAGGGTTCAATTATTCAGCTCTGAACAAGAGCGGCGGCGAGAATGGCCTCGTTTGGACAGATGAACTTGTGCTCACCTATCTGGAAGATCCCAATGCCTTTTTGAAGAAGTTCCTGACGGATAAGGGCAAGGAAGATATGGCGGTCGGTTCGACCAAGATGGTGTTCAAATTGGCTGACGAGACGGAACGCCGCAATGTCATTGCCTACTTGAAGACCTTCTCGAAATAAGTGCCATTTCGTTCGTCCAAAAAACCAGCTCCGCTCTTTGGAGTGGGGCTTCGTTTTTTATGCGAAAATTGACTTTTTGGCCTAGACAAGCTTGCCACGAGCGGTGACCGGCAGAACGTCCACAATCTGATTGTTGCGCACGGCAATCAACCGATCGACCATGTTGACGACAACACAGACATGGTTCGGGATCACACGCACGATATCGCCGATGTTCGGCTTATCGTTCAGTCCAGCAAGATCGAGAAATCCGTGTTCCTCGGCAAAGCCTTTGATCCGAGCTTGCGGGTGTTCGAGGATCAGTCCGTGGCCGTCGAGACCGCCTCCGGTATCGGACGTCAGTGTCTTTGAGCCAGCATCGAGTATGCCGCGTTCCGGCCCAGCTCGGCTGACAACGGTAGTAAAAACACTCAGAGCACAATCCTCGAGGCGCGCCGCGCCGCAGGCCAGCATCATCCGATCGTTGAAGATATAAGTGCCAGCTCGATGCTCGGTTGCCCCCAGCAATGTCCCGGCATGCGCGAGGTTCGGCGTGCCGCCGGTCGACACTATGTTCGGCTCGAGGCCCAGTGACCGAACACCGGCCAAGGCGTCGTTATAGAATTTCTGCGTCTCGCGCCACGATGTCTCGGTTGGGTAAAACATGAAGCCCGCAAAGGCCAAATGCGGATCAGCCTTGATCAGGGCTGCAAGCGCGATCGCCTCCGTGGCGGTCTCGACGCCAGCGCGACGTCGGCCGGTATCGCATTCGATGACCACATTGATCGGGCGCCCGGCGATTCGACCGGCTGCGGCGTAAGTCGCCAGTGTGACCGCATTGTCGGCCGCAACGGTGATTTTACAATCACGGGCGAGTGCGCCCAGACGGCCAGCGCGCGCTTCACCAATCAGATTGTAGCTAATTAAAATATCGTCGATGCCAGCATCGGCCATAACTTCGGCTTCGCCAAGTTTCTGACAGGTGATACCGCGGGCGCCAGCTTCCTGTTGTAGCTTAGCCAGTGCTGGGATCTTGTGGGTTTTGATGTGCGGTCGATTGGCAACGCCGACCTTGTCGCAGATGGCTTGAACGCGGGCGATGTTGGCTTCAACCCGGTCAAGGTCGATGACGACGGCTGGTGTGCCGAAGTCGTGCGCAATGATCGATTTCAGTTGCGCAAGGCTCATCGCGTCAATCCTCGTGATCTTGGTCCGTTTGTCTCAGCCACCTTACCTTAGCGCCTGCGTCCCGACCTAGGAAAGCAGCTTTGTTTACGTGGCCTCGTTTCAATCCAGCGCAGTGGTGGCATCCCGATTTTGGCTGTGGATGGCCGCTCATGGTGGCACGAGTCAGCTGGTTGACAAGCCGAATCTCGTTATCGTTATTCCTCATGAATGATATGCAACAGCGGTTTCAGCCCGATCTGCGCCTCATCAGTTCAAGCGCTGGTGGTAGTTCGACGGCAAGTGCCAGGGCAATGCCGTCTTCGGCGTGCTGGCGACCGAGGCTGGTCGATGACGAGCGGCCGCGCCGTCAGCTGTTACAGACCATGATGCTGGTCGGCGATGCACGCCAAGCCGCAGCGAACCGGCTGACCGCAAAACATCGAACCGCTAAATGCACAATTGCCACGCTGATCTTGCTGTGCGTTGGCATCTGGTCCTGTCTCTTGTGGCAAATCCAGACGGCTGATCACGATTCGGTACGGCGGTTTGGATTGATCGCTATTGCCTGTGCCGCCGTGGCATTCTTACTCTTGATGCTGCAGCTGCGTGATGAACGGACGCTGATGCGCGTCCATCAGCTTGAACTGTGCGCCGCTCAGATACGCCAACTGCGTGACGCGTTCGCATCAAATCGACCATTGCCTGGAATGACTTTCGCCCTCGGCGTGCACGAGGCCCGCCACGCATATCTAGAGATTGTGCGGCATTGTCCTGTTGATCACTCGTATGCCGATTACCTGAAAGCAAGATTGTCGCCGACGTCCTCGCGCGAGGCTCGCTTTCGCGCAGCATTTCACCGGGGGCTTGATGTTTATTCGATCAGCATTGTCGCGTGGGTCCAGGTCGTCGCCGTAGTTTGTCTTTTTTGAATGTTCAGTTAAATGGAACTTTACAGGAACAAAATATGAATTTATAGTGCCCGTGTGATGTCGTGTTCGTGGGAGCGTAGATCATGCGGTGGCAAATTGCTGTTGGTTCTCTGATTGTCTTTGGATGTTTAGTCGGTGCCGATCGATCTTGGGCTGACGAGATCGATGGTGCTGCGGTCGTCGTTGAAGCGGCGGCCCCGTTTTACGCTTATGGGCCCGAAGCGGCAGAGGCACCTAGAATCAGACCGAGATATGTTCCGAGGTCGGTGCCTCGATATGAGGGGCAACGCAATTATGTCTGGCGCGGCTACCGTTCCCGTTCGCCTGAGCGCAGTTATGGCGCGCAAGGAGAAGCCGGGCGTTATCGCAGCTTCGCTCAGCGCGGACAGCCGTATGGTGGTTATGGATATCGAGCGTACCGACCCTACGGCGCCTATGCTAACCGCCGCTACTCCAATCGTGGCGATCAGGCAGGGCGGTTTGGGGGCGATCAGTCCAGATATGATCGCGTGCCGCAGCGGCGTTCAAGCCGTGACCAGTACACAAGTCGCATCATCACGCCGGGCTGGAATGGGCGCTGGCGCGACTTAGGTCCGGTCGGAAACGCGCCGCCTGAATAGGTTCGATCTCTAACCATTGGGGAGCTGACAATTGATGCCGCAGTATGCGAAGTTGCATCCGGCGTAAGTGCAAGGGGGACGTCTACTCCCACTCGATTGTGCCGGGGGGCTTCGACGTAATGTCGTAGACAACCCGGTTTATGCCCTTGACCTCGTTGATGATGCGAGTGGCCGTGCGACCAAGCACTGCATGATCAAACGGGAAGTAGTCAGCTGTCATGCCGTCGGTTGAGGTTACCGCTCGAAGTGCGCAAACGTGATCGTAGGTGCGGCCATCGCCCATGACGCCGACGGTGCGCACGGGCAATAGCACGGCAAATGCCTGCCAGATGGTGTCATAGAGGCCTGCCTTGCGGATCTCATCGAGGTAGATTGCGTCGGCGCGGCGCAGCGTATCGAGTTTTTCTTGCGTGATCGCTCCTGGGATTCGGATCGCAAGTCCTGGTCCTGGAAAGGGGTGTCGTCCGACGAATTTTTCGGGCAAGCCCAATTCGCGGCCGAGCGCACGGACTTCATCCTTGAACAGTTCACGCAGCGGCTCGACCAGCTTCATGCGCATCGCGGCGGGAAGCCCACCAACGTTATGGTGCGACTTGATCGTGACGGAGGGCCCACCGGTAAACGATACGCTTTCGATTACATCCGGGTAGAGCGTGCCCTGCGCCAGGAAATCGACATCGCCGATCTTGCGTGCTTCTGCTTCGAACACGTCAATGAACAGGCCGCCGATTGTTTTGCGCTTGATCTCGGGGTCGGTGACGCCATCCAGTGCTGAAATGAACTGTTGGCCCGCATCGACATGAACCAGTGGGATGTTGAAGGAATCCCGAAACAGACGGACGACTTCGGCGGCTTCATCCATGCGCAGCAGGCCGTGATCGACAAAGATGCAGGTCAATTGATCGCCAACCGCCTCGTGGATCAATTTGGCTGCAACTGCGCTATCGACACCGCCGGACAGGCCGCAAATGACTTTGCCTGTGCCGACGCGCTCGCGGATGCGTGCGATTTCGGCTGAGCGAAAGTGCTGCATCGTCCAATCGCCGGGGACGCCTGCGATCTTACGTACGAAGTTGCCAAGGAGTGCGGCGCCGCGCGGCGAGTGCACCACTTCGGGGTGGAATAGGACGCCGTATTGGCGGGCCGCGTCGTTTGCGATTACCGCAAAGGGCGCGTTGTCCGATGTCGCCACCGCGCGGAACCCTGGCGGCAATTGCGTGATTTTGTCGCCGTGGCTCATCCAGACGTGGTCGCGTGTGCCCTTGGGCCAAAAGCCGTCGAACAGCGGACAATCATCGATCACTTCGATTTCAGCACGACCAAATTCGGCGGCGTGCCCACCTTCAACCTTGCCACCTTGCTGGACGACCATCGTCTGGTTGCCATAGCAAATGCCAAGGATCGGTAGCCCTGATGTGAAAATCGACTGCGGCGCGGTCGGCGCCTGGTCCCAGTAAACGCTGCTTGGCCCGCCCGAAAGAATGATCGCCTTGGGTGCCAGGCGCTCAAGGGCTTCGTCGGCTTTGTTGTAAGGAACAATTTCGGAATGAACGCCCTGTTCGCGCACGCGCCGCGCAATCAGCTGCGTTACCTGGCTGCCAAAGTCGATGATGAGAACGGTGTCGGTCATGGTCTACGCGATACGCGATTGAGGCGGGCCTTACAACCCCGGCGCGGCGCTGGCGACCAGCAATCCCCGGCTTATCAAAGCCAATCGGCCATCCGGTCCAACGCCAACAGTTCGTCGAAGGTCGTGCGCGGCCGTACCACGGCGTAGCGGTCGCCCTTGACGAGGACTTCCGGCACAAGCAGGCGCGTGTTGTAGGTTGACGACATGGTGGCCCCGTAAGCGCCAGCCGTCATCAAGGCCAGGAGGTCGCCGGGCTTGACCACCGGCAGCGGACGGGCCGATGCAAACTGGTCGCTCGATTCGCAGATCGGACCTACGACATCGTAAGGAATGCGCTTGGCATCGGCGGCCGGTTCGACCACCGGCCAGATTTCATGAAAGGCCTCGTACATGGCCGGTCGGATCAAGTCGTTCATGGCCGCGTCCACGACGATGAAGGTCTTTTGCGGCCGCGGGTTGAGATGTAAGGCGCGCGTCACGAGAATGCCGGCATTGCCAACGATCAGGCGGCCCGGCTCGAAGCCCAACTCCACATCGAGCCCGCCCAAGCGTTGTTGCACCATGGCAGCATAGGCTTGGATCAGGTCCGGGCCTTGGCTAACTGCTTCGTCCATTTCATAAGGGATGCCAAGCCCGCCACCGAGGTCCAGACGTTCGACCCGGTGTCCACGATCGCGCAACGTCGTAACCAGCGCCCCCATGCGGGTGAAGGCTGAATCGAGGTCGTCGAGTTCTCGGATCTGGCTGCCGATGTGAACGGCCAGCCCCAGCATGCGCACGCCCGGCATGTTCGCTGCCGTATCGTACAGGCGGCCTGCCTCTTCGAGGCTGACGCCGAATTTGTTTTCTGCCGACCCGGTGGTAATTTTGGCGTGCCCGCCTGCGCCAACGTCTGGGTTGATGCGGAACACGGCTGCCTGGCGTTTGCCTTGAGCTGCGGCAATGCGCGATAGCGCGTGCAGTTCGCCCTCGGTCTCGATGTTGATCTGGAAAATTCCGGTGTCGACTGCGAAGCCAAGTTCCTGGTCGGATTTGCCAACACCAGAGAACACAATCTTGTCAGCTGGAATACCCGCCGCCAGGGCGCGGCGAATTTCACCCTCCGATACGGTGTCGGCGCCAGCACCGAGCTTTGCCAGCGTGCGGAGCACCGCAAGGTTGCTATTCGCCTTCATCGCGTAGAAAATATGGGCTTTCGATCCAAGCGCTTCGGCGAACAAGCGATAGTGCCGCTCGATGGTCGCTGTCGAATAGACGTAAAACGGGGTGTCGACCTCGGAGGCGATGGCCTCCAGGTTCACGTTTTCAGCGTGGAGCACGCCGCCGCGATATTGGAAGTGGTGCATGGAAGTTGGACCTTCGGCGCAGATCGGAGGGCAGCAAGGCCCGTCCTAGCGCAAGAGCCCGTCGAGAATAAAGCCCTTATGCGGCTTGGGTGCCGCAGCCTCGGATTTACCTTGGCCTGAGTCAGCCGTCGCGGTGGTTTGACTTTGTGCCTTGGCATCTGGCGGCAACTCAAGTGGGCCCTTCACGCCGCAACCAGCCAGAAGAATGGCAGCTGTGGTTACGATCAGGACTGTAACTGTATCTCGCATGGATTGGGCTTTCACGCCTCAATGAACTTCAGCTTTGTCCACTTAGCCCGTCCGTCACGCTTTTTCCAACTGCTTTATCCAGCGCGTCGCCATTTCGGTGACGTTCTGTGGCGCCGTTCCCCCATAGCTGACCCGGCTCTTAACTGAATTCTCCGGAGTGAGCACATCAAAGATTGCAGCGGTAATGCGGGGTTCCACGGCTTGCATTTCTGACAGGCTAAGGCCATCTAATTCAACGTTTTTTACCTCAGCTGCCGCTACGATCCGACCGGTAATGTGATGGCTATCGCGGAACGGGATACCAAGCGTTCGGACCAGCCAGTCGGCAAGGTCGGTTGCGGTGGAAAAGCCACGCCCGGCGGCAGCTTTCATGTTTTCGGTGCGCGGTTCCAGATCGTCAACCATGCCGGTCATGGCATCGAGCGACAAGCCGAGCGCGTCGAACGCGTCGAACGTTACTTCCTTATCTTCCTGCATGTCCTTGCCGTAAGTCAGCGGTAGGCCTTTCATGACCATCAGCAGGCTTTGGAACGCACCAGCGATCCGACCGATCTTTCCCTTCACGAGTTCGGCCGCGTCCGGATTGCGCTTTTGCGGCATGATCGAGGAGCCGGTGGTGAACCGGTCTGACATCTTGATGAAACCGAACTGCGGCGTCATCCAGATGATGATTTCTTCTGCCAGTCGCGACAAATGCATCGCGGTAATGGATGCGGCGGCGAGCGTTTCCAGTGCGAAATCGCGGTCGGCAACGGCATCCAGCGAATTGGCCGTGGGGCGGTCAAATCCAAGCGCCTTGGCCGTCATGTGCCGGTCAATAGGAAACGACGTGCCGGCCAGTGCGGCTGAACCCAGCGGGCTTTCGTTGAGACGCGCGCGGGCGTCGGCAAAGCGGCTGCGGTCGCGACCAATCATTTCGACATAGGCCATAAGGTGGTGACCGAAGGTGACCGGCTGCGCTGGCTGGAGATGCGTGAAGCCCGGCATGACAGTGCCGGCATGGGCGAGCGCCTTCGTGCTGAGCGCCCGCATCAGCCGGACGAGGGCATGATCGAGCCCGTCGATTCGGTCGCGCACGTACAACTTGAAGTCGAGCGCGATTTGATCGTTACGCGAGCGGGCAGTATGCAGACGCCCAGCTACTGGGCCGATTAGTTCGCGCAAGCGGCTTTCGACATTCATGTGCACGTCTTCGAGCTCGACCGACCAATTCATTTGCCCGGCATCGATCTCGGCCATCACTTTATCGAGACCAGCGATGATGGTCGCAGCGTCTTCCTTGGTTATGATCCCCGTCGCTGCCAGCATCTCGGCGTGTGCCTTCGAACCGCGAATATCTTGCGGCGCCAACACCTTGTCGAACCCGATCGAGGCATTAATTTCCTGCATGATATCGGCGTTGGAAATTGCAAAGCGCCCGCCCCACATCCTGTTGGCTTGTTTGTCAGTCATGGCTATTCTCCGGGTCGGCGCACGTGAAAATCAAGGGAACGTGGATTGTGATATCAAATCGATCATGGATGCTGGCTTTGGTGGTGGCCGTAACAGTGCCAGCTGCAGCAGGCTTTGGTGCGATATACGTCATGGCGCGCGGGGCTGACAACTCAAGTCGCGCGGTGCCGTCGGCCAAAGGGGCTGAATTTGCTCAAGTGGCACCGGTCGTTGGTGCTCCGGCAACGGGCGTGAACCCGTTAAGCCAAGGCGAGATGATCAAATTCGTCTTTCGCAAATCTCCCGAACCGATCGCAGATTTAGCCTTCGTGGACGGCACGGGGCGGGCCAGAACACTGGCTGATTTCAAGGGCCGCGTCGTGCTGTTGAATGTCTGGGCGACGTGGTGCTTGCCCTGTCGCAAGGAAATGCCGGCGTTGGATCGCCTGCAAAAGGAACTCGGTTCCGACAAGTTCGAGGTGGTGGCGTTGAGTATCGATCGTGCTGGCGTCGAGGCATCTCGCAAGTACCTCGATAGTATCAAAGTTTCGAGTTTGAAACTTTACGTCGATCCGACCGCCAAGATGGGCTTCACGCTTAAAGTCTTCGGTATGCCAACAACCATTTTGATTGATGCGGAAGGCCGAGAAGTCGGCCGTCTCACTGGCGAGGCCGAGTGGGATTCGGAAGACGCAAAGAAGCTGGTGAAGGCGACGTTGGGGTAAGCTGTCCAATAGACCAGAGTTTGCCCGGCTTCAGGGCGAACCACCGCCAGATTGTGCCTTTGCACTTGCGCGCAACTCGGTGATCGCCAACCGCGCCAGTTCGTCGGCGCGCTCGTTTTCGGGGTGGCCGGCGTGGCCCTTCACCCAATGCCATTCGATAGTGTGCGGCTTCAGGGCGAGTTCGAGCCGCTTCCACAGATCTTCGTTTTTTACAGGCTTCTTGTCGGCGGTCTTCCAACCGTTGCGCTTCCAGCCGTGGATCCACTTGGTGATGCCGTCTTTCAGATAGTTGCTGTCGGTATTGAGCGCCACGATCGATGGCTTTTTCAACGCCTCGAGCGCGCCGATGGCGGCTGACAATTCCATCCGGTTGTTGGTGGTGTCGGCTTCTGAACCGCGCAATTCCTTGCGGTGGCCGCCCGACATCAAGATTGCACCCCAGCCGCCGGGGCCTGGGTTTCCGGAACAGGCACCATCGGTGTAGACCAATACGTGCGGTTTAGCTGGTTCGTCGGTCATCAGTCATCCAGTCCGTATTCGGCGGCCGAGCCATTTTCGACGACACCCGCGTGATACTGCAGCCGCTGGAGATAGGGAATCGGATCGTGCTTGACGACCAGTGCACCGGCTGGCGTGTGCACCCAATCGTGGGCGCGGGTCAGGAGAAAGCGCAGGGCGGCACCGCGGGCCAAGGTTGGTAGCGCCGTTCGCTCAGGCAGCGTCAAGCGCCGGACACTTTGGTATCCGGCAAGTAGGGCTGCGCCCTTTTCGCGGTTGAACGATACGTTCGCTTCAAAGCACCAAGCGTTGAGGCAGACAGCGACGTCGTAAGCCAATTGATCGTTGCAGGCGAAATAGAAGTCGATCAGACCTGAAAGCTGATCGCCCTTGAAAAACACGTTGTCTGGGAACAGGTCGGCGTGAATGACGCCCGATGGCAAATCGCGCGGCCAAACAGCAAGAACGTCGCGCAATTCGCGGTCGATGATCGACTCGAGCCCCGCCTGTACTTCGTCCGCACGGTCGCGGAAGCGCTCGAACAGCGGGTGCCATCCGTGCGCGCCCAAGGCATTGGGGCGCGTGATCGCGAAATCACCACCGGCTTCATGCAAATGGGCAAGGGCAACGCCGACGCTATGGCAGTGGTGTGCTTTTGGGTTGCGCAGCCATACGCCTTCGAGAAACGTTACGAGGGCGGCTGGACGTCCGCCAAGTTCGCGCAGGTTGTTCCCGCTGACATCGCGGACCGGCGTGGGGCAGGTGAGACCCTTTGCCGACAAATGCTCCATCAGCCCGAGAAAAAATGGCAGATCGTCGGTATCCACGCGCTTCTCATACAGCGTCAGGATGAACTGGCCTGAGGACGTGCCGACAAGATAGTTTGTATTCTCGACACCTTCGGCAATGCCTTTGCAGGACAACACCGAGCCGAGCCCGTAGCTCGCGATGAATCGCGCCATTTCGTCGTCGGCGACTTCGGTGTAGACTGCCATGATACGTCAGGTTGATTGTGGGATGTTGGCGGCCACAGCGGCATCGCGCAATTCGCGCGGCACATTAAACGCAATGTTCTCGCGTGCTGTGATGACTTCTTCGACGGTGACGTCATAGCGCTCGCGGAATGCGGTCACCATTTCGTTGACCAGCACCTCCGGTGCGGAGGCACCAGCCGTGATGCCAAGTGTTCGGATGTTGGTGAACACATCCCATGGAATCTCCGCCGCACGCTGCACGAGAACAGCCTTCGGGCAACCGGACTTTTCCGCAACTTCGACAAGGCGCTGCGAGTTCGAGCTATTGGGGGCGCCAACGACCAATAACCTTTCGACCTTCGACGCAATAGCCTTGACCGAAATCTGCCGGTTCGTCGTTGCGTAGCATATATCTTCCTTGTAAGGGCTCGCGATTCCCGGAAAGCGGTTTTTGAGGATTTCGACGATTTCCGCGGTGTCATCAACCGACAGCGTCGTCTGCGTAATAAACGCCAGGCGCGCCGCATCTTTTGGCACGAAGCTGTGAGCGTCCTGTGCGGTTTCCAGCAACGTCACGGCGCCGTCAGGCAGTTGCCCCATGGTGCCGACCACTTCCGGGTGACCTTCATGCCCGATCAGCACGATCTCGTGGCCGCGCTCGAAATGGTGACCGGCCTCCTTGTGCACCTTGGATACCAAGGGGCAGGTGGCGTCGAGATAGAACATATTACGCTTCTGGGCAGCTTCCGGCACGGTCTTCGGGACTCCGTGGGCCGAGAAAATCACCGGCTGGCCGTTGTCGGGGATCTCGTTGAGGTCTTCCACAAAAATGGCACCTTTGGCGCGCAAGTTATCGACGACGTACTTATTGTGGACGATTTCGTGGCGCACGTAGACCGGCGCCCCGTATTTGGCGATGGCCAATTCGACGATCTGGATGGCACGATCAACGCCGGCGCAAAACCCGCGGGGAGCCGCCATCAGGATCGTTAATTTGGGCTTCGCTGACACAGGAACGTCGGTTGTTTGAGGGGCGGACGTCATGGCATTACCGCTTCATGGCTTGTGGAAATTGTCTTACTGGTTGCTACGCGCTTGGCCAGCGACTGTCGAGGGTGCTAAGTGTCGAATCGAGGAATGCAGGCGAAAAGCGAAAGTTGCGGTGGGGCAACGCTTGGGTCTGGCTGCCACGGCAGTACAATTCACGGGACGGACGGGATCAACGTGACAGATAAACTCCTGGGATACCGGTCAATTGCCAGCCTTTCGCGGCATTTGGTGAGGGCTGGAGCAGCGCTTGCGTTGGTTGGACTTTTGGCTGGGTGCGGCGTGTCTTCGATTACGTCGGGCCTGGGTGGCGGTGTGTTCGGGGGATCGAGCACCGCTTCGACCACAGCCAAGGGCGTGTCCGAAGAGCAACTTTTGACAGCTGCGAAAGCTGAAGGTGGGGATAACGCTGGTGGCAGTAGCGGCGAAATCTCAGCCGGCTGTCCACGCTTCGTCGTCTGGCCACGCGACAATAACCTGACCATTTATGAGCAAGGTCGCGTCGGCGACGGTCTAGCCGTCATGCATCGCGGAGAAATTACCAAAACCGCTCGGGAATGCCAGGTCGAGCAGAACAAAGTGACGGTGAAGTACGGCTTCTCCGGTCGTGTATTACTCGGGCCCAAGGGCCGGGCGGGCAACATCTCGATGCCGCTCAATGTTTTCGTCACCGACTCGAAGCGTGAGAAAGTCACCAATGAAAAGATGAAAGTCGACGTGTCGGTCGCGGTCGACAAGCCGATTGGCTATTTCTCGATGGTGCGAACCGTAACGTTTACGATTCCTGAAGGCACCCGCCCTGGCGAGTTCGAACTGTTCGTTGGGTTTGAGCGCAACGTGCCAGGCGCTGGCTAACGTTTCAGCAACGATCTTCCACCGATATTTATAAAGCGAGCCCTGGTCGGCATTGACTTCGCGCGGGGGTGCACTATTTAAAGATTTCTGCCAATCGAGACCTGCGGAAGAGATCAGAACTCTTCTCTCGAGTGACGACGCCGAAGGAGCAACCGCCCCGGAAACTCTCAGGCAAATGGACCGCAGGTTGATGGCTCTCTGGAAAGTGGATGCGGTGCGTTAGCGCTCATCCCACCGAAGGTGGTAAGGTATTGCATCCGTCCGCTCAAAAGGGCGGGGGAACGTGCCGAATCTCTCAGGTCCCAAGACAGAGGGGGCTCTACCTTGGGTGCGAGGCACGCACCCCTGTGTTTGAGCCATGTTGGGACCTCGTATGAGCGGATCACCCGCGTCTACCCCTCTGTTACGTACACCCCTCTATGAGTTGCACGTGGCGCTGGGCGCCAAAATGGTGCCGTTTGCTGGCTTCGAGATGCCGGTGCAGTATCCGTTGGGCGTGCTGAAAGAGCATCTGTGGACCCGCGAGAAGGCCGGGCTGTTCGATGTTTCGCACATGGGGCAAGCGACGTTGATTGCCGATGATGGCAAGCACGAAACGGTAGCCCGTGCACTTGAAGCGCTGATCCCGGCGGATGTCTTAAACCTTGCCCATGGCCAACAACGGTACTCCCAATTGCTCGGGGCTGACGGTGGCATTCTTGACGACTTGATGTTCGCGCGCTCGACCGATCCGGCAGACGAAGGTCGCCTCTATCTTGTGGTCAACGCTGGCTGCAAGGACGCGGATTATGCGCACATTTCGGCTCATCTTCCAAAGGGCGTTCGATTGGACACGGCAACCGGCTTTACCGGGTTGTTGGCGCTGCAAGGACCTGCTGCTGCAGGCGTACTTGCAAAATGGATACCTGACGCTGCCGCGATGCCTTTCATGACGATCCACCGGGCAAAGATCGACGGTCGCTCCGTCCAATTCAGTCGCTCTGGCTACACTGGCGAAGATGGCTACGAGATCGCCGTTCGCGAGGCGGACGTGGTGCACGTGTGGCAGACGCTATCGAGCGACGCTGATGTCCAACCGATTGGCCTTGGTGCCCGCGATTCACTCCGTCTTGAAGGCGGGCTTTGCCTGTACGGCCACGACATTGATACAACGACGTCGCCGATCGAAGCGGGCCTCGCCTGGTCGATCCAGAAGCGGCGGCGCACCGAGGGCGGCTTCCCAGGTGCAGCGCGCATTCAAGGGGAACTCGCCAACGGACCAACGCGCAAACGCGTAGGTATCCGCCCTGAGGGACGTGCGCCTGCGCGCGAAGGCACGGAAATACTTTCAGCTTCAGGCGAGAAAATTGGTGTTGTGACGTCGGGTGGTTTTGCGCCGTCGCTGAATGCGCCGATTGCCATGGGCTATGTCGCGGCCGCTTACGCAGCACCCGGCACAGCGCTGCAACTGATAGTGCGCGGCAAACCGCTGGCCGCAACCGTGGTTGCCATGCCGTTCGTGCCCAATCGCTTCTTCCGAAAATCCTAAATTCAAATTCACTCAAACAACAAAGGTGTACCCATGGCGCTGATCCGTTTCACCAAGGACCATGAATACGTGAGCGTCGAGGGCGACATCGCGACTGTTGGCATTACCGATCATGCGCAGTCGGCGCTGGGCGATGTGGTGTTCGTCGAGGTGCCGGAAGTCGGCCGTCAATTGAAACAAAAGGACGCCGCAGCGGTTGTGGAGAGCGTCAAGGCTGCCAGCGAAATCTACGCACCTCTCACTGGCGAGGTCACGGCGTCGAATACAGAGTTGTTCACGTCGCCCGCAATGGTCAACGAGGATGCTGAGGGTAAGGCCTGGTTCTTCAAAATGAAAATCGCCAACAAGGCCGAACTCGACGGGCTCATGGACAAATCAGCCTACGATGCGTTCGTGAAGGAGAGTGCTTGATGCGCTATCTTCCACTCGATGCCGACGACCGGCGCCAGATGCTTAGCCTAGTCGGCGTGAAATCGGTCGATGAATTATTTGCTGCCGTCCCCAAGGACAAACTTCTCAAAGCCCTTCCAAATCTCCCCAAAGCCAAGGGCGAGCTTGAAGTCGAGCGCGAGTTGGGCCGCTTAGCCGGCCGCAATACGCCGGCTGGATCCGTGCCCTTTTTCGTCGGTGCCGGTGCCTATCGCCATCACGTGCCAGCCTCGGTTGACCATCTGATTCAGCGTTCGGAGTTCTTGACCTCGTACACTCCGTATCAGCCGGAAATCACACAAGGTACGCTGCAGTACCTGTTCGAGTTCCAGACCCAGGTCGCGCGCCTGACCGCCATGGATGTGGCCAACGCCTCGATGTACGATGGCTCAACGGGCGGTGGCGAGGCCGTGCTGATGGCGCATCGCATCACACGGCGCAAGAAGGCGGTCGTCTCCGGTGGTCTGCATCCGCATTACGCAGCTGTGATCGATACGCTGTCGAAGTATTCAGGCACTGCCGTCAGTAATCTACCTGTCGATGTGGTTGGCGCCGAGGACATTGTAGAGTCGATCGACAGCGAGACATCGTGCGTTGTCGTGCAATATCCAGATGTGTTCGGCAACATTCGCGATCTGAAACCAATCGCCGATGCGGCCCACGCCAAGGGCGCGCTGTTGATTGTGGTTGTCACCGAGATCGTGGCGCTGGGCGCACTGAAGGCCCCGGGTGACATGGGTGCTGATATCGTCGTTGGCGAAGGCCAATCGATCGGCAACGGGCTGACGTTTGGCGGCCCCTACGTTGGCTTGTTCGCCACCCGCGATAAGTATGTTCGCCAGATGCCGGGACGGCTGTGCGGCGAAACCGTCGATGCCGAAGGGCGGCGCGGCTTCGTGCTCACGCTCTCGACGCGCGAGCAGCACATCCGCCGTGAAAAGGCGACGAGCAATATCTGCACCAACTCCGGTTTGTGCGCGTTGGCGTTCACCATCCACATGACGCTGCTGGGTGAAACCGGCTTGAAGCGGCTGGCTGCGATCAATCATGCGAACGCGTGCGATCTGGCCGACAAACTGAGCGCGGTGAAGGGTGTCGAGGTGCTCAACAAGAGCTTCTTTAACGAGTTCACCATTCGCGTGAAGGGTGATGCGGCGAGCGTTATCGAGAAGCTCGCATGCAAGCACATCATGGGCGGCGTGCCTGTCTCGCGGTTGATCCCCGGTAATAAAGCCGTTGCCGATCTGATCCTCGTCGCCGCCACCGAAATCAACATCGACGGTGATCGCGCGGCCTACGCGAATGCACTGGGGGAGGTTCTGTGATGACCATGAACTCGATAGGCCGCCCAACGGCGGCTGGCACGGCTTCGGCAAGTGGTGGCGCCACCTTCACCGGCAACAAGGCGCTGGATCACGAGGAGGCGCTGATTTTTGAATCGGGCGCGCTCACAAAGACGGGCGTTGATTTGCCCGAGCCGAAGAAGATCAAGTCGCGGCTAGCAGGCCTTGAGCGCACAGGCGAGATTGGCCTACCCGGCCTGTCAGAGCCGGAAACCATGCGTCACTACGTGCGGCTCAGCCAAAAGAACTATGCGATCGACACCGGGCTTTATCCGCTCGGCTCGTGCACCATGAAGCATAACGCCCGGCTCAATGAGAAAATGGCGCGGCTGCCGGGCTTCGGCGATATCCATCCGCTGCAACCGCAGTCAACCGTGCAGGGCGCACTACAATTGATGGAAGTGCTCGCCGGATACCTGCTCGAACTAACCGGCATGCACTCGGTTGCGATGAGCCCGAAGGCCGGCGCGCACGGCGAGTTGTGCGGCATGCTTGCGATCAAGGCCGCGCACGAAGCAAAGGGCTCCAAGCGTTCGGTCGTGTTGGTGCCTGAATCCGCGCATGGCACCAATCCTGCGACGGCAGCCTTCATGGGCTACAGCGTCAAGACGATCCCCGCCCGCGACGATGGCACCGTGTCTGTCGATGCGGTCAAGGCAGCTCTCGGGCCCGATGTTGCCGCCATCATGCTGACGAACCCGAATACGTGCGGGTTGTTCGAACCGGAGATCGTCGAGATTTCCAAAGCCGTTCACGACGCAGGCGCCTACTTCTATTGCGACGGCGCGAACTTCAATGCGATCGTCGGCAAGGTGCGTCCGGGCGACCTTGGCGTTGATGCCATGCACATCAATCTGCACAAGACGTTCTCGACGCCGCACGGCGGCGGTGGTCCAGGCTCAGGTCCAGTTGTGCTGTCCGAGGCGTTGGCACCCTTCGCTCCGCTTCCGTTTGTTGCCAAGGACAAAACTGGATATCGGCTTGTCGAAGACGCGGGCGATGCCACGGGCGCGCATCCCTTCGGTCGCCTCACGGCCTTTCATGGTCAGATGGGCATGTATGTGCGCGCGCTGACCTACATGCTCAGCCACGGCTCTGACGGCATGCGCCTCGCCAGCGAAGACGCGGTGCTGAACGCTAATTATATCCGTGTCGGCCTGCGCGATCTGTTCACGCAACCTTTCGGCGACAAGGCCTGCATGCACGAAGTGTTGTTCGATGACGCCTGGCTCAAGGGTACCGGGGTAACGACGCTCGACTTTGCCAAGGCGATGATCGACGAGGGGTATCATCCGATGACGATGTATTTCCCGCTGGTGGCGCATGGCGCAATGCTGATCGAGCCGACCGAGTCTGAATCGAAGCAGTCGCTCGATCTCTTCATCGCAACTTTGCGTGATCTGGCGAAGGCGGTGGTCGCTGGCGATACGGAGCGCTTTACCCAGGCTCCGCGCTTTGCCCCACGCCGACGCTTGGATGAAACCAAGGCTGCGCGTGAGCCGAAACTGACTTGGAAACCGCCAATTGTGCGCCAGGAAGCAGCCGAATAAGGGGCAGTTTTGATAACTCTGCGGTCTGAATTGAGCCGTATTTCCGCAGTGTGTTTGGTGTCGAGCGCACGCGCGACGGAAATGCGAGTGATTATTCGTTTCAGTTGCGCGGGCGAAGTTAGACCGAACAAATGGAACACTCATGATCACACTCAAAAAGGCGATGTTGGCGGCAGCACTGCTGACGGCATCTGTAGTTACGGCTGGCGCTGCACCATCGCTACCGACACAATTGAAGTCTGAGGTGGCGGCGACCACCCTCGAAGTGACGCCGGTGCAGTATCGCAGTCGCTCCTACTATGGCGGCTGGCGCAGGCCGGTTGTCGGCTTGGGGATCGGGGCCGGTATCGTTGCTGGCGCGATCATCGCTAATCAGGCCTATCGCCCGCGTCGTGGTTCCTACTACGACACCTATGCGTATGACGGCCCGTACTACTACCCCGCAGACTACCGTGGCGACCCACGCAAAATCTGCGCCGACCATTTCCGCTCGTTCGAGTGGCGAACCGGCATGTACACGACCTATGGCGGCGAACGGAAGACGTGCCCGTACCTGTTGAGGTAAGTAGGATAGGTTGGGATCGACGCTCGTTCGCCGATCTCAACCTTTCGTCGCTTGGTCGCCTTACAGTTTTTCCCAACTGGCGGGCAATAGATCGCGTGTGTCTTTATCTGAGCCCGCGAACCACCGGGCAGGCGCAATGACGCTGGCATCGGGGCGTGCATTGAGCCATGCCCCCCACCAGCTGAATGAGCTGTTGGCTATGATGTGATGATGGCACAGGCTCATCAATTGCATATCGCGATAGCCACGGGTTGGCGGGTTCGATGCGACATATGTTATGGGGGCTGACGACCCAAGATTATCTCGCGTCCAAACAGCATCGTCGGAAAACGCGAAAAAGTGTGCATTGGGCGCTTGGGCCAGGATCGAAGCTATTGCCGCTCGATAGTATTCGAGCGAGCAAGTGCCATGCACGGCGCTCGCAGTAGTGCTTGTGACGTAATCTCCGCGCCGGACATGAAGTGAAACGGGTGTCGATGCGGCCTTGATGGTGGCAGCAACAGCTTCGTTTTCCGGCTCCATCGGTTCGCGCGGCGTGAATGCCGATCGAACGGCTGCGCGCTGATCGACAAAATAACGTTCGGACTGCCAGTAACCATAGAGCGCATGTGGGGCGTCGAGCTCGATGACCCGCGCATCGAACTCGAAATGCGGTTCGCGATGTATCGGAATCGCATCTGCGGACGCAGCCTTCGTCAGCCGCTTGATCATCCCACCGATGCCTTTGGGCTTTTTCGGTAGTCGCGCCAGCGTTTCGGCAGTGGCGATGGTTGCTGGAAGGTTGAACGCGCTCAACTCGAACACGCGCAACCCATCGTGGGCGTAACTTGTCACATCGAGTTCCAGCTGCACGCCGCGCCGTATGCTCAGCGCATAAGCGGTGGCGAACTGGAACATCTGGTTGCCAAGGCCGCCGGTCAGCCGCGTTATGATCAGGCTCACGCCGATACCTCAAAGGCGAGTGATGTTCCAAACGCGTGCTCGGGTGGAATGCTCAGCCGATCGCCATCGTCAGCAAATGTGATGTGGCCTTCAATCAGCGCGCGACGAACAGGATCAAGGTCGGGGCAAGCGAACCGCACTCCTGTGAAGCGTTGCGCTGTGCCGTGATGCAGTTCAATTGCGCCCCGCCCGGTGTCGATGCGGGCTTCGTTCGCAGTGGCACCGGAAAAATCAGCAAAGAAGCGACGTGCCACGTTGATGTCAGACGTTTCGAACGTAATGGCGGCCACCCCTGTTACGCCGTTCGCATGCTTTTGAAATGCTGGGTTCCAGAAGTTTTCCGGGTAGTGCTGCTGGCAAACAAAGCACCCGGCATTGGGCGCGTCAGCCATGTGCGCAAAGGCGAGCGTGAAAGCAACGTGGACATCAGACCCGTCAGGCCGCTTGCCTTTGCGTTCGAAGAAAAACAGATCAGGCTTGGCAATGTGTGCGGCTTTGAAGGCGTCAAGGTCGGCTTTCGCGTTCTTCGATTCCAACACGAGCATCGCAAGGCCCTCGCGATGGGCAAGGTCGTTGGCTATAAAGCCCGCAAAGTTGGCAACGGGTGCGTCGGCGGTAGGCGCGACGAACCCCGGTTCGGTCGTAATCAATTCGAGAAATGTGCCGGGAAACTGCACGATATGATTGAGCGTTCCCCAGGAATGCCGATTTTGTGCACCGACGGTGAAGCCTAATCGCCGATAAAAGTTGGCCTGTGCCTCAAGGTCGTGCGCTGTCAGAACGAGGTGATCAATGCCGCGTGGCATGCGAAGCTCCGTAAAAAGTTTGCAGGTCAAGCGCCTTTGGGGCCACGGCGAACCGGCTCGACGCCCTTGCCGGCAACTTTGGCGTAACGAGGCAAAGCGTCATGGGCATCGAACCAGGGCACCTGCTCGCCGATATACGCGTGACCCGTTGGCGGCCATTGGGCAGGGTCGCTCAACGTGCCGTGGAATAGATGAACTTCACCCGGCCACCGCTCACCGGCATAGGCCATAGGTGAGCCGCAGTGGCTGCAAAAATAGCGCTTTACGCCCGGTGAAGACTCATAAAGTGCTGGCTCGCCTTGCAGATAGCGGAACTGTTCGACGCGTACACCGATATAGGTCGCCATCGCCGACGACACCGCCCGACGGCAATTCTGGCAGTGGCAGTGCATCACCCACTTGGGCTTGCCCTCAAACTCGTATCGTACGGTCCGGCACTGGCAGTGCCCCGTCGTTAGTTCGTTAACTGTTTTTTGGGACATGGCGGACCTCCTATTCGTCGATGATGCACGCTAGACTATACCACTCGTGTCGCGATGCCACCTTTGACGGCTCTCGCGAATTCCGACGGCATCGATAAAATTGCGAACAATCTGGCAAGGAGCTGTTCAGCATTTGCGACTATGCTGGTACACTGAAGGTTACCTCTGGGGATAACCGCCGTGGAGTTCGAACATATGAGCGTTGCCGTCAGAACAGCACGTTCGAACTGGGGCGAGGCTTTAAACACCCGCAAGGCCACTTCGTTCGTTGGTATCGTCGACGAAAAGTCGGATGACAGCCGCCGTTGGGCAAAGCGTCGTATGAGTGCCACTGCTGGCTATATCCATGGCGGAGAAATCGTTGACCCCGTCAACTGTGTGATCCTGGATACGTCTTCCACGGGAGCGCGCATCGAGGTTCGCGCGCTGCGCGGCAGCCGGTATCACAACATCCATGACTTACCGAAGCAGTTCACGGTCGCATTCACAATTGATCGGGTGGCCGTTGACTGCGTCATTGCGTGGCGCCGGGGCAATGAATTGGGGATAAAATTCACGTCCCCCGCCCGCACCATACCTCCACAGAAGCGCATGATTGCCGCGAAGTCGAAAAAATAACCTCTAAACCAACCGGCTCTGATCGACGGCCGCCCCGATGAAACCCTTGAAGAGTGGATGGGGATCAAAGGGACGCGATTTCAGCTCGGGGTGGTATTGCACACCGATGAACCAAGGGTGGTCGTGATATTCGACAGTCTCCGGCAGTAGACCGTCCGGCGAAGTGCCGGTAAATGACAAGCCCGCCCGCTCCAAGCGCTCGCGGTAGTCGGTGTTGACCTCCCACCGGTGACGATGGCGCTCGGAGATGGTTGTTGCACCATAACACGACGCGATTTTCGAATTGCCGGAGAGCTTGGCCTCGAACGCGCCGAGTCGCATCGTGCCGCCCAGATCGCCGCCGGCGGCACGCAACTCAAGCTGGCCATTGTTCATCCAATCCGTCATCAGTGCGACCACGGGCTCTTTGGTCGGGCCAAACTCGGTGGAGCTTGCATCTGTTATGCCAGCCAAATTGCGAGCGGCTTCTAACACCGCCATCTGCATGCCAAAGCAAATGCCGAAGTAGGGTACCTTGCGGGTTCGCGCGAACTTGGCGGCAAGGATTTTACCCTCGGTGCCGCGCTCGCCAAAGCCGCCGGGTACGAGAATACCGTGCACGCCTTCGAGATAGGGGGCTGGGTCTTCGCGTTCGAACACCTCGGCATCGATCCAGTCGAGCTTGACCTTGACGTTGTTGGCGATGCCGCCGTGCACAAGGGCTTCGATCAACGATTTGTAGGCGTCTTTTAGCACGGTGTACTTGCCAACGATGGCAATGGAAACCTCGCCCTCGGGATTCGCCACCGCACGGCTGATGCTTTCCCAACGCGCAAGGTTTGGTCGCGGCGCATCGGCCATGCCGAAGGCTGCCAGCACCTGATCGTCAAGACCTTCGCGGTGATAGGCTAGAGGTACATCGTAGATCGAGGCAACGTCGAGCGCCTGGATAACGGCTTCCTCGCGCACGTTGCAGAACAGCGCGATTTTGCGGCGTTCGGACTTCGGCACTTCGCGGTCGGACCGGCACAACAGAATGTCCGGCTGAATGCCGATCGAGCGCAGTTCTTTCACCGAATGCTGCGTTGGCTTGGTCTTCAACTCGCCGGCACTTGGGATGTAGGGCATCAGCGTCAGATGGATGTAGACGCTTGAGCCGCGTGGCAGATCGTTGCCGAGTTGTCGGATCGCCTCGAAGAACGGTAGGCCTTCGATGTCGCCAACCGTGCCGCCAATCTCGACCAGCACGAAGTCAACGGCCTCGTTGCCCGCGATCACAAAATTCTTGATGGCGTCGGTCACGTGCGGGATCACCTGCACGGTGCCGCCAAGAAAATCGCCGCGTCGTTCCTTGGCAAGGATTTCCTGGTAGATGCGACCCGTCGTAATGTTGTCCGATTTCTTGGCTGGAACGCCAGTAAAGCGTTCGTAGTGACCAAGATCGAGATCGGTTTCCGCGCCATCATCGGTCACGAACACCTCACCGTGTTGGTAAGGGCTCATGGTTCCCGGATCGACGTTCAGATACGGATCTAGTTTCTTCAGCCGCACGGAATAACCGCGAGCCTGAAGGAGCGCACCGAGCGCTGCGGAAGCGAGGCCTTTTCCAAGGGAAGACACCACGCCGCCGGTGATGAAGATGTACCGTTGCATGGGAGACCAGAATACACACATCGATCACGATTCGAAGAGGTAAATCAGCCTCCTCCACGATGATGTGAATAAAGGTTGGTTGCAGGCGCCCGGAGCCTTCCCTCTCAAGGAAAGTGAAAAATCGAGGATCTACCGTTTCACCTCAAGCAACAGCGTGCCAATTCGTTCGACGGCCTTTTTGATGTTCTCAAGCGAGTTGGCGTAGCTGAACCGAATATAGCCTTCGCCATGAATGCCGAACGATGTGCCAGCAACCGTGGCAACGCCGGCTTTCTCCAACATCATGTTCTGCAATTCCTTGGCCGTTAGGCCGGTGCCTTTGATGTTGGGGAAGGCATAGAAAGCGCCGCCGGGTTCGACGCAGGTGACGCCGGGTAGCTGATTGAGCATGGGAACAATGGCACGTCGGCGCTCGTCGAAGGCAGCGACCATCGCGTGCACCGCGTCCTGCGGACCTTCTAATGCGGCGATGCCAGCGAACTGCGTGGGTGCGTTTACGCAAGAATGGCAATTCACACATAGCCGCACGACCTTATCGACAAGGGACGCTGGCCAGATGCTGTAGCCGAGCCGCCAACCGGTCATCGCATAGGTCTTCGACCAGCCATCGAGAATGATGAGGCGATCCCGAATTTCGGGAAACTTGAGAAAACTCGTGTGCACGCGGCCATCGTACAGCATCTGACTGTAGATTTCGTCCGACATGATCGCCACGTCAGGATGTTTAGCCAGACCCGCGACGAGCTTTTTGATTTCGATCTCAGGAACCGCGCCACCGGTCGGATTGCCAGGGCTGTTGATAATGATCAACCGCGTCTTTGGCGTGATCTGCGCCAGCACTTCGTCGGCGTTGAACGAGAATCCGTTCTCCTCGCGCAGGGCCATCGCAACGGGCGTCGCACCGGTATACTCGATCATCGACCGATAGATCGGGAAGCCCGGATCGGGATAAATGATCTCGACGCCGGGTGCACCGAACATCAGCATGGCAAAGAACATTGTCGGCTTGCCGCCGGGCATGATCACAACATGGTCGGGATTGACTTCGACGGCATGGCGTTTGTGCAGATCTTTCACCACCGCCTGACGTAGTGCCGGAATACCGTTCGCGGGCGTATAACCGTGGTGGCCGTCGCGCATCGCTTTGATCGCGGCCTCGACAATGTGCGGTGGCGTCTTGAAGTCGGGTTGGCCAATGCCCAGCGAGATAATGTCTTTTCCTTGCGCTTGAAGCGCTGCGGCCCGTGCCAGAACGTCGAAGGCAGTTTCGGTGCCGAGCCGGTCCATTCCAGAGGCTAAGTGCAACATGACATCTAAATCCTATCTTGGGCCGCGCTCAGGCCAAACGCCGATCAATTTAGCTCTTATGCACGTTGAAGCGCAAAGTCGTCGACGGTCAAGTCGATGCTTTGGAGACTGAACTCGCACTGTTGGCATCGAATTGTGCGGTCAGGGTTGCGGAAAGCAACTCGTCGTAAACGCTAAGCGTTGCGCGTTTCATGCTGGTGAGCGAAAAATGCTTCATCGCGTGCGTTCGTGCGCGAGCACCCATGGCCTCCCGCTCCGTCGATGAAAGCGCCAGTGCCTGCTTAAGTTGACGGCCAAGGGCTGCTGCGTCGCCTGGCGCCACCAGCCAACCCGTCGCCTCGGAAAGACCGACATGCGGTGGCGCCTTCACGGTTTCAGGCGGCGCACCGATGTCGGTGGCGATTGCCGGACAGCCCATGGCGGCGGCCTCCGTTACGCTACGGCCGAAAGCTTCAGGCTCGGTCGAGGCGATCACCGATACCCAGGCCAGCATCAAGGCTGCCGGAATGTCGTCGATGTGGCCGCCGAGGCGTATTTTATCAGCCAGACCGTATCCTTTGATCTGGGCGCTCAAGCGTTGCGTGTAGTCATCGCGGCCCTGATCGTCGCCAATTAATATGACAACGGCATTGCCCAATTGACCTAGCTTTGCGAGCTGGGCGGCAGCATCAATCAGCACGCTTTGACCTTTCCACGAGGTTAGGCGCGCGGCTTGCAGGATCAGCGTGTCGTTGGCGTCAACCCCAAGCTGGGTGCGCAAGGCCTGTATCCGCTGAGGCGTCACACTTAATGGATCGAAGCGTGCCTCATCAACGCCACGATGGATCACGCGAATGCGCGCTTCGGTTGTACCGTAACGGCTCTGTATGAGGCGGCTGGTATAGTGCGAGTTGGCGATCACGATATCACTGCGCGCCATTACACTGTTGTAGAGCCGTTTCAGGTTTCCCTTTTCGGCATAGGCACCATGATAGGTCGTCACAAACGGCTTCGCGGTTTGACGGGACGCAGCAAATGCACTCCAGGCTGGTGCGCGGCTGCGGGCATGAACGAGATCGACGTTCTCGGCTCTGATCAACCGCATCAGTTGACGCGCATTGGCTGCCATCTGGAGTGGATTTTTGCTGCCCGCAGGCATGGCGACCAGTTCGCCGCCATCGGCTGCTATGCGATACGCCATGCGTCCGCCTTCGGTCACGACGAGGGAGCGACCGCCGCCGCGCACAACCGCTTCGTTGATTTCGATTGCCGATAGCTCCGCACCGCCCGTATCTAGGCGCGGAATGATCTGCAGTATGGTAGGTCGCCGCGTCACGCTTGTGTTTCGCTTCGTTGTTCGATGAGGTCTCTTATGCCGACTGATCCACAATCGCAATTCATCGACGTGGGGCCGGGCGCAGATGCGCGGCGGATCGCGGTTTTGATTGGTGCTGGGGCCACGCCGGGGCTCGTTTGGTTGCCTGGTTTCAAGTCGGATATGATTAGCACCAAGGCATCGGCATTGGCTGAGTGGGCGGCGGGCAAAGGATTGTCGTCGACCCGGTTTGACTATTCCGGGCATGGCGCATCTGGTGGTCGGTTCGAGGATGGCACGATCAGCCGTTGGCTGGAGGAAGCCGAAGCCGTTTTCACGCGAGTGACCAAGGGCGCGCAATTGCTCGTCGGCTCCAGCATGGGCGGCTATATCGCGCTACTGCTATTGCGACGCTTGATGGAGCGATCCCCCGAACAAGCCGCGCGGATCAAGGGGCTCGTGTTGATCGCGCCAGCCTGGGACATGACGGAAGAACTGATGTGGAACAACTTCGCGCCAAGCGCCAAGGCCGCATTGTCAAAGGACGGCGTCTGGCACCGCCCCAGTGCCTACGGTGAGCCCTACCCGATCACAGCCAAGTTGATCGAGGACGGTCGCAATCACTTGTTTGCCCGCAAAACCTGGAACCCCGGTCGCCCGATTCACATTATGCATGGCCTGCTTGATCCTGACGTACCCTGGGAGCACACACTCGACCTCGAAAGTTTCCTCGATGGCGACTGGACCCGTGTCTCAGCCGTGCCCGATGGCGAGCACCGCCTGTCACGACCGGAGGATCTGGCCATGCTGTTCGATATTATCGGCCAGATGATCGCGCGGGTTTGATGTCATGAGTTTGGTGGCATCAAACAATCTCAGGAGTGCCGGATTTTCCAGGGACTTGGCCGCGTAGATCGGTGTGGCGGTCAGCAAGGTCGCGCAGGTTCTGGCCCAACTGGCTGAGTGCGAAATCGAGTGCGAAAATCCGAGCGAGATCTTCTGTCGCCATGGCACGCGTAATGCCTGACTGGCGAAGTTCGGCGACGCTTTGGTCCATGGCCGCGAGAGCGTCATCAGTGTCGGCTAAATTAGGTACCGCGGTGCCATCGCGGTAGGCTGATGCGAGTCGCAAAATGGCGATGCTGGTCGTATCGCGCAACTGTTCCAAACTTGGCCGCATGATCGCTAGCGCCTCAGTTGGAAGTGGCATGCGCGCTGCCCGTGTCGCCATCATTTGGGTATACCACAGCCTGCGTAATGTTCGCAGGACTGCAGCAGGGTCGGCATGGTCGGCAACATGACCTGCGATCTCGCGACGGGCCTCGGTGACCATGGCCTCGGATGCTGCAAGGTTCGCTCGAACTTTCGCATTCAATGCGAGAAAATCAGCTGTTGTTCGCGTGGCCCCCAGTGTCACATCAAAGGTACCGCGAAGATGTTCGGCAAACAGTTGCAATGTTCGGCCGACGTGCTGCGACAGCGCCGGGCCGGCGCGAGATGGAAAGAGGGTCAAGGAAACGGCGACGGCGATGATCGCGCCGACACCGATCTCAAGCACGCGGTTGATCGCAGACGACAGGGGGCTGCCGTAGTGAATATCGCCCAGTATGACAATGGCCGCCGTGACCGGCGCTAACCGCAACGAAGCCCGATAGGTTGCGATGTATGCCAGCATCCCAACAGACACCACGAGTTGGGGGACGATGACAGCTTGGCTCGTACCAAAGGCAGTGACCATCAATACGCCAACAATGGCACCGAGCAGGGTTGCAAGCAGCCGGTCCAATGCCAAGCCCAGCGACGCGCCAAGGTTTGCCTGCACGACGAGTATGGCCGTCATCACCGCCCAATAGCCCTGCGGTAAGGAAAATGCCGTTGCAACAACATAGGCGGTAACGGCCGCCACAGTCGTTTGAATGGCTTGGCGCAGTTTGGGCCATGGTGGCCGGTAGGCCATGACCGCGCGCGTTGTTGGGAGTTTGGCGAACGGCATAACGGGACCTGCAGACTGGTTCGGCGCTGGGTTGCACCTATGTTGCCGTAGTACCGCGAATTCACCGTTTCCGAAAACGGATCGTTACGCGAAAGGTGACCGTAGATTAGCCGTTCAAGGATTGCCGCAGGACGGGCCCGCGCAAGGTCAGGAATTCGTCGAAGGCCGCTTCAAAGGCTGCGAGCTCTTTGGGGCCGATTGGCAGTGACAACGCCATCATGCCTCGCCGCGCGAAGTATTGGCCAAGCGCGATCATGTCGAGGTGCAGCAGCTTGAGGAGATCAGCGTGGCGTCGTTCGCCCGGTTTCTCCGTCTCCCACGTATCCTCCGGTCGCTTGATCGGGCCACTTCGAAAATGCAGCGCCAGGATCGAGCCAACGCCGAGCGTCTGCATCGGTAAGCCGTGACGCTGTATGATCGCGTTCAATCGATCGCGGAACACATCGGCTGACGCATTGAAGGTCTCGGCAACGTCGGGAGTATAAATATCGCGTAGGCCAACGATGCCAGCCGCCATCGACAGTGGGTTGTTGTTGAACGTGCCCGCGTGTGGCGTAGCGCCTGCCTTGTACGGGTCGTAGTGGGCCATGATATCGCGACGGCCACCGAATGCACCGAAGGTCATACCGCCGCCGAGGTATTTGCCGAACGATGTCATGTCTGGCGTGATGCCGAGTTTCTTCTGCATACCGCCTGACGAAAGTCTGGAACTCATCACTTCATCGAAGATCAGCACGATGCCGTGCTTGGTTGCAGCATCGCGCAGTGCTATGAGAAATCCCTTGTCGGCAGCAATCGCCCCGCCGCCGCCCATCATCGGCTCGACGACGATTGCTGCCAACTCGTGCGCGTGGGCTTCGATTTGCGCAAGCGTGCGATCAATATCGTTGTAGCGGGCAATCACCCACGGGAACGGGGCATTGGTCGCGGGCTTGTGCTGGCCGAAGTAGAACACGCCACCGTGGTAGCTGCCGTTCATCACCATGATATGGCTGCGCTTTGTGAACATCCGCGCGGTCGACATTGCGTAGAGGTTCGCTTCGGTCCCGGAGTTGCAAAAGCGCACGAGATCGACCGAGGGAAAGCGTCCGCAAATCAGGCGGGCGAGTTCGGCTTCGTACACATTGGGTCCGCCGAGCGTGACGCCACTGTCGAGCACTTGTTTCAGCGCCGCCATAATTTTGGGGTTGGAATGACCGTATAGGCCAGCCGTGTATTCGCCGAGGAAGTCGGTGTAGGTGTGGCCGTCGATATCGGTCACAGTGCAGCCCGCGCCGCCTTGGAACGTCAAGGGAAACGGCGAATAGTGCAGCACGGTGCGCGTGTTGCCGCCCGGCATGCTGGCCTTTGCACTTTCGGCCCGCGCTTGGCTTTTCAGATTTGCCGCCGTGAAGCGCGCCTCGGCATCAGCGACTGCGCTCGTAAGGTCCGTGTTGGGCTGCAAACCGGAGCGGGTCATGCAAAACGCCTTTCAAATCAACTTTTGAGCACGCAATTCATTCTCATACGCGGCAATGGTGCGCGCTAGTCGCTTGAGCAATTCATCGCATTCGACGGGCGTGATCGTCATCGGCGGCGAAAGCATGAACCAGTCGCCATTTTTGCCACCAGCCGTGCGGCGTGAATAGATCAGCAAGCCGTTTTCAAGGCCGTGGATTCTAATGCCGTCCGATGGATTCTCATGCACCGGCAGCGGGCGTTTTGTGGCTTTGTCGGCCACGATTTCAACCGCCATCAGCATGCCCATGCCACGTACATCGCCGATAATCGCACTGTTCGCCGCGAGGTCGCGCACGCCGACTTTGAGATAAGTGCCAGTTTTAGCGGCGTTCCGGACGAGTTCAAACCGATCGTATTCGTCGAGCACGGCCATTGCCGTGGCACAACTGATCGGATTGGCTGAATAGGTGTGCGAGAACGAGAAGCCGGTTTTCTCAGCCAGCTTGTCAACCATCGCCGCTGGCAGCAGTGTGGCGCCAAGCGGTGTGTAGCCTGATGCCAGCCCCTTCGCCATCACAACGATGTCGGGCATCGCATCGGGCCAGTTGTGGGCTGCGAGAAATTTGCCAGTACGGCCAGTGCCGCAAAGTACTTCGTCGAACACGATCTTGATGCCATGGCGGGTGCAGATTTCGCGCACCATCCGAAAGTATTCGTCGGTCGGCACATTGCAGCCGGTTGCGAGACCGCCGACCGGCTCAATCATGAACGCCAGGATGTTTTCTGGGCCTAGACTTTTGATTTTATCATCCAGTGCGGCGGCGCAGGCTCGTGACCACGTCTCGTGGGTGTGATTGGCGGGAGGGCGATAGCTGAGCGGCGCTGGCACGCGTTCCGAGGTCCAAGAGAAACCGTCGAGGAATGGCTTCAGCGCTTCATCGCCTGATAGTCCGAGACCGGCGATGGTGCCACCGTGGTACGACGGCTGGCAGGTGATCACTTTGGTGCGTTTTGGTTCATTAAAAGCAACAGCGTAGGTGCGCAGGAACTTGATTGCGATTTCGATCGCTTCGCTGCCGCCGGACGACAAACACACACGCTCGAAGCCCGGCCCTGCGAGTTTGGCTATGCGGGTTGTCAGGTCGATGTTCGGCCTGTGTCGTGCGAGCCGCGTGTAGGCGAAATCCATCGTGCGAGCCTGACGTGCCATCGCATCGGCGACATGCGCGTTGCCATGACCAATGTTACTGACCACCGGTCCCGACGACACATCGATATATTCAGTGCCGAACTCGTCCCACTGGTAGATCCCTTGCGCCCGCTCGATCAGAGGCAGCGGCACTTTCGCAGATCGAGGCTGGAATACATCCTGCGCGCCGCCTGCCGACGGTTGCACATATGTCGGCGGCTGTGGCTTGCGGCTAATTGGGTTGCTCATGGTCGGTCCTCGGAGCGTAATGTCTACCGAAAGTCTGCCCCGGATTGCGCCGGATTGTCATCCGCTGATAAGCGCGCAGATGACCTGACAAAGCGGGGCAGACATGGTCAACTGGAATGGATTTCAAAACCACCGGAGGATAGCCACCATGGCAACCGTCAAACTGCTCACCGACGCAGAAGCATCGCCCGAAGCCCGTGCTGTATTCGACGACATCCGCAAGACCCGCGATACCGACTATGTAAATAATTCCTGGCGCGCACTCGCAAATGATCCGGTGGCGCTGAAAGCTGCGTGGGAGAAGGCCAAGGTCGTGATGGGGCCCGGCACTGCGCTCGATCCGCTGGTGAAAGAGCTGATCTACATCACCACGTCGATCATGAACAATTGCGAATACTGCATCCATACGCACACCCACTTCGCAAAGAACAAGGGTATGACCATGGATCAGTATAACGACATGTTGCGTGTGATCGGCCTCGCCACCGAAGGCAATCGGATGATGACCGCGATGCAGGTGCCACCGGACGAGCGCTTCAAGGTGAAGTAAGTGGCGCTCGCGAGCGCGCCGCCATGGCATTGGCAACAAAGTCTACCAGTGCTTGGACGCGCAGTGCGCGATGACGACCGGGCACGGTGAGTGCCCAAATGGGAACTGGCTCTGACGCGTGTACGTCAGCAAATAGTTCGACGAGGCGACCTTCACTGATCGCCTTTTCGACAACGAAGCCGGACAATCGAACGATACCGTGACCCGCTAATGCCATGTCGAGCAATAAATCGGCGCTGTCTGACGTCAAGTCACCACTGACTTCGAGACGGTTGATGCCGTCGCCAGCCTGGAACGGCCAAATCGTTAAGCGGGATAATCCCTGCACCACAAGGCAGTTATGGTTCAGCAGGTCGCCAGGGGTCGAGGGTGTGCCACGGGCCGTAAGGTAGGCGGGTGCAGCACAGATCGTCCGGGCGCCGTCCATGATCTTGCGCGCAATCAAGGTGCTGTCACCCAGTTCACCGGCGCGAAAGACGACGTCCACTTGCTCAGCGACGGGATCGATCCGTCGATCCGTGACGGTGAGGTCAACAGTAATTTCCGGGAACGCAGCAAGGAATGCCGGCAGAAGTGGTGCCAACCGGTGCCGAGCAAAGGCAGTTCCAGTATTTACGCGGATATGACCTTTGGGCTTACGGCGTGACGCTGAAGCCTCGATTTCCGCAGTCTCGATCAGCGCCAAGACTTCGCGCGCGCGGGCCAAGAACGCCGTACCCTCCGATGTCAGTGAGAGCCGACGCGTGGTGCGTGTCATGAGGCGGACGCCAATGCGATCCTCAAGCCGGGTAACGAGCTTGGACAATGCGGATGGCGAAAGGCCAAGGTCGATGGCGGCTTCGGCAAAACTACCTTTGTCCGCCACGCGGACAAAGGTGGCCATTTCTTCCGACGTGCCCATGTATTCTTGAATTCCAATCACTAGTGACCAATCTTATTAGATGATTATCACATAAAAATAACAGAATACACCTGCCTGCAAGCGCCCTTCGGGGCTGTCAGCAGGAGGCTCCCAAATGTTCAGAACAGTTGAAAACCAGACGATCCGACGCGCCGACGGTTCGATTGATTATGACCATTACCGGGCCGAAGCCGAGCGACAACGCGCTCAAGCCATGCGCAAGGCACTAGCGCAACTCTGGTTTTGGGCATCGGATCCGCGTGCGCGTTTCGAGAATATCGACGCGCCTGAATTGCGACTTCACGTGGTTAAGGAGTAGTGATCGATGCCGCTCGTTCGCATTTCTGTTCCAGCCGCGACGCACGCGGAAACGGTTCGCGGGCTCGCTGATGCAGTTCACGATGCTTTGGTCGAGACAGTTGATGTCCCGTCAGCAGACCGATTTCAGATAATCACGCGCCACGATGTGGATCACCTGATTATTGATCGGACTTACTTTGGTGTTTCCCGCAGCGCAGCAGCCGTGATCGTACAGATTGCTTTTCGCCGAGGGAGAACGGAAGTGCAAAAGCGCGTGCTCTGTATCGCGCCATCACCGACAAGGCGGCTGTGAGCGCAAAGCTGAAGGCCGCCGACATCATGGTGGTGCTGACGGAGAACGAGCGCATCGACTGGTCGTTTGGCGATGGTGTGGCACAGATGGCACCGGAGCCGACTTAAGGCAGCCACTATCGGCTCAACAGCAACGGGCATTCGAGGCCGGCAGCGAGGGGGCTGAGGTCCTCACCAGCCGGAACAGTTAAGCCGCCGAAACGTGCGATCAGAAAACCTGGCAGCAACTTTCGGAGGCCTTCGGCGATGGCAGCAGGCGTTGGGTGCGCTAGCGTTAGAATAGACACTTTGACATTGCTGTTCTCGGGGAGCGTAAGGCGCGTATGGGCGTCGAGCCAATTGGCAGTATCGTAATCGCTGGCAATAATTGCGATGATCAGGGCTGCTTCCGTGTCGGCGATAAGGTTGTGTCCGGCCCGTAGCATGCCGGGCAGTGCTTCGATGTCTTCGAGTGCCAGAACAACTGCGCCGGTGGTTCGTTTGGCACGGGGGCCAACCAGAACGAGACCCGTCGTATCGTGCACATTGTCGAGCAGAGCCGCGATTTCTTCACCGGATGATGCGCCAAAGGGCTCTGCGAGAACAACAAGGTTCCAAGGCCCACAATCGGCGCACGTGACGGTCAATGCGCGCAAGGGCTCGTCGCGCACCACACGTTCGCGGATGGATACTTGGGCTGACGCAGCAAGTCGGGAGAGCCGTCGCTGCAGCCCAGAATACTGCAATCTCAACTCGTCGATGGTACCATTAGCCGTTACCTCACGGGTTGAACGGCCATCGGCACTGACTTCGCGCACAAACGGAAATCGGGCGAGCGCAATGAGTTCGGTGTCTTCGACATAGAGGCTTTCGATCTCGGAGCGGAACGCTTGTGCGATGCGAACGGCAGCCTGGAATGCAATATCGCTTGCGCGTGCCGATGTCGTGCGCACGACGACCCGTCCGCGTGCCTCGCTCGCTTCTGCCACATGTGCAATCATGAAATTGCACCGTCCTTGATTGTGCCAAATGCTTTGGCGCGCTGGGCAAATAGGCGTAGTTTATCTTCTACCCGCGCGTTGATCGTGTCTGGCGGGAAAGCGGCATCGCCGGTACGAGTGCCTGCCGTCTTGCCGGTTAGGATCTCAAGCCCGTCGTCGATCGATGCCACCGCATGAATGCGGAATTTGCCTTCTGCAACGGCTGCAACCACGTCCTCGCGCAACATCAGATGTTGCACATTCGAGTACGGAATCAACACGCCCTGCGTGCCATCGAGCCCACGGGCGCTGCATAGGTCGAAGAAGCCTTCTATTTTCTCATTCACGCCGCCAATGGCTTGCACCTCACCCCACTGGTTCACGGAGCCCGTCACGGCGAAACTCTGCGACAACGGTGTATCCGACAGCGCCGATAGGATGGCGTACAGTTCGGCGGATGACGCGCTATCGCCATCGACGCCGCCGTAGGATTGCTCGAACACAAGTGTGGCTGCCAGCGCCAAAGGTACGTCTTGGGCATAGCGGCCGGCGAGAAACCCCCACAGGATCATCACACCCTTTGAATGGAGAGAGCCGCCAAGGTTTGCTTCCCGCTCGATGTCGGTAACGCGGCCTTGTCCCATGCGGACGCGGGCCGTGATACGGCTGGCTCGACCGAACGAGGTCGTACCCAATTGTAGCACAGCTAGACCGTTGATCTGGCCGATTTTTTCGCCTGTTGTGTCGATCATGACGATGCCGCGCTCTATTGACTCCTGAGCGCGGTCACGCAGCCGGCTGGCCCGATCAATGGCTTCCATAACGGCTTTGCTGACATCGGCGCGAGTGATTACGTCGCGACCTTCCACCGTCACCCAATAGTCGGCCTCGCGCACGATATCCGACAGGCGGCCGATTTCGATCGAAAGCTTTTCGCGATCATCGGCGAGGCGGGCGCCTTCCTCGATCAGCCGCGCGACGCCACTGGCATCGACGGCATGCAGTTTATGTTCGGTAACAATCGATGCAATGAGACGTGCGTATGCGTGATCGTTTTCGGTGGTGCGGATAATGACGTCGTCAAAATCGGCTTGAACTTTGAACAGACGGGAAAAGTCAGGGTCGGCCTGTGCCAACTGGTAGTATAGCTCGCGGTCACCGAACAGGACGACCTTGACGTTGAGCGCAATCGGCTCGGGGTCAAGCGTTTGAGCGGTCATCATGCCGACCGTTTCGGTTGGCTGTTCGATCCGGATCAGCCGCGCTTTAATTGCACGCTTCAAGGCTTCCCACGCGTAGGGCGACATCAACAGTTTGCGGGCATCTAGCAGCAGATATCCGCGGTTCGCCCGATGCAATGCGCCAGCCTTAACCAATAGAAAATCGGTTAGCATGTTACCCATTTGGGCGACGTGCTCGATGCGGCCAATCAAGTTGCCGTAGGTCGGATTGATCTCCTCGACGATTGGCGTTTCGCAGACGTCGGTTGGCTGGCCGCCAACCAGCACGTTAACGAGATATCGTCTATAGCGGGCGTCGCGCGATGTGTCGGCCGGTTGATTGACCGTGGCGGTGTCCTCCTCGCCGTCTCCCAGAAACAGCGCGACGTTGCGGATCATATCGGCGCGCGTAGCAGTCAAATGCGTTTGGATATGCGGCAGGTCTGCATATGCAGCTTCTACGTCGTCCAAGGCTTCGCGCGTGGCGGTTGTTGCGATTTCGTCGGTTAGTGCATTGAGTTTGAGCCGACGCTCTTTGTCAGACTTCGGGATCTTGGCCAGCAGCGTTTCAAGTTCTGTTTGCAAAACACCGATTTTGGCTTCGACGCCGCGTCGCATATCATCGGGCAGCTGCATGAAGACTTCAGGTTTTACGATCTTGCCTTCCAGCATTGGCGCCATCGCAAAGCCAGTCGGCGTGCGCAGGACCGCGATGTTTTGCGCTTGAGCGCGCCGATTCAATCCTTCAAGCGCCGCCTCCTGGCCCGTGCGAAAGGCTTCCTCGATACTGCGCTTGCGGGTTTGATAGTCGTCGCCTTCCAGTAGAGCTGGCAAAGTCACGCGGAGTTCGTCGACCGCCTTGATCATGCCTTGGGCCAGTTCTTTCGCGCGGCCGCACGGCAATTCCAGCGCGCGCGGTTGATTCGAAGCTTCGTAGTTGTTGACGTAGACCCAGTCCGAAGGAGGGATGTCGGGGCGTAATTTCTGTGCAAGGTAGGCTTTCACAGCCGTACTCTTGCCGGTGGACGGAGGCCCGAGCACGAACATGTTGAAATCATGCGCCTTCATATCAGCGCCGAATTTAATTGCGCGAAGGGCTCGATCTTGTCCGATCAGACCGTCGATCGGCTCAAGCTCGGCTGTTGTCTTGAAGCCGAGCGTACCTGCATCGACCGTGCGCCGCAGTGCTGCCGCCGACAACGGCAACCGCATGTCCGTGCTATCCGGGCTGATACTTGTTGCTGCGATTTTCGCTGATGAAGTCGGCTGGGGCTTGCTCGGATGACTGCCCTTGGCCCATTTAAACATTGCGGTTGCCCTTCTTGATCCGGCTCGTCAGGCTGGGCGCACCTGTTTGGGCGAGCCTTTTGGTAAGTCCAATTCGCCTCTGTCACCCACTAATGGCAAAGAGATGACGCTTTCAGACTCCGATAGTGCAATGCCAACCGATGGACGGCAATCGATTGCAGCACTGCAAATTGCGCGCGGCACACGCCGATTGTTGTTGGCGCACGGATTTTCGAGCTTGCCGGAATTATCGCTCGCCAACGGTCGTCGTGCCGATCTCGTTGGCTTGTCGGAGCGGGGCGTGGTCTGGATCGTTGAGATCAAGTCCAGCGTCGAGGATTTCCGTGTTGATCAGAAGTGGCCCGAATATCGGGAATTTTGTGACCAACTGCTGTTCGCGGTCAGCCCGAGTTTTCCGCTGGACTTGCTGCCGCCCGATACCGGCATCATCGTCGCTGATCGCTTTGGCGGTGACTTCATTCGCGAAGCACCAATACACATGATGGCGGCGACCCGGCGCAAGGCGCTGGTCACGCGAATCGCACGCACTGGCGCAATGCGACTGTTGGCATTGTCCGATCCGGAAATCGCCCTCGAGCGCTCGTGGCAGGAATAAGTTATTTCGGCGCGCGTTTTGCCAGAATGCGCTGCAGCGTGCGTCGATGCATATTGAGCCGTCGCGCTGTTTCCGAAACATTACGACCGCATAATTCATAAACGCGCTGGATGTGTTCCCATCGAACACGGTCGGCCGACATCGGATTTTCCGGCGGCGCGGCTTTGGAATCGGAGGGAGCCAGCAATGCGTCGGTCACATCGTCTGCGTCGGCTGGCTTGCCGAGATAATCGACAGCGCCGAGCTTAACTGCAGCAACAGCCGTTGCGAAATTACCGTAGCCGGTAAGGACGATGGCGCGGGCGTTTGGGCGTAGGCGTGATAACTCGGCAATCACATCCAGACCATTGCCATCTTCAAGGCGCATATCGACGACCGCAAAGGCCGGTGCTTTTTGGCGGATCAGTTCCAATCCTTCGGCCACCGAATGGCCGGTGCGAACTTCGAAACCGCGCACCTCCATCGCCCGACCCAGACGCTGGACGAAGGCCCGGTCATCGTCGATCAGAATGAGCGACGCATCCTCTGGCAGCTCATCTTTTTTGAAAGACAGGTCTTCGATCACGTTTGCATCCTCCGCTCTGCCTTGAGATATAGCGCTTAAGTGGCTGCCGCCAAGCCCTTAACGGTCGTGTTCATCATTTAAGCGTTACCGGGCTTTCGTGTACTGGGGAGGCTACGCGATCGGTTCCGAGGCGTTGGGCGCTGCACCGCTTGACGATCTCTTTTGTCGGCCAGGGAAGGCTGACCATGCGGGCTCTGTTCCCTCAAATGCGTGCCTGGACCACGTTAACGTGGCCTTTGCGCCAGTGGCGGGTGCAACGAGATTGGTCATGGTAACGATCGCTCCGGAGCGCTCTAACAGGGTCTTAGCTATGAAAAATCCGAGGCCCAGACCTGTCGCTTCGGTTTCGTCACTCTTGGCACCGGAGCGCGCGCGGGTCGTGACGTAGGGCTCACCGAGCGTTTCAAGAATGTCTGGTGCAATCCCCGGTCCATCGTCGGCAATGACGATCGTGACCTCCCGATCATTCCAGCGCGTCGTGACAACGACTTTTGATCTTGCAAACTCGACGGCGTTCTCGATCAGATTGCCGACACCATAAATCAATCCGGGACGGCGCTCGCCAACAGGCTCACTCAGTGCCCCGGTTGCGTTTGTGTCGCGGGTTTCACCACCGACATAGGGACCTGCATCGATTGTAATGGCAATCCCGTAGTTGCGGTGCGGGGCGACCGCTTCCTCTATCAGTTGTCCAATCGTCAGGCTCGCATGCAGTGGATCGCTCTCACTCGGCTTTCGAGTCAGGGTTTGCAGAATGTCACGGCAGCGCTGAGCCTGGCTTTTCAACAATACAAGGTCTTCTGCCATGGGCGAGCCCGCTGGCGTGTCGCGCTCCAATTCCTTTGCTATAAGTACGATCGTGCCAAGCGGTGTGCCAAGTTCATGGGCCGCTGCTGCTGCGAGCCCATCGATGGCATGCAGTTTCTGTTCGCGCGCGAGCACCAGTTCGGTCGCCGCCAGGGCCGCCGACATTTGTCGCCCCTCCTTCGACAGTCGCCAAGCATAAAGCGCGATAAAAACCACGCACGACGCGATGCCGACAAATGCACCGATCTTGTAGATGGTCGGCAGGTCGAAGGTTTGCCCGGCGAACCACGGCAGCGGCTTATGGAAAACAATCAACAGTGCTGATAAGAGGAGCGCGATGCTGCCCAAGAAAACCGTGTTTCGGGGGGGCAGAGTCGCGGCCGAAACAGTCACCGGCGCGACCAGTAGAACGGTGAACGGGTTCTCGATGCCGCCAGTCAAGAACAGCAGTGCCGACAACTGCCAGATGTCATAGGCGAGCAGCGCAGTGACGAGCCTCGCTCCTAAGCGGTGTCGCACTGGAAACTTGAGGCGCAAGAACACATTGAGCCAAACAGACAGCGCAATGAACAGTAAACACATCCCGATTGGCAATGTGAAGCCGAGGCCGAAATTTACGAACAGGACGGCCAGTAACTGGCCGGTCACTGCGAACCAGCGCAAACGGATTGTCGTTTGCAGCCGGAGGCGGCTGGCGTCTGAATCGAGCACCATTAGATCAACTGGACGGACGGTGCTGGCAACCATCTCAAATCAACTTTCGTTTGTCGTTTTAGCCTTGCACCGAGACTATCCGATCCGCGCACAATTGCGCGCGCTGCTTGCGTTGGCCGCGCCGTCCCATATAGCCCTTTGCCAGGAACGCAGATACACGCGCAAGCTGCGGGCTGAGCGTTGTGGTCCTCATGCCGGCCCGATTTCGAAATGGTGAATGGCTAAATTTTGATGACGTCTGATGATCGATACCGGCTGGGCTGGCTAAGTGTAGTTGCATTTTGCGCTTTTGGCATTGGCGTGCTCGGCGGCCTAGTTGCGTTCCCCACAGTACGTGATCGGTTGTTAGGCGTTTCGTCCATGCCAGCCCGGACCTCTGGCGCCCAAGGGCTGACTGTGATCGGCGGCGCGTTCGCCTTGACGGACCATAACGGGCGTCGCGTCACGGACGTCGACTTTCGTGGCAAGCCCATGCTGGTGTTGTTTGGCGCAACCGAAGATCGCGATCTGACACCGGCCCACTTGCAAACAGTCGCCGCGGTGCTCAATCGCCTTGGGCCAGCTGCTGCCAGCGTAGCCGCGCTGTTTGTGACGTTGAACCCAGAACGGGATGAACCTGCGGTTCTAAAGCGTTTCCTGGCAAACTATGACCCGAACCTGCTTGGGCTGACCGGTTCGTCAGTCGAAATTGCTGCAATTGCGAAACAATACTTCGTTTCGCGAATTAATGATGCAAATTCCGGAACTGGCAGTGCCCCTGGGTTGTTCTCCGAATCACCGCTGTTCCTGATGGATCGCAATGGAGAATTTGTTGCATATTTGGCGCAGACAGAGACTGTCGAAATGATTGCCGCAGCTGTACTTGCGATATTGTAGGCGTTAACCAGCCTTTACCAATCGGCAAAAGGGTGCGATCTTTTGCGCCACAGTGTGTGAACTTTAGTGAAAATAGGCGTATAGTCGAACTGGTAGCTTCATGCGACACTACCGAGTGCAAGTTTGTTGCAGTGCGCAATAGGGTGGCGATGTCATCATGCGCGTTGCTCACGAGAGGGGCTAATTGATGCTCTACCAGTGGTTTGAACTTGGACACGCGGCATTCAGGCCGGCGCGTGTCGCGGCTGATGTCGGAAAGCTGTTCTTCAAGAACCCATTCAACCCTTTGACCCATACTTCGGTCGGTCGCCATGCCGCGGCTGCGTGCGAAGTCTTCGAACGAACGACGCGGCGCTACGAAAAACCGAGTTTCGGCATCGAGACCATAGAGGTCGATGGCGTGTCGGTCGCCGTGACACAGGAAGTTGTTTGGCAGCGTCCGTTCTGTCGGCTCGTGCACTTCAAACGCGATCTTGATGCGTCGCACGACAACAAAAATCCGCGCATTTTGCTCGTGGCACCGATGTCGGGACACTTTGCGACGTTGTTGCGGGGTACGGTTGAAGCTCTGTTACCCAATCACGAAGTGTATATCACCGATTGGATTGATGCGCGCAACGTGCCGGTTGCAGCTGGCAGCTTCGATCTCGACGATTATATCGTCTATATGCAGGATTTGTTTCGCCACTTCGGTGGGGATGTCCATGTATTCGCCGTCTGCCAGCCGTCGGTTCCAGTTCTGGCAGCCGTCGCTTTAATGGAGCAGGACAACGATCCGCATGTCCCGATCAGCATGGTTTTGGCTGGGGGGCCGATTGATACGCGGATCAACCCCACGGAAGTCAATAAACTTGCGCAGAGCAAAGGAACGGACTGGTTCCGTAGCAATGTGCTGACAACTGTGCCATGGCCAAGCCTCGGGTTTGGTCGGCCGGTTTATCCAGGCTTTTTGCAGCTGACCGGGTTCATGACCATGAACCTTGATCGGCATATGAAGGCGCACAAGGATTTGTTCCATCATCTCGTGCAGGGCGATGGCGATTCAGCTGAGAAGCATCGTGATTTCTACGATGAATATCTGGCGGTGATGGATCTTACGTCCGAGTTCTACATTCAAACGATCGATCAGGTGTTTGTCCGACACCTGTTCGCCAAGGGCGAGATGTATCATCGGAACCAGCGGATCGATCTAACCATGATCAAGCGCGTTGCGCTGATGACAGTCGAAGGTGAAAAGGACGATATCACCGGAGTCGGTCAGTGCGCGGCGGCCTTGGATTTGTGTTCCAATATTCCAACAGCATCGAAGTTGCACTACGAGTGCCCAGGCGTTGGCCACTATGGTATCTTCAACGGCTCGCGCTTTCGCTCCGAAATCGCGCCTCGCATCGCGCGCTTTGTGCGCCAGCATGACCCGCGCGGCGGTGACGTAGTTGGGCCGACGTCGACGGCGCCTCGAACCGCGCGCGTAAAGCTCGATGCGGACAGTCGTGCAGCATTCGACAACTCGGCCTTTGCTTTTTCCGAAGAGCAGGGAACGGCGCTTCGCATTGAAGCATCGGTCAAGCGAGCAGCGGCACCGCCAATCGACACGCTGGCAAAAGCACGCGATCCGTCGGTTGCTGCAACTGCTGAGTTGTCGCCGCAGTCGTGGGTGACACTCTGGTCGTCGACGGGTAACATGTTCATGGAAAATATGTTCGGGATGAAGTCGCCAGGCACTCCCGATCAAGCGCGCAACTTGGTTGAATGCGAGACATCGTCCAACGAAGAGCGTGGACGCTCAGTCCGCTGAGTTTTGCCAAACTTTGTCTAAGGTATTATTTATATCCGCCCCATCGCGGTGTGTATGGGGCGGCACTGCCACACTGTCGCCGCATGGTGCGGGTGATACATCATTGTCTGTGGTGTGGTGGGTATAGAATTTGCTACAGAGATGTTTGTCGGCGCTTCGCTTAGTTCTCGTTAAGTACGAGCAACGGCCACGGGGTTGTTCCGCTTTGCATTGAATTGGTCGTTGAAGGTTCTTGCGTCAGAGTACCCCGTCAGCTCCCAGATAATTATCGAACTGCTTGGAACGAGGGCACTGCATGGGGCCGCTTCGCGCAACGGCGCAGCCGTTATCGCAACGACTGTCCATCAAAGGGCTGACGGAACCGGTCGAGGTTCGGCGCCATCCGGCTGCTCGACGTATGACATTACGTGTCAGTCGGACCAGTCGGTCAGTCATCGTCACGTTGCCGGTTTCGTGTGATCTGGCCCAAGCGGGCACGTTTCTGTCGACTCATCTCGATTGGGTTCGAGAGCGCCTTGGCAACCTGCCAGAACACATGCCGTTCAGTGCTGGGTCTGTTGTTCCCTTGCGTGGCGTGCCTCATGTTATCGTAGAGCGCGGAGCCGTGCGCCGAGCAGGTGTTGTTGAATTTGGTCGAACCGTCGATGATAAGCAGGCATTGCTGGTGGCCGGGAACCCCGAACACGTAGCGCGACGACTGCGGGACTGGCTCGCTCTTGAAGCTGGCCGTGATCTCGTCGATCGTGTCACGTGGCATGCTAATAATCTCGGCTTGAAGGCTGGTCGTGTGACTGTCCGTGATCAAAAGAGCCGTTGGGGATCGTGCTCATCGACTGGTGCACTCTCATTTTCGTGGCGTCTTATCATGGCGCCGTCATTTGTACTCGACTACGTGGCAGCGCACGAAGTGGCTCACCTGGCCGAAATGAACCACGGATCGCGCTTCTGGGCATTGGTCGCGCGGACCATGCCGCGCACTGAAGAAGCCAAGCATTGGCTGCAAGTCTCTGGTAGCGATTTACACCGGTATGGCTCGGACAGCTAAGGTCGCGATCGGCCCCCGAGCGCCATTATTCCCTCTGGAACAAAGCGCGGGAACGTGCGCTCCTCTGGATTGTCAGGCGTGTAGTGCTGCGCGCCCAATTCTGACGGCGTGAACGTGCGATCTCC
Source organism: Hyphomicrobiaceae bacterium (assembly GCA_031429105.1). Lineage (GTDB taxonomy): Bacteria > Pseudomonadota > Alphaproteobacteria > Rhizobiales > Hyphomicrobiaceae > JAKFWF01. The sequence goes on along the minus strand of JANOYV010000122.1, from coordinate 55,787 downwards.
AGCCAAAGCGCGCGTTATGAAATCAGCTTCAATCCGGTCCTTCGGCAGTAGTGGCGCACCCGCAGCAATGGCCCCTGCACGATGCGATTCTAGCGGTCTTCGGCGCGGTGACGCGTTCAGTTGCGATGAATCTGAAGGCTGTCCTGCCGCGATCGGTAGGTCGCGGCGCCTTGTCGGTTGGTCATCGGTTCCAGGCAGCGCGATTACCGAGCGACCCTCGTGTGCTGCCGTCATGATCTCGCGCCAGATCAACGCCGGCAAAGTACCACCACGCACGTTATTCATAAGCCGCCCCTGGTCGTTGCCGACCCAAACACCGCCCGCAAGGTGGGCAGTATACCCGATGAACCAGGCGTCGCGGAAATCCTGCGTCGTTCCGGTTTTTCCAGCGGCTGGATGGAGCGTGAGCGCCGCACGTCGCCCCGTGCCATTAACGAGGGCTGAATTGAGCATGTCATTCATTGCCCCTACGTGGGCTGGCGCGATGGTCACTTGTGCGGCGGTGGGTGGGAGCATGTACAGCACGCGCCCTGAACTCATGCGCACGCGCTTGATGATGTGAGGCTCGACGCGCCTGCCGCTGTTGGCAAAGGCGGTGTAGGCGCCGGTCATTTCAAGTAACGATACTTCCGACGTGCCAAGCGAGAGCGAAGGGCCGGGCCGCAACTCGGATTTGAGCCCCAGGCGCTGGGCAACCGAGACCACACGCTTGACACCAATGTCGTACTGCAGTCGCACGGCGACGGTGTTGATCGACTGCGCGAGACCCTGCCGCAGCGTTATCGCCCCGCGATATTGCCCGTTGTCGTTACGCGGGCTCCATCCACCGATGCTCACCGGCAGGTCATATACGGTGCTGTCTGGCGTCATGCCGGATTCAAGCGCTGCCAGATAGACGAACGGCTTGAACGATGAACCTGGTTGCCGACGCGATTTGACAGCCCGATTGTATTGGCTATCAGCGTAGGAACGACCACCGACGAGGGCTGCAATTCCACCTTCTGTATCGAGCACAACGACGCTCGCTTGACTGGCTTGGGCGGCCTCCCCCTCGCGGTTGAGGACCTTCTCAACGGTCGCTTGCGCGCGCCGTTGCAATTTGGTGTTAATCGTCGTTTCAACGATGACTTCGGCATGGCCGATACCAAGCAGCGGCGGCATGCGCTCGAGAATAAAGTCGACGGCGTACTCAATGCCGCTCAAATCTTTGGTCGGTTTGTGGCCGACGAACTTGACACTTGTCTGGTTGGCAGCTGCTTCGGCTGCAGTGTTGATGACGCCAATTGCGAGCATTTTTTTCAACACGACGCGCGCACGCGAGCGGGCAGCACCTGGATTGCTAAGTGGCGAGTATTTCGATGGCGCTTTTAAAAGTCCGGCGATCACCGCCGCCTCACCGAGCGTCAGGGTGCGGGCCGATTTATCGAAATAGCGCTGTGCGGCAGCTTCAATGCCGTACGCACCAGCGCCAAAGTACACCCGGTTGAGATATAACTCCATGATGTCAGCTTTGCTTAGCCGCATCTCAAGCCACAAAGCGAGGGCCAATTCTTCGACCTTGCGGCTGATGGTACGCTCCGAGTTCAAGAACAGGTTCTTGGCGAGTTGCTGGGTGAGCGTTGAGCCGCCTTGTGCGTAGCGACCAGCCCGCACGTTGGCAAACATAGCCCGCATCAAACCGTAGGGGTCGAGACCGTTGTGATCGTAGAACCGGCGGTCCTCGGTCGCGACGACCGCGTCGGTGATGTGGCGCGGCAATAGGTCTAGCGGCATGTAGTCGTGTGCAGCGCCCCGTTCGGCCAGTATCGAGCCATCGGCAGCCAAGATCCGGATCACCGGTGCGCGCTCCTTGTGGCGCAGTGACAAGGGATCTGGAAAAGTCATTGAGTAGTGGACAAACAAGAGACCGGCAGCAGCCGTCGCAAGGATACTTGCGACGGCTGGCGCGATTACAAATAGCTTGAATTTCGCCCGCCAACCCATGGGGCGCCTCGCTGTGGGGTGCAGTGCGGCCGTCGACGCGAGGTCACGCGGGCTCAAATCAAGCCCGTTTCTGCCTTCGGCACGCGAGTGTTTCTGCGTTGTGCGACGCCGCAACGGCCACATTTAAGCTGATACTCACCCCGACAAAGTCGCGCGTCCACTCTGATCAGAGCGTTGCGGGAGTTTACCGAGGCAGACCTAAAGGTTCGGTTAACCTGACTGACGCGTTACCGCGTGTCGCTGCGCCATAGCAGGCTGTGCAATACGTCGAGGACGGCTGAGATCACCATGCGGGTGGCAATCGTAAAGAATGCGAACAACAACTGGCGTTCTTCCAGCATCAGCTCCAGCCAAATATTGTACTTAGGCGAGAGCCCTGTGCCAGTGAGGTACGACTTCAAACTGCGTGCCCAGCCGAGCATCATCGAGAGCGTTTCAGGCGAATAGATACCGACGAGTGCCATTGCGATTGCGCCGAATACGAGCGACGAGATCACGCTGCCGGTGGAAAACAAGAATTTATACATCTGGGCAGTCCCTCGTTTTGGTCCGGTCTTCGGTGACGTTTTTTCAAAATCGGGGCTGCGTCCCCTACCGGTTTCGCTAAGATGATATCCGAAATGGTGGCATGTCTGCGGCAGTATGAACAGCGCGCGTTGTCGAAACACACTTTTGGGAGCTTGATATGGCAGAGCCTGAACTCAAGATTGTGGCCACGGGACTGCAGTTTCCCGAAGGCCCAGTGGCGATGCCGGATGGTTCTGTCATCCTGGTCGAGATCCGATCAGCCAAGCTCACGCGCGTGGCAGCTGATGGCACAAAGACGACGATCGCTCAGATGACCGGCGGTCCAAATGGGGCAGCGCGCGGACCGGATGGCAAGATCTACATTTGCAACAATGGTGGGTTCAATTGGGCTGATGATGCCACACATGGCACGCGCCCGACGGGCCAAGCCACCGATTACTCAGGCGGTAGGATCGAGCGGGTCGACGTTGCGACAGGCAAAGTCGAAACACTTTATACCGTCTGTGACGGGCATGCCCTACGCGGGCCCAATGACCTCGTGTTTGACGCGCATGGCGGCTTCTACTTCACCGATCTGGGAAAAACGCGCGCCAGGGACTTGGACCGGGGGGGCGTCTACTACGCAAAGGCCGACGGTAGCCTGATCAAGGAAATCGCCTTTCCAACGATCACCGCAAATGGCTGTTCGCTGTCACCCGACGGCAAGATACTCTATTTTGTCGAAACGGAATCAGCGCGCCTTTGGGCGATGGATATTATGGCACCCGGCGAAGTGCGACGTGAACCCTGGCCGAGCCCGCATGGCGGCCGCCTTGTGGCCCAGGTCGGTGGCGCGTTCCAACGGTTCGATTCTATGGCGGTCGATGGGGCCGGGAACATCTGCATTGCGACACTGATGAATGGTGGCATCACCGTGGTCAGTCCAGACGGCAGCAGCATTCACCATATCCCGATGCCCGATGTCTACACGACCAACATCTGCTTCGGTGGCCCCGATCTGCGCACCGCATTCGTGACGCTGTCGGGTCCGGGGCAGCTTGTTTCATTCCAGTGGGATCGACCGGGCTTGAAGTTGAACTATCAGGCGTGACACATGGAAAAGCCCCCGCGAGCAATCGCCGGGGCTTATCGAATTCAATCGTTGTTCGCAGTGCAGATTAGATTGAAGCCTTGACCCAGTCTTCGAGCTTTTTCTTCTGAACCAGCGCGCCGACGTTTTGGGCGGCAACCTTGCCATCCTTGAAAATCATCAAGGTTGGCATCGCCTGAATGCGATACTTCATCGTGATTTCCGGGTTCTGGTCGACGTCAACTTTGACGACCTTGAGCTTGCCCTTCATTTCGGCAGCGACCTGATCAAGTGCCGGCGCCATCGCCTTGCAGGGGCCGCACCACTCCGCAAAGAAATCAACGAGTACCGGCTCGACGGACTTCAACACTTCGGCTTCGAACGTTTTGTCGGAAACGGGGTGAGCAGCGGACATTATAGGTCTCCTTGGTCGCGCTTGAATGGTGCCGACGGGGGCCGGTACCTTTAAAATCCTGGACGTTACGTAGGCGCGGGTCCGTCACCCGTCAAGACGCGCCGCGTTGAGCGTCCAAAGTCCAACGGCATGGCTGTCGAGGATTTCATCGGGCACTGGCATTAGGCGCGCCCCATCCGTCCAAAGAATCGCAGCACGCACCAGTTTGCTCTTGAAAATATTGGATAAAACAAGCCGGTAGGATGCCATCTGATACAAGTAGGCTGGCGGAATTCCTTCAACATCAAGGGGCGGCGGTCGATTGGTCTTGTAGTCCACGATCAGCACTTCGTGATCGGTTTCAACGAGCCGGTCGATTTGGCCAGAAATGCGCAGCCTTGGGCCTCTTCTGTTCGGATTCTCAATATCACCGACGATCGGCACCTCCGCACGACTGCTCGATCCAAATACTGATGCAAATTCTGGGTTCGCCAGAACCGCCAATGTTTCCGACGCAATGCTGGCCTGCGTGCGCGCACTGAGGGGGCCAGCTCGGGCTTTCAGAAAAGCAACTGCTGCCCGTTCCCAGGTTTCAGGCGGCAATGCCGGCAGGTGTTGAAGCAACGCGTGCGTAACCGTGCCGCGCAGAAAGCGATCACCGCTGGCTAAAATCAGAGGCGATGGCGCACCGATGTCGGCTGCAGCTGGCGAGGCTATCGGCGTGTCATGCATCTCGACGGGCTCGCCTGCGTCGTCGGTTTCGAGAGGCGCAAGCCGCGATGGAGCGAGCGGCATGACAAGGCTCTGTTCGCGCGGCGCTGGTCGGCGTGCCCAGTCTGGCATGGCCGGTTGGTCACCGTCATGGACGGCTGCGTGGCGGGCCGGATCGTGGGCCGCGGTTTGCGCTGTTTCGAAACGCAAGATTGGCCCACCATCGGTTGCGATGGCTGGCAGCAGCAGAGACCCCATCCCTTGCGTGATGAGATCATACCAGCAGTCGGCGGGGCGTTTGTTCTTGCCCTCGAAGCCCGCGACGTACAGCCGATCTCGAGCACGCGTCAAGGCAACATAAAGCAGTCGACGGTGTTCTTCTTCCTCAGCACGTTTGGCTAGCTCTTGGCCGTCGGCAATGGCCGAAAGGCTTAAAGCACCTTTGATCGTCCAGGCGAGCGGCGCACCCATTGCCGAGGGTAACGGCTGGGTCGCCAGTGTGACGAGCTTATTTCTCTGCTTTCTTGCACCAGCACTCCCGGTATCCGGCAGGAACACGATGGGCGCTTCAAGCCCTTTGGCGCCGTGCACGGTCATCACGCGCACTTCGTTGCGAGTTTGCTCCATGTCGCGCTTGATCTCGTGGATGCCGCCGCGCAACCACGTCAGAAAACCCAGCATCGAGGGTGGGGCTTGTTCGTCATAGGCAATCGCCCGGTTCAGGAATTCATCGATCGGGTCGGCGGCGTCCGGTCCTAGGCGACGCAGGAGTTTCGTGCGCGCGCCATCATTGGCAAGGATCTTGGCGAAGAACTCGAACGGCGGGGTGAAATCGGCGTCCGCCCGCCAGCGCTTCAGGGTGTCAGCAGCGGGGCCAAAGCGTGCGTCGCTCTTGGCGCGATCAATGACGGCGCTCCATAGCGTACCTTTGCGGTCGGGTGCGATGGCTAAAAGATCATCATCGTCCAAATCAAACAACGGTGATTTGAGAACGGTCGCGAGCGCCAGGTCGTCTTCGGGCAAGATCAGAAATTCACCAAGCGCCATCAAATCCTGCACAGCGATCTGGTCAGTCAGCCGCATGCGATCAGCACCAGCAACCGGGATATTGCGTGCCTTCAAGGCTGCCACCATCGACGGCGCGAAAGGGCGACGGTTGCGCACCAGGATGATGATGTCGCGCGGCTGAATCGCTCGGTTTTCCGAGACGAGTTTCTCTCCCGTTTTCAGCCAGGTCTCAATTGTTGAAGCGATCCGCTGGGCGACCCGCGTGGCTGGTGCCATCGCCAAGCCATCACCAAACGGCGACCATGGGTCGCCTGCACCTTCATCGGCTGGCCGCTCCGTCGGCCACACTTCGATCAATCCGGCCTGACCCTGCCGCAGTGCGACGTGATGGATGGCTGTGTCTGTTGAACTAACACCCTTACCGCGTGTGGGATCTGCAAAAATCTGATCAACCGCTTCGAGGAGCGGTGCGACCGATCGGAACGAGAGCTGTAACGGCAGTCTCCGCCACTCCTGGTTGGCAGCGCGTGTGAGAGCTTTGAACCGTGCACCGGTCTCGGCGAACATTTTCGGGGCCGCGCCCTGGAAGCTGTAGATCGATTGTTTTTCGTCGCCGACCGCGAACAGGGTCCGCAGCCGGTCCTCGCTGCGGGCGCCGGTGTCGGCAAAGAACTCGGTCGCTAAGGCCTCGATGATCGACCACTGCACCGGACTCGTGTCTTGCGCTTCATCGACCAGGATGTGATCGAGCCCACCATCGAGCTTGAACAACACCCAGGCTGTCGCCTCACCACCGGCCAAAAGGCGCGATGTCAAACGGATCAAATCGTCGAAGTCGAGGGCCGCACGCTGGGCCTTGGCCTCATTGAACCGTTGCAGCACGGCACTGCCGAGCCGGATCAGTGCAATCGTTGCCTCGATCACGGTCAGAGCGCGGCGCTTGGCATCAAGAGCAAGAAATTCATGCGCACGACGCGCCATCATCTCGGCCAGATCCGGGTGCGTGTCGGCAAGCTTCTTTGTGAGATAGTTCGCGCGGGGCTTACCCTCGGTCGTCAAGAAAAGCGTTGCGAGGGTCGTGGTCCGTAGCGCAGCGGAAGATGCCTCTAGTACCGCTCTTGCTCGTTCGGCGGCTTTCAAATCGTTTGCAGTGCCGCCCTCGAGGATGCCGCGCAGTCGGCGAACGTCTTCATCTGAAATGAGTTTTGCAAGCAGCGATCCTACGCCATCGCGCGTGTCGGTGGCGGCAATCTGGAACTGCGCGCGATAAAGCGCCTCGGCTTCGGCAAGCTCTGGTGCATCGCCGCGAGCATCGAGCTGCAACATTTGCTCCAGCCACTGTGGCTGACGGATGGCTTCGGCCAGAACATCATCGAAGCTGTCGCCGGACGCGTGAATGACTGCGGTGTCGAGAGCCCGACCCAAGTTCGACAGCCGGTCGCGGGTGGCCGCTATCAGCATGCCATCCACGGCTTCGCGCATCAGGATGCGCGTCATCTCGTCGTCGAGGATTTGAAATCCTGGCGGCACGCCAGCTTCAAGCGGAAACCGCTGGAGCAGCTGTTCGCAGAAGGCGTGGATCGTCTGTACCTTGAGACCGCCTGGCGTTTCGATTGCCGCGGCAAACAGGCGGCGGGCGCGGTTACCCTCGTCCTCGGTTGCTGGCCGACCCAACAACTTATTCAACGCTAGGCCAAGCTCGGGTGCGGGCGCCGTCGCCCATTTTGATAGGTCTGTGAACACACGGGCGGCCATCTCGGCAGCGGCAGCTTTGGTGTAGGTCAGACACATGATGCGCTTTGGCTCGGTGCCGCCAAGCAGCAGGCGGAGCACGCGCATTTTCAAAACGTGCGTCTTGCCAGCGCCGGCGTTCGCTGACACCCAAGCCGAGGATGCTGGATCGGACGCAAGACCTTGCGCATGCTCAATCTCTTGCAGCAGTTGCTTTGCTGTACTCATGCCGCGCCCTCGTCGCTCTCGGCTGTGTCATCGGTCGACCATTCGGCAACGCGCGCAAGGTGCGCGAAATCATCGAAGGCGTAGTCGAAACGCGGGCGGCGAGTTGCCGCATATGGGGTCGCAGGGTTGTCGAACAACGCGATGAGCCGTTCCAAACCAGCCAGCGCCTGGGCTGCTAGTGCTGTCACACTTTCTGTCTTGACCGGTGTTACGCTGCCGGCCGGCTCACCGCCACTCGCCGAAATATAACGCAAGGCCGACACGGGCATGGCATCCAGATGCGTGAAGCCTCCGGCCGCAGCAATCGCTGCTTCGAGCGAAAGCTGTGGCGCTTCGCCCTTGCTGGACTTGGATGCAAGCGTCGAAAGGTATGCTCCAGTTTTGTAGTCCGTAATCAGGAGCTGGTCGTTGCCGACATCGATCCGATCGGCACGCGCCTTCAACGTAAAAGGACCTCCGGGCGTCGCAAATACTACGGTGCCGCTGATTTCCGCAAGCGTTCGCACCATGCCTTCGCGACGACTAGGTTCGGTCTCGGCAAACCAGGCCGCGAAACGACCGAAGCGAGGAACCCAAAAGGCGGCGACCCTCGGATCGGCCGCGTACGCTGCGAGCACTTTTTCCGTCAATTTCACCAATTCGCTCTGGATGTCGGGTGGCAGGGCGACCGGGTGTTCGGCTGCAAAACGGCCTAACGCATCGTGAATGATGCTGCCACGCAAACTCGCATCTGGCGGCAGGCCGAGACCTGGCATCGGATCGAGTTTCAGGATGCGCGAGGCAAAGATCGCATACGGGTTTGCCATCAATGTCTCGACGTCGCTGACGCTTAGTTGCCGGGGACGCAGGCCTACCGGTGGGCGCGGCGCAGGCGCGGCAATCCGCATCGGTTTGACAATGGCATCGCGCGCCTGCGCCCATTGCCGCCACGGCTTGGTAGGGGTCAGCGTTGCACTGAGGTCAGCGCCATCGAGCAACGCATTCAGCCGTAACAGCCAGCGCGACGGCACGGTCGGCACGCCGTCGATTTTCTGCGCACGGGTGATGTGGACCGTTTCGGCACCGAACAACATCGACACGTCGTGGGCGGCATAGCCGATCGATTCCTCCGGGCTCGGCAAGCCCATCTGTTGGCGCATGGGTCGGTTGAGCCACGGACCCGGGTCGGCTGCTTGCGGCCATGTGCCTTCGTTAAGCGAGCCCAGGATCAGCACATCGGGCTGCTGCAGGCGGGCTTCGAACGGTCCCCAGATCGACAGGCGTGGGTGGACTGGGATGCGCGAGCGGACCGTCTCGCCCGCAAGCAATCCGCGGTAAAAATCGGCGTAGTCGGTTGCAGCGATCGCGGTCACCGGCAAAGACTTGTCCAGCAGCCCGGTGAAAAACATCGCAGCGGCCTGTCCAGCTTCGCCCCGCCACAGAACCGGCTCCGGTGTTTCCTCGGGCAACCGTGAAAGAGCGTCAGCCACTGCCACGTGTGCGTTAACGAGCACGCTGAGCGGATGCGGGCCGCGCTGGTCGAACACGACTTGCAACGGTTCGAATGCATCCCGAAGACGCCCGACCAACTCACGGGCAGCGTTCCAGTCTTCGGTCCAAAGTCGCCGTACCGCCTTTTCACGCCGACGACCGGTTTCAGATTCCTGGTTGGCGCGTTCGAGAGCTGCTTCCACCCCATCGAGACCACGGCCAAAGTACAACGTGCGGAACGCTGCAATCTCAAGTGCACGGCCGGCGCGGCGGACGTCAAAAGCTGCCAATCCCAATCGGGTTAGTGGATGCTTTAGCAGCGTCATTAGCTTTGCCGGCTCAAACCGCGAGGCGGCCGCATCGATCACAAGATCGAGGAACGTCCCGGGTACCGTCTTGGCGAACGGGCGGCCAGCGGAATCGTCGACCCGAATGCCCCAGGTCTCAAGACGAGTTGCGACGCGGCGCGCGAGCAGCCGGTCTGGCGAAACCAGTGCTGCTGTCCGGCCCGGTGTTTCAGCCGCCTCGCGCAGAATGAGGGCGACGGCTTCTGCTTCCTCTTGTGCATTGGCGAGTTCTATCACCGACACACCCTTGAGGCCGGTGGTGATCGCCGCGGCGTCCGCCGTGGCAGTGAACGCGTGCCACTTGTCGGTAGTGGAAGCCGGACGCATCGCCTCACTGACGATGGCGGCGCGCAAGATTGCCGGCGCCGACGCGTGGGCGTCGGGTAAGATGGCAACGTCGTCGCGCATGACCCCAAGGGCCGTCAGCAACTTTGCGAGGCCGAACTGCGGATGCTCGGGATGCTTTGGGACGGCTGCCCATCCATCGGCATCGAGCGACTGGTCCAGTCCCGGCAGGACGATAGCACCCTGCGGGAGCCCGGCGACCACGCGCATGAGTTCGGCGGATGCCGGGATGCTGCCTGTTACGCCCGCGACGATGATTGGATAGCGCGGCGGATTGGCTTCAAGTCGAGCCGCTTCGGCGCGGATCAACTTGTTGCGCCGGTCTGCGGGCGATAGCAGGCCGCGTTCTGCCAAGTGCTCTGGCCACCACGCACGCACGATTTCCAGGAACTGCAACGTCTTCTGCCAATGTTCAGAAAAGCCCTCGGGCACAAGGGCGGACATGGCGTTCATGTTCGCGCCTTCAGTCTCGATGCCATCCATGAGACGAGCGAGTTCGGCGGCGAGACGCGCTGCTTGTGCCGGTGTTGAGCCGCCGGGACTCACCGTCTGCGTATCGTCGGCAGCCTCGCGCAGCGCCTTCGACCACCGCATGACGAGGTTGGTTAGAACGAGTCGTCGCTCAATCTCGCTGACGGCTGGAGCGACCTCACTAGCACCAAGACTGTCAAGGCTGGCTAATCCGGTGAGAAGGGTGAGGTCTTCATCTCCTTCGGCAATTGGCTTAATACGTGGTAGCAGCATTGCCCGCGTGCCCGGCGTTCGCTTTGCTGACGCGCGCAGGAAGGCATCCTGGAACGCGCGCACAGCGCGGCGCGTTGGTAGCATCAGCGTCCACGCGGCCAGATCAAGCGGGCTCGGCGCAGGTCCTCCTGCGCGGGGCAGGTTTCCGTTCAGGATGGCTTCGGCGAGGCAATCAAGAAACGCGCGGCCCGGCGGCACCGTGAAAACGGCAACGGATTTGGCAGCTGAATTCGTACTAGTTGCCATGCGGCTCAACGATCAGGCGTTCGGCAGCCGTCACAGCTTCTGGCGTGCCAATGTGCATCCAGACGCCGTCGAGGCGAACTCCGTATAGTCGATTGTCTTCAATGGCGCGGTCCCACACCCTGTTCAGGGAGAACGCACCTTTCGGCGCATCCTTGAAGGCGCGGGGATGAGCAATCGATACGCCAGTGAATGCAAAGGGTGACATTTCGCGTTCGCGACGTCGAACGAGGGCACCATCGGATGCCATATTGAAATCGCCGCGCCCATCATAGCCGACGCTACCCGAGGCCAATGCCAACAGCAGCAGGAAATCCATCCGTTCGTCGTCCCAGGCGTCGCACAGGCGTCCCATGTTGCTGCCGACGCCTTCAAGCCAGGTCGAATCCGCGTTGTGGATGACGAATGGACCTGCTCCCAACTTGGGGAGCGCGCGCGCGACACCGCCGCCGGTATCTAGCAGCGCGTCGCGCTCATCTGACAGCACAACTTCGGGCATCGTTCGCGGTGCGATATGCGCTGTGATTTTGTCAGCCATGTAGTGCACGTTGACGACAGCGCGGCCAATGCCAGCCTCGCCAATGCGATCGAGTGCATGGTCGATCAGCGCGCGTCCGTTGACGCGCACAAGCGGCTTCGGCACGAGGTCAGTCAGTGGACGCATACGGGTACCAAGGCCTGCCGACAACACAATTGCGGATTGTGGCCGCCATAGTGGCTTGTTGTGTGACGGTCTAACAGGTGCGGTCATTGCCCGATGAAATCCGTTGGTCTGCGTTGAGAACCTAGTCTCGTTATTTCACGGTATGATGGCTCGGTTGCGATACTCGGTCGGGAAATGCAGTTCATACCAGGATGCGAGCGGCCGCAGCATGGGATGCTGCAAATTGCGCTCAAGATATCCCCAGTTGCGCTGGATATGACGCAAATAAGTCGGCTTTCCGTCGCGGCGTAGCAGTCGGACGAACAGGCCGAGCAGGCGGGTGGCGCGAAGGGCACCGTAAGCTGCGTAAGCGGCACGGAAAGTCATTTCATCGAATGTTGAGTCGCTTGCCATCTGTGCCACGTAGCGGTCGAGCAGACGAGCCTCGAGGTCAGCCGACACGTCGACGCGGGCATCCTGCAACAGCGACATCACATCGTGTGCCCACGGTCCAGCAATTGCATCTTGGAAGTCAATTACGCCGACACGCGCGATGCCCGTCCGCTGCGGCAACCAGAGCAAATTTGGCGAATGGACGTCGCGCAGCACCCATCCCTTCGGTTCGGCCAGCAATCGTTCAATAACCGGCTGCCATAGTGCCTCAAAGGTCTGGCGCACGTCGGTTGGCATGGCCGACCCATAAACCTCGGGCCAATACCAGTCTGGTAGCAAGGCCACCTCGATGCCAAGGATCGTCGCATCAAGTGGACTAAGGGTATGAGTCCCAGCCGACTGGTCGCCAGGTAACACTGGCATCGTCATCGGTGCGTTGACACGGCGAAACGCGGTCAGCATATCAATGGCAGCCGACCATAGTTCAGCTTGATGGGGCCCTCGATCGGCTTCCAGGCCGAACACCCGATCGCCCAGATCTTCAAGCAATAAGAGGCCCGCGTCGAGATTCTGTGCGAGGATTGCTGGAACCGACAGGCCAGCACTTTTTAGTGCGTGGTCAATGGCAACGAACGGCTTCACGTCCTCGGCCAAGTGGGCGATGCGGCTGTAGGGCTTGCCATCGCGAACGATTGGGCCGTCGGGCTGCCGTGGAGCGTCCATGAGTACGGCCGTTGAATTGCCTTGCGTCAGCCGCGCATAACGTCGGGTTGAGGCATCGCCTTGCAAGTATGCGATCTGTGCGCTCGCCCACCCTGAGCGCTCGACGAAGTTATGCAGTTGAGCCAAGCGATTCAACCGTTCGAGCATGGTACCGCAAGGATTCAAAACGAGCGCGCGCGCTGAGCCAGCAGTGGTATCTTCAAAGGTGATATCCAGTCGATTGCCGCTGACCCCACCGGCCAACCGATCCGGCCACTCGATGATGCGAATGCAATGCGCACCGTCGTCCCCTAAGCCGATTTCCTCGGCCTCCTCGGCGCTCTTCAAGCGGTAAAGATCGAAGTGCTCGATCGAGCCACGATCGCTGTCGTAGGTTTGCACCAGCGAGAACGTCGGACTGACGACTTCGGTCGCTTGGTCGCCGGTGAATGCTTGGATTAGAGCGCGGGCGAAGGTCGTTTTGCCAGCGCCTAGATCCCCATGTAGGGCAACGACATCGCCGTGCCGGACACTCAGTGCCACTAGCTGAGCAAGGCACACCATGGCTGCCTCGTCCAGATTGTCGAGGTGCCAGCGCGTGTCTTTGGGAGTGATCAGCATCTAAGCGCGACCGAACATGGGGCGTGGGCCTGCGTCAAGCCCGCTTTGCGGTCTCGTCCACCATACCGCGGACCGTACCGTGCTCGGGGAAGCGAACGGTGATCCGTGTGCCGTTACCAGGTTCGCTATCGAGTGTCATGTCGCCGCCATGCAACTCGACGAGGCTTTTAACGACGGGGAGGCCCAATCCAGCACCGCGATGCTTCGATCCATGACTGCGGCTTTCGAAGCGCTCGAATACGCGGGCCTGCTGTTCCTTGGGGATGCCGACGCCTTGATCTTCGATCATGAACGTCATCATTCGGCGTTTCCGCCAGCATGACAAGTGGATGGTATCGCCCGGCCGCGAAAAGCCAACCGCATTCGACAGCAGATTGTAAAGGACCTGGCGGACGCGGGCTTCGTCGCCGATGAAAGTCGTCGCGTCGTCGGCAACGGCGATATCGATTGTCAGGCGCGCCCGGCCAGCCCGCTCGTGTACGCCTTTGATTGCGGCATCGATCACATCGCGCACATCGACGGTGCCAAGCTTGAGTTCAAGGCCACCAGCGTCGATCGTCGCCAAATCGAGTATATCGTCGATAATCGACAACAGCGTTTTCGACGACCCAGAGATATCGCCAAGGTATTCACGTTGTTTGTCGTTGAGCGGACCAGTGCGCGGCGTACTCAGCAGTTCGCCAAAGCCAATGATGTTGGTGAGCGGCGTGCGCAGTTCATACGACACGTGACTGATGAACTGGCTCTTCAGGTGGTCGGCTGCAACCAGCGCTTCGTTGCGCTCGATCAACGCGCGCTCATAGCGCTTGGCGTCGGTCACGTCAGCGAAGGTCAAAAGTGTTGCACCATCGGGCAGCGGCGTCACGGCAAAGTCGATGACACTGTTGTCGGGCCGAACCATCTGCCCTTCGAGGGGATCGCGCTCGTCCAGAAGTGCGGTCGCTGCATTGGCGATTTGCTGCCAGGTGCCTGGCTCATCGTACAGCGCACGAGCATGTCGAATGATTGCATCGATATGCGGCGCATCATCCAACGTGCGGCGTGCCAATTTCCAGATCTTCAGGAACGCCGAGTTGAACAATTTCAGGCGTCCGTCGGTGCCAAACACCGCGACACCTTCGTGCAGACTATCAAGCGTTTCACGCTGGACATCGATCAGGGCGTTATAGCGGCTTTCTAGGGCGAAACGCTCGGTCGCATCATCGATCAGATAGGTGACGCCACCGTCGGCGCGCTGTTCGACGACAACATGCAAGGTGCGGCCACCCGGAAGATGCCACCAGTCTTCGTGCTCGGCATCGCCGCCATAGGCTGACAGTAATTTGGCTTTCCATGGACGGTAGTCGACCACAGCTGGTAGCGCCGAACGCTCGCGTAGCTGGTCAAGAATTTCGCCGTTTGTCGGGCCGGTCTCAAGCCAAGCGGCATCCAACTGCCACAGTCGGCAATAAGCATCATTGAAGAACGTGAGTTTTTGTTCGCCGTTAAAAATCGCGACGCCGGTCGCGACCCGATCGAGGGTCTTGTCGTTGGCCGACGATAAGCGCGCCAATTCGGCTTCGGCGCGGGCTAGAGCCGAAATGTCAAATGCGGCGTTCGCCATACGGCCTTCAAGTGGCAATACGATCACGTCGTGCTGTCGGCGCTCCCCGCCAATGATCAGGGGCAGGCGCATACTGGTGCTGCCAGCGTTAGCGGTAGCGCGACTGCGAAATGCGCTATCCAGTACGGTTCTTTGTCGCGATTCCAGCAACTCGATTTGGCGGGCGATGACTTGACCGCTGTCCGTTGCATCAACGGCTGCGACGTAGGCTCGGTTCGACCACTCGATGCGGCCCTCGGCGTCGCGTAGCCAAACCGGCATTGGCAACGCGTCAAGCAGCGTACGACTAGACTGGATATCGCGAGACAGTTCGTGGTGCCGATCAAGTATCTTCATCAGATCGCGTTTGTGACCGGTCAGATCACGTAGGCGGACGACGGCTCGAGTGCCGGCGGATCGACCATCCGCCTCGAGGTGTCCACCGGCGGTCGTTCGTAACAGCAGGTTGAAGGGTGTACCTGAGCCAAAGAGCGCGTCGAGGCCACCCTTGAGCTCGTCAGCGGCGGACGGTTCGAGCCATGCGCCGAAATGCATCAATTCGGCGGGCACCTGTGGGACGCCGGGGACGGAGCGCAGTGTCGAAGACACGATCGACAACCCCTGGCCTTGCTCCCAGTAAATCAAAACCTGGGGTTCGGCCTTGATGATGGCGTCGCTCATCAGCAGCGATCTTCTAAGGTCAAGAGCCTCTTGGTGGCTGAGGGCGAGGTTGCGTCGAGCAATCGATAACCGAAACCAAGTGAGGCCTGCCATACCAATGGCGCTGACAACGAGAATGGTCGCCGCCAGAATGTCGCGAGCGGCGAGTCCTGTTGGTGATGCGCCTGTGCTGTCCGTTGCCAGTATAATGGTCAATACAACTGCGACAGCCAAGCTCGCGAGCAAGATTAAAGCGAGATCTCGCTTTATCGCGTCGAACCGGCCCTGTGTGCTTGCGAGCTGCATTCCGTTCCGTGGGTCGTCTGTGGTCCAACTTCCAAGCGGGGAAGGCCAGATCAGCTGGAAACGCAACGGCAGCGGATTGACGGGGGGTGATTCTGTTCTGTCGAGGCAAACCGAATCATCAACAGTATGAAGGGCTTCGCTACGACTGGCCAGATGTAGTCGGGCCTCGGCGACTGCAAAACATGCAGGCCCGCCGGTTGTTTTCCGGCGGGCCTGAACTGATGGCTCACATTGTCACTTAGTAGCGGTACGTGTCCGGCTTGAACGGGCCGTGCTCGCCGACGCCGATGTAGTCGGACTGGGCCTTGCTGAGCTTGGTCAGTTTGGCGCCAACCTTCTCCAGATGAAGCATCGCGACCTTCTCGTCGAGGTGCTTAGGCAACACGTAGACCTTGTTCTGGTAATGGCCGGGCTTGGTCCAGAGTTCGATCTGAGCCAGCGTCTGGTTGGTGAACGACGCCGACATGACGAACGAGGGGTGACCCATGGCGTTACCAAGGTTTACCAAGCGACCTTCCGACAGAAGCAAAATGCGCTTGCCGTCGGGGAACTCGACCTCGTCAACCTGCGGCTTAACGTTATGCCACTTGAAGTTCTTGAGGGCCGCAACCTGGATTTCACTGTCGAAGTGCCCGATGTTGCAGACGATGGCACGGTCTTTCATCTTGCGCATGTGATCGACGGTGATCACATCGATGTTGCCGGTTGCCGTGACAAAGATGTCAGCACGTGAGGCAGCGTCGTCCATTGTGACAACCTCATAGCCTTCCATGGCGGCCTGGAGAGCGCAGATCGGGTCGACCTCGGAGACGATCACGCGGCAGCCACCCTGGCGCAGCGAGGCAGCTGAACCCTTGCCAACATCACCGTAGCCGGCAACGAAGGCGACCTTGCCAGCCATCATCACGTCAGTGCCGCGACGGATCGCGTCGACGAGACTTTCGCGGCAGCCATACAGATTGTCGAATTTGGACTTTGTGACAGCATCGTTGACGTTGATTGCAGGGAATAGAAGCTTGCCTTCTTTTTCCATTTGGTAGAGGCGATGAACGCCCGTGGTGGTTTCTTCCGATACGCCCTTGATATTCTTGGCAAGCGTTGCAAACCAGCCTGGCTTTTCCTTCAAGCACGTCTTGATAAGTGCGAAGAATACTTCTTCTTCCTCGTTCGAAGCCTTGTCGAGGAAGGCGACATCGCCCTTTTCGGCGCGCAGGCCGTGGTGGACGAGCATCGTTGCGTCACCACCATCGTCGAGGATCATGTTCGGTGTGCCGCCGTCGCCCCACTCAAGGATCTTGCGGGTGTAATCCCAGTATTCGACCAAGCTCTCGCCTTTGACGGCAAAAACCGGGATCCCGGTGGCGGCAATGGCTGCTGCCGCATGATCTTGCGTCGAATAGATGTTGCACGAGGCCCAGCGAATGTCGGCGCCGAGCGCTTTCAGTGTCTCGATGAGGACGGCAGTTTGGATTGTCATATGAAGGGAGCCGGCGATCCGTGCGCCCTTCAGCGGCTGTGCCTTGCCATATTCTGCGCGCGTTGCCATCAGCCCTGGCATTTCGATCTCAGCGATATTGAGTTCCTTACGGCCCCAATCTGCAAGCGTAATGTCTTTGACGACGTAATCATTGGCCTTAGCCATGGCGTTCGGTCCTTTTGGCGGGATGAGAAAATGTAGAGTCGATGTCGGTTCGAATTTTTTGACGTGATTTTTTATCAGCCGCCGCAGAATTTTTTTCGCAGCACTGCCCGGTGGGGAGGGCTATAGCGCTCAGTCGCACACAGCGCAACAACATATAAACATGTCCTTATATGTCGCATCCGATGCAACATCTCCGATAAATGGGCGTTGGCTCAGTTCCTGCATCGATATTTCTTATGAAACATAGATAAAATTCTTACTTAGTAATTAAAGTCAAGCTTAAAATTCACATCAAATTCGAATAAACATAGTATAAAAGGCAGTCTAATAGCTCTTTTACTGCGCTTCGATTTTAACAATTACTCAATTCATTTCAGGCAATGCTGCGTTTGCAAAAAAATATAACGCAGGAGGTTTGTTATGTTGAGTTGGGGAGCAGTAAAAATGTCTGCTGTACCAGCACCCGATCCAAAGTCGGAGGGTGCTCAAACCCTGCTGAACCGGTTTTCCGGTGATCAGTCAGGTAACGTGGCGATGTTGTTTGGTTTGACGTCGTTGGTCGTCGTGGCACTCGTTGGTGGCGCGGTTGACTACGGTCGTTGGCTCAGTGCCCGAAACCAGACACAGTCAGCGATCGATTCCGCGCTGTTGGCCGCTGGTCGCACGGCGCAGACGACATATGGCGATGCGACGAAGGCGGTTCAGTCGGCGACGTCGTATTACAACCAGATGAAGTCGAACATCACGACCAACGACACGGTCAACTTCGTCTCGAAGAACTCGGCAACGAGCTTCGAAGCGCGCGGTTCGGCCTACGTGCAGACGCCATTTCTCAACATCTTGGGGATTAGCCGCTTGCCGGTTCTTCAGCTTGGCGATGTCAGGCAGGCGGAATCGACGATCGCTGTCGGCGGCAACTCCGGCACCAATATCGAAGTTTCGATGATGCTCGACACCACGGGCTCCATGAGCGGTCAGAAGTTGATCGACATGAAGACTGCGGCTAAGGACTTGATCGACATCGTCGTGTGGTCCGATCAAAGCGCTTACACGTCGAAAGTGGCCCTGGCGCCATTCTCGGCGGCGGTCAACGTCGGCGACTATTTCCAACCGGTGACCAATCAGAACCCGACACCGGCATCGCACTATGTGTATCCAGCGAGCTGCTACACGAACGGAGTTCTAAAGAACTCCTGCAAGAACAAGTCGCAGTACCTCGTAGTCGACAACGTCGCGAAGGCGAAGTGCGTGACCGAGCGGCTTGGTACGGATGAACTGACTGATCGCGCACCTGGCCAGGGTAGCTGGGTAACGACATACAACGACGCGCTGGCTTATAATTACAGCCACGTGACCGCCTTGGTTTCGGCCGGTGTGCAGAACCAGTCAACCTGGGATACACTTGCCGAAACGCTGACCACCACCTGTCCAGAGGCGACGACAATCACGCCTCTGACCAGTAATAAAGTTGCTCTCAAGGCATCGATCGACAGCTTCGTTGCGGAAAAAGCAACGGCCGGTGCCATCGGTCATGCCTGGGCCTGGTATTTGCTGTCACCGGACTGGGACAAGATCTGGCCGTCAAACAGCCGTCCCGAGCCGTATGCTAAACTGGCCGAAGTCGGCGAATATGGTCAGCCTAAGCTCAGGAAGATCGCTGTTCTGATGACGGACGGTGCGTACAACACAACGGGTGGTCAGCAATATAACGACAACTCTACGCCGACGACACCGATCCGCCAGCGTGCCTTGGGTCTGTGCACTGCAATGAAGGCAAAGGGCATCACGGTTTATACGATTGGCTTCCAGGTCGGTAGCGACAGCAACGCTGTGAGTATGCTCAGTGCTTGCGCAACCCAGACGTCCTTCTTCTACAACGCTTCGAACGGCGATGCACTCCGCGCTGCCTTCCGCGATATCGCGCTCCAGATCGCGAAGCTGCACATCACCCACTAAGGTGTGCAGACTTGCCGGAATGTGAGCTAACCTTCTGCTGTTATTGCCTTTGGGGCGCCCTTCGTGGGCGCCCTTTTTTGTTGTGCGCATTGTTTCATTGTGCGCAGCGACTCCCCTCCGGGGAGCCAGCCGCTACGCACGGGAGATCAGTCGTCGACGCAATCTTCGCCAAAACCGTCCTGGACTAGGGCAACGAGAGAAGCGAGCGCTGCCTGCGCCTGCACCCCTTCCGCCCGGATATGCAGCTGCGATCCGGGGCCTGCTGCCAGCATCATGAGGCCCATGATCGAGGTTCCGCCAACGACTTGACCCTCGCGGGTGACCCAGACGGTTGCGTCGAATTCCTCAGCGCATTTCACGAATTTGGCTGAGGCTCGCGCATGAAGCCCCTTGCGGTTTCGGACGAGCACTGTGGCTTGGGGATGGTCCGTTTCAGGCATGCTACAACTCCCTAAACTGAACGGCCTGGTCCCAGATCGTTTGAGAGTATCAGGTCTCGCCGGCCAGGATCTGGCTCGCGACGCTGATGTACTTTCGCCCAGCTTCCTTGGCGAGATCAACTGCTTTAACCAAATTCGTCTCTGAACGAATGCTGGCAAGCTTGATCAGCATCGGCAGATTAACGCCAGCAATCACTTCGACGTTGGCGTCGTCCATGATCGAAATCGACAAATTCGACGGTGTGCCACCGAACATGTCGGTCAGCAAAACCACGCCATCCCCCGCATCTGCGCGCTTTACCGCCGCCAGAATGTCGCCGCGCCTGAGCTCCATGTCGTCTTCCGGTCCAATTGACACGGTTTCCAACAGTTTTTGCGGGCCGACCACATGCTCTAGCGCTGAGCGGAATTCGCCCGCCAGTCCGCCATGGGTGACGATGACAAGTCCGATCATCGGCTTCGAAATTTTCCTTGGGCTATGGTCCGGCACTGGTCGGCGTCATCTACACATTGTCGTGTTTAGCGCTATTGAGAGGTGCATGGATGACAAGGCTTTTCACGGATCGCAAGAGAAATTCTGCAACTATGCCTTGTTGAAACAGTTTTCCGCTCACGAATATCGCGCCCGGGTTGCTTGGAGACACATTAGGAGTTTGAATGCTGCAGACACCTCGAACGGGTACAGAGTCAAGCAGGGTAGGACGATACCGTCAATTTCGCAGTGGTCAGGCTCTGGCATTCGCTCGATGAGCGTTGCAGATACGAGATCGACCACCAGCACGAGCTGTGCTTCCTGGCAGGTGTCAACCTCAACGATCCCCAAGCCGCGGACCTCCAGTTGGCCCTTGATCTGGGCAGGTGCCGATGTGCTCAAGTGGTCGCTGATCCGGGTCAGCAGCACTTGATCGTCGGCCACCAGCAGTGTGCGTTGCGGCAGAAGCGTGGATGCCGCGACACCAAGGCATCGCAGCGCCAAATCTGACTTGCCAGCCCCTGACGGTCCGCGAATGAGGGCTGAGTACCCTCCCATTGCGATGGCTGTTGCGTGGATCAAACGCGGTTGCATCCGGCTTAGCCCCGGCGAATGCGATTGGCGTTGGTGCGATTGCCCGCTTGGACGTTTTGTGCGGCTGGCAATTCGACAATGAAATGCGCGCCACTGCGAACCGTGTGACTGTGGTCGACATAGCAATTCTCGGCCCATATTTGGCCCCCGTGCGCCCGGACAATCTCGCGCGAAATCGAAAGGCCTAGGCCGGAATTGCTGCCGCGGCTGCTGTCAGCTGTTGGGCGATAGGTATAAAAGCGATCAAACACGGTATCGAGTTTGTCCTCGTCGATGCCGGGGCCCTGGTCTTTGATCGCAATGCGGATTGTCGGTCCATCGCGCATCAAGGTCACAGCAACAGCGCCGCCCTCCGGCGAGAATGACAACGCGTTGTCGATCAGATTTGTAATAACCTGGGAAATGCGCCCCTCGTGCCCTTCAACCACAAGATTTTGCCCGGCCAAGGATGGCGAGACAACGATCCCGATGGTCTTTGAGCTTTCACTTAAGATATCGCGGAAGGTCGCAACGATGCCGGACGTAATGATCGCCAGATCAACCGGCTCGGTCTGCTGGCGGGCCAGTTCGGCATCCAGGCGAGACGCGTTCGACACGTCTGTAATCAGCCGGTTTAACCGTTTGATCTCGATTTGAATTTGGGCGACCAACTGGTTGCGATGTTCATCGCTCTTCGCATAGGTCAGGCTTTCTGCCGTCGAGCGCGCCGCAGTCAGGGGGTTTTTTAACTCGTGGGCAACGTCGGCTGCGAACTTTTCGCTGGCTTCAATCCGGCGGTAGAGTGCGGCCGTCATGGATCGAAAGGCTTCTGCCATTTGTCCGACTTCGTCAGTACGCCCTTTAAACTCGGGTAATTCTTGGCGCGCCGTGATGTTGTGGCTGACGTGTTCAGCCGCCGCCGACAAGCGACGCATCGGCCCAGCCACCGTGCGCGTCAGCAGCATCGAAGCCAGGATCGTTGCCAACAGGGCAAGGCCTGCGATTGTGAAAATCACTTTGCGCTCGGAATCTAAAATGTCGTCGATTTCGCCGGGTTTTGTCGATAGCAGCAGCACGCCTTGGACTGCGCCTGCCCGGCGGATCGGCGCGGCAATCGACACGATCTGCTCATCGTCCTTGGTCAAAAGCACCATCGGCGTGGTGATGCCACTGCCAAGTGCCATACGCACCTCCGGGTAGGTCGTACCATTGGCACTGCCGATTTCCTGGTACACTGGCAAATCCGAGCCGTTGATCTTCTCGGCAAGTTTGGTCCAGAACGTCCGCGCCTTGGGTCGATCTGCGTGCGCTGGTTCGTTGCGCGCCATTTGACCACGCTGCAGGATTTGCGCGCTATCTACGATCAACGCGCCGTCACGGGCGTAGATACGCGCGCGCACGTTTTTGGTCCGCTGCATTAGTCGCCGCAAGACCGGGGTAACGATTTCCGGCTGGATCGACAGGTCGAGAGAGGCAAACCCGTCGTTGCGGAACGGGATCTTGCCGCCTTCCAGCTCGGGCAGTTTGTCGGGATCGAGGATCACCCGATCACCTTTTTCGACGGTTGCGTTGGAGGCGATGCCAGCAGCTATGATTTCGCCTTGGGCGATCAAGCTGTCGCGTTTAGCTTCGATCAACCAAGCGTTGTGTTTGCTGAGCTGCAAAATACCGACGAGCAAGACGCACAGGCCAGCGATGTTCGACACGAAAATACGCCGCGCGAGGCTTGAGCCGATAAAACGCGCGATCCATGAGCCACCGCACCGCTTGACGGCTGTGGCCAACAGCTTCCAGACCGGCCACAACATAATGCCGATACGCGACGCGATCTCGGTCGCCGTTTCAACGAACCCGGAACGCCTGGCTCGTTGATCAGTTTCGATCGCCATCTATTTAGCCCTCTCAAGCCTCCTTGAAGCGATAGCCAACGCCATACAGCGTTTCGATCACATCAAAGTCGTCGTCGGCGTGCTTGAATTTTTTGCGCAAGCGCTTGATGTGGCTATCGATTGTCCGGTCATCGACATATACCTGATCGTCGTAGGCGGCGTCCATCAGGGCATCCCGCGTTTTGACCACGCCCGGTCGAGTGGCGAGCGCCTGCAGAATGAGGAATTCCGTGACTGTCAACGTAACGGGACGATTGTCCCAGTGGCAGGTGTGACGTTCGGGGTCGAGCTTCAGTTTGCCTCGTTCCAGGATGCGGGCCGCTTCGGCTTGCGCCGACTGAGCATCTTTCGGTTGGAACCGGCGGAGGATTGCACGCACGCGCTCGATTACGAGACGCTGCGAGAAGGGCTTGGCGATGTAGTCGTCAGCACCCATTTTCAGGCCAAAGAGCTCGTCAATTTCCTCGTCTTTGGAGGTCAAGAAAATCACCGGCATGTCCGACTGTTGGCGTACCCGCCGCAACAGTTCCATGCCGTCCATGCGCGGCATCTTGATGTCGAAAATACCAAGGTCGGCCGGTTCTTCGGTCAAGGCTTCAAGAGCGGCGACACCGTCGTTGTAAGTGCGCACCTTGTAGCCTTCGGCCTCAAGTGCAAGCCGCAATGATGTGAGGATGTTGCGCTCATCATCAACCAATACAATCGTGCTTTTTTCTTTCATGACCCTTTTGCCCCCGAGCGGCCACCAATCTGGCCGCGCTCTATGGCCTCAACTTGTGCGAAATGTGGCACGCGTGTTTTATGCGTGAGGACCGCTGAACGGCGGCTGAATGCCACATTTAGGCCAGCAGGCCTCTGGCAGCAAGCGATCTGGAGATTTAATACACGTGGTATCATCTCAAAAAGCAATCGCCGCAGCCGAGACGCGCACATTGATAGAATGCGCCAAAAGCGCGTCCCTCGCCACCACCGACCGGCAAACAGCGGCACCTTACGTGTCGTTGGTCAGCATTGCAGCTCGCCCTGACTATGTGCCTATCTTGCTCTTGTCCGATCTGGCGCAACATACGCAAAACCTAGTCGTAAGTGATCGGTCGAGCCTTCTGCTCGCGGCAAATTCAAGCGGCGCCGACCCACTTTCCCTAAGACGTGTTACGCTGAACGGGCGGATGCTGCCCGCGCGTGATGCCGAAACGCGCGCCGCATACTTGGCGCAGCATCCAGGCTCGGCCCAATACGCTAACTTCGGCGACTTCCAATTCTACCAATTCCAGATTGAAAACGCTCACTTTGTTGGTGGACTCGGTCGGATCTTATCGCTATCTCGTGACGAACTTTTTTGAGTTTGGGATGCTACCTTCGTCACATAGGCCGAGGTTCATGCATGGAATTCAACTGTCAACGTATACGTAAGACTGGTTTTGATTGTTTTTCGAATGCGATTAGAGCCGATTGCGCGCAGCCTTGCCCAATCAAGAAGCAGTTTGTTTGTTCAGACCTGTCAGACTACGAGCGACATACCGTGGCAGATCTCGACCGACGAATGATTTGTCACACGCAAATTACGGACCCAGCCATGACCCCAGAAACGTTTCCGCTCAGCGCCGTCGGCAATGCCCATCACAACAACAGCGAAGCAGAGCTGATCGAATTTGCCGTGCGTCGTGCCGAGGGGCGTTTGGCGTCAACAGGTTCTTTCGTGGTGGAGACGGGCGTACACACTGGCCGCTCGCCCAATGACAAGTTCACAGTGCGCGATGCCACAACCGAAAGTACGTTGTGGTGGGACAATAATAAGGCGATCACGCCCGCTCAATTCAATGCCCTGTATGATGATTTCAAGGCGCACGCGGCAACCCGAGAGATGTTTGTTCAGGACCTGTATGCAGGTGCTGATCCGAACAGCAAGCTCAACACTCGTGTTTTCTGTGAGCTGGCTTGGCATGCAGCGTTCATCCGAAACATGCTGCGCCGCCCGGACCATTCGAGCCTAGCCGGGTTTGCGCCGGACTTCACGGTCGTCAACTTGCCGAGTTTCCGTGCCGATCCAAACCGTCATGGTGCCCGCTCCGAGACAATCATTGCCTGTGATTTCACGCGCCGCCTCGTTTTGATTGGTGGCTCGTCCTATGCGGGCGAAACCAAGAAGTCGGTATTCTCATTCCTGAATTTCTTACTGCCGTCGAAGGGCATCATGCCGATGCATTGCTCGGCGAACGTCGGCCATCAGGGGGATGCTGCCGTATTCTTTGGACTGTCAGGCACCGGCAAGACGACGCTTTCCGCTGATCCTAAACGCATCCTCCTCGGTGACGATGAGCATGGTTGGTCTGACCATGGCATTTTCAATTTCGAGGGCGGCTGCTACGCCAAAACAATCCGGTTGTCGCGTGAGGCTGAACCCGAAATCTGGGACGCTTCCAACCGGTTCGGTTCGGTATTAGAGAACGTGATCATCGATGCCAGGACCGGGAAACCGGATTTCAACGATGGTCGTCTGACTGAAAATACTCGCTCTTGTTATCCGCTCGATTTCATCTCCAATGCCTCGGCAACCGGCACCTCCGGCCACCCCAAGAACGTTGTGATGCTGACAGCCGATGCGTTTGGCGTTATGCCGCCGATTGCCCGGCTGACGCCCAGTCAAGCGATGTATCACTTCCTTTCGGGCTATACCGCCAAGGTGGCCGGCACTGAGAAGGGCATGGGGGCCGAACCGCAAGCGACGTTCTCGACCTGCTTCGGCGCGCCATTCATGCCGCGTCACCCGAGCGTTTACGGCAACATGCTGCGTAAGCTGATTGCCGATCACAATTCGGATTGTTGGCTCGTGAACACTGGTTGGACTGGCGGTAAATATGGAACGGGCAGCCGCATGCCGATCAAGGCGACGCGCGCGCTGCTCGATGCAGCCCTTTCAGGAACCCTGAAGTCCCAGCCGATGCGGATCGATCCGATGTTCGGGTTCCAAGTGCCGTTGGCATTGCCGGGCGTTGATCCCGCGATCCTCAACCCGCGCGAAACTTGGGCCGATAAGGCTGCCTACGACGCGCAAGCTCTGGCGTTGGTCGAGATGTTCAATAAGAATTTCGCCAAGTTCGAAGCGCACGTCGATGCCGATGTGATGGCTGCGGCTCCGGTATTGAAGCAAGCAGCCGAGTGATCCGAACGACGGCTGGCGTATCAACAATGAAAAGGGCGGCTCGGGATGATCCCAAGCCGCCCTATCTATTGGATCGGAACACCTCAATATCAGGGCTTTTTGACGGCAGGTGCCGCAGGCGCCGCTGGCACGGTTGCCGGTGCGGCAGGCGTCACGGCTTCCTTGGCTTTTTCAGCGGCGCCCTTCATGGCATCGCCAGCTTTGGTGGCGGCACCCTTGGTTGCTTCCATGGCTTTGCCGGCTGCATCCTTGGTCGCGTCCATTGCCTTGGTTGCGGTTGCTTTGGTCGCATCCATGGCTTTCGTGGCTGCAGCCTTCGCCTTGTCCTTCAGCGCGGTAGCGGCCATTGCGATTTTGATTTTTCGCGGAATGATCACGGTATCGACCACGTGGATAATGCCGTTCGAGGTCTTGATGTCGGTCTTCGTGACTGTTGCGCCCGACACTATAACGCCCTTGCGCAAGTCAACATTGACATTAGAACCTTCAACCGACTTGATGCCAAAGCGCTTGGTCGTTGGTTTTGTGATGCGGGCTGCATCATAGGTGCCCGGCAATACGTGATAGGTCAGGATCGACGTCAGCGTCTTCTTATTCTCAGGCTTGAGCAGGTTTTCGAGTGTGCCGGCTGGTAGCTTCTTGAAGGCCTCATCCGTTGGCGCGAACACCGTGAACGGGCCTTTGCCTTTCAAAGTTTCGACAAGGCCAGCGGCCTTGACGGCTGCAACCAAGGTCGAGAAATCTTTGTTGGCCGCCGCCGTATCGACGATGTCGCTCTGCGCGAAAGCTGGTGCTGAAGCGATTGCCAAGGGTGCTGCTAAGGTGAGTGCCAGTGCGGCACGGCGAATGAAGTTCATGGATTGCCTCCGATTGATTGACGCGAATTGAGTAGAGTTCACGCTAGGGTCTACGGAACCCCCTGTGGACGTGGATCAAAAGGCCCGGATAATCAAGCAAAAACAAGATGCTCGAATGAACAGGCTTTCATCTGACGTCAGCTGTTACAGAAAGTCGCGGAGTGATAAAATTGGCGCGTAGGTGTAACCGGCTGCCCGGATAATTTCGGCCGCTCCCTCTTCGCGATCGACGATCGTGACAATGCGCGCTACGATCGCCCCTTCCGCTTCGACGGCAGCGGCAGCTTTCAATGGCGATCCACCTGTCGTCGTCGTGTCCTCAAGGATAACGACGCGCTTACCTTTCAGCGTGTCGCCCTTCACCAAACCCTCAACGAGGCTTTTGGTTCCATGTTCTTTGGCCGCTTTGCGCACAAAAAACGCCGGCAAGGGTCGCCCGCGCGAAAAGCTGATGGCAGCGGCGGCCGTCGCTATTGGAATTGCGCCAACCTCAAGCCCACCGATCGCATCGACTTCAAGCCCCTCTAGCGCATCGACCAGGACCTGCCCAATCAAGTACGCGCCCTCTGGGTCGAGCATTGTTGGCTTCAAGTTAAAGTAGAAATTCGACATGCGCCCCGAGGCGAGCTTGATCTCGACCACGTTCATGTAAGAGCGGGATTTGATGATCTCGATCAGTCTTGCACGGTCGGCAGCAGGTGAACGCGTTATGGCAATCATCGGTGCCTCCGAATTGGGTTGGACGTCATAGAACTGGACGGCGTGGCGCAGGGATCGCGCCTTGCGGCGATGTAGTCAAGCCAGGCGTCACTCGGGACATTCCTGAGAGCCAAATCTACCTACCTGCATTCCCTCAACCGCCGACTAGTGGCGGTAGAATGTAGACCTCGGCCCCCTCGGGGATTGGCGTCAGAAATGCACCGCGGTAGACGGTGCCGTTCACTGCCACGGTCACGCCGCGGTCGAGCAGCGGTTTCAATGCCGGATACAGCGCGCCCAACTTTACCAGCAACTCGCGGATGGTCGATGCCTCGACATCGAACTCAGTGGCACCGCCCGCCTGCGACATCAGCGGTCCACCGAGTTTTACGTGCAACATTACCTACGCCTTCCGCTCACTCATTGCCTTCAGCAGGCGGGGCGGAGACATGGGAATTTCGGTCATGCGCACGCCGCTCGCAGCGGAGATCGCATTGGCAATGGTGCCGAGTGGAGGCACGATCGGCGTTTCGCCAACACCGCGCACGCCGTAGGGATGACCTGGGTTGGCGACCTCCACAATTACGGTGTCGATCATCGGTAGGTCGGACGCGACCGGCACGCGATAATCGAGAAAGCCCGCGTTCTTCAACCGACCATCCGCGCCGTAGACGTATTCTTCGTTCAATGCCCAACCGATGCCCTGTGTCGCACCACCCTGGAACTGACCTTCGACGTAACTCGGGTGCACGGCCTTGCCGGCGTCCTGGCACACGGTGTAGCGGATCACGCGCGCGCCGCCAGTTTCGGGGTCGATCTCAACATCGGCAATGTGGGTGCCAAAGCTGACACCTGCACCATCGGCATTGATTTCGAAGTGTCCAGCAATCGGCCCGCCCGTATTGGCTGCTTCTGCTGCAATCTCGCGTAATGACAGCGGCTTGAACTTACCGGCGTTGGCACCGGCTGGCTCGCAATGGCCCTTCTCCCATTCGACGGCGTCCTTCGGAATGTCCCATATCGCGGCCGCCCGCGCGCAGAGTTTTCCAATTGCGTCGCGCACGGCGTTGATAGTTGCAATCCCGGCCGAGAATGTAACGCGGCTACCGTCGGTCATGTCGCAGAAGCCAAGTGATGATGTGTCGGCAATGATGGTGTTGACGCGATCATAAGGGATACCGAATTCTTCGGCGGCCATCATGCACATTGATGCACGTGATCCGCCAATGTCAGGCATGCCGGTTGCAACGCCAATGGTGCCGTCGATATTGACCGTCAACGACACTGATGTGTTGCCGCCGAAGTTGAACCAGAATCCGCAGGCAACACCGCGCCCCTGATTTTTGGCCAGTGGTGCGTTGTAGTGTGGATGGTTGCGGGCGGCCTCTAGGGTCTGCTTCAGTCCGATGCGTCCAAACGTTGGTCCGAACGAGGATTTGCCGCCTTCCTCGATCGCATTCATCAGCCTGAACTCGATCGGATCGATGCCAGTTTTCTCGGCCAATTCCTGGATAACGCTTTCGACAGCAAATGCTGCCATTGGTGCACTTGGCGCACGATAGGCGGCGAGCTTAGGCCGATTGGCAACGACGTCCCAGCCAACGATATCGACGTTTTCAAGCGCGTAGCAGGCGAAGGCCGACATGGCGCCGAGTTCCACCAGTGAGCCTGGGAATGCACCACCCTGGTATTTCAACTCGGCTTCGGCGGCGGTAATTTTGCCATTTTTCTTCGCGCCGATTTTAACCCGAATGCAGGTACTGGCCGTCGGTCCGGTTGCACGAAACACTTCCGACCGATCGAGCACGAGTTTCACCGGGCGACCGGCCTTGCGCGACAAGGCAAGCGCCACCGGCTCGATGAACACCGTCGTCTTGCCGCCAAACCCGCCGCCTATTTCAGATGCTGTTACTCGTAGTCTCGACGTGTCCAGGCCGAGCAACTCAGCACACGTATTGCGCACCATGAAGTGGCCCTGAGTGCAGGCCCATAGTTCAGCTGCGCCGTCTGGACGCACGTTGGCCAAGCATGCGTGCGGTTCGATGTAGCCTTGATGCGTAGCGGCCGTTCGGAACGTGCGTTCAATAACGAAGTCGGCAGCCTTGAAGCCTTTTGCAGTGTCGCCATGGCCGAATTGATGCCGCTTGGCGATATTCGATGCCTTGGTTGGTTTGGGCTCGACGCCTTCGGTGTAAAGGTCGTCGTGCAGCACTGGGGCGTCGGGGCTCATGGCGGCTTCGACGTCGGTGACATGGGCCAACACTTCGTATTCGACCTTGATCAGCGCAAGTGCCTTGCGGGCAATCGAAGTGCTGGTGGCGGCCACCGCTGCGACCGCATGGCCATCATATAGTGCCTTGCCGCGCGCCATGACATTAGTCAGCACCGCAAACAGATCGCCGTTACCGTTGGTCCGGTCCGGCAGATCGGCCGAAGTGATGACGGCTTTGACGCCGTCGAGTGCCAATGCCTTCGATGTATCGATGCGCAAGATACGTGCATGCGCATGAGGGCTGCGCAGGATCTGTCCATGCAGCATACCTGCCGCCGATATGTCAGCACCGAAGCGCGCGCGCCCAGT
Source organism: Hyphomicrobiaceae bacterium (assembly GCA_031429105.1). GTDB lineage: Bacteria > Pseudomonadota > Alphaproteobacteria > Rhizobiales > Hyphomicrobiaceae > JAKFWF01. The sequence continues at coordinate 25,807 of JANOYV010000122.1, read as the reverse complement.
CACCTTGTCGATGCCATCGGGACGTAAGGGTCGGGTGCCAACGAGATCGAAGTGGCGCAGCGGCATTTCTGTCTTGCTATCTAGCGGCATTTCAGCCCTCCGTTGGCTCGATGCATTTCGTCGCCGTTATTTGCTTAGACTAGATCTACTCTGCGACGACGACCAGCGTTTCCGAAGGTATCTCCACTGAGGGCAATGCAGCCCCGCGTCGATAAAACATGAGATGGCGTTGCGCACCTCGTTGCCAAGCGGCATGTTTCTCGCGAACTGACACAAGCTCGGGGTCCAAGGGTTGTTTCCATGACGCATCATCATCTGAAAGCCAGCGGCAAAACCTGTCACTGGGGCTTCTTTGACGCAACTTTGAAGCCCGTGCTGACGATTGAAAGTGGCGATACCGTTACCGTTGATACGGTGACCGGCGGCCCGGACGTGCACCCGACGCCGAGCGCTGGATTCTCAACGCCACCCGAGATTGAAGACGTTCACGCCAACGCCGAAAAGACGCTCCCTGGCCATATTCTGACAGGCCCGATTGCGATCAAGGGGGCTCGGCCCGGGCACGTGATCGAGGTCAGGATCAAAGATGTGCAACTGCGCCAGGACTGGGGCTACAACGTTATCCGCCCGCTTGCTGGCACATTGCAGGACGATTTCCACGAGACCCGCCTGATCCATATTCCGTTGGATCTGAATGCCAAGGTGGCTCACCTGCCGTGGGGCAAGTCGCTGGCGCTCAATCCCTTCTTCGGCGTGATGGGCACAGCCCCACCTCCCTCCTGGGGACGCCTGACATCGTTGGTTCCCCGCTCCTTCGGCGGCAATCTCGACAATAAGGAATTAGTCGCGGGCGCAACCCTTTACCTCCCGGTATTCGTCGAAGGTGGCTTGTTTTCTTGCGGCGATGGTCACGGTGCCCAGGGCGACGGCGAAGTCTGCGTCACGGCAATCGAAACAGCACTGCAAGGCACATTCGAGTTCGTCTTGCGCTCTGATCTGACGTTCACCTATCCCCGTGCCGAAACGCCGACGCATCATATCACGATGGGCATGGACCCAGACCTTGATCGATGCGTCGAAATGGCGTTGCGTGACATGATCCGGCTGATCGGCGAACAAACGGGTCTCTCGGCCGAGGATGCCTACACGCTTTGTTCGCTGGCGGCCGACCTTCGCGTGACCCAGACCGTCAATGGATCGAAGGGCATTCACTGCATGCTCGCCAAAGCGCATGTGTGACGACAAAAATTGGTCAACGATAGACGCTTGATTGAACTTGAGGGGAATACCGCGCCATGATCGACTACCCACCTGATCGCGCCGCGCCCTGGACTTTGGTAAAAGCTGCGGACGTCGAGCTGAACGCTTCTCGCCTGCAAGAAGCGGTCGAATTTGCGGTCGCAAACGAAAGCCAATGGCCGCGCAGCTTCTATTATCCGGATGGCCGGTACGTCGGCATTGTCGAGTGGAACGAGACCGGTCCATGGAGCGAGATCGTTGGCCCTGTGGTCCCGCGTGGTGCGCCAGCGGGCGTGATCCTCAAAGGCGGGCGGTGCGTCGCTGAATGGGGCGATGCCAACCGTCCCGACATGACCTTCAGCGTCGCCAAAAGCTATCTTTCGATCCTCGCTGGTTTGGCCGTTGATGACGGCTTGATTGCGTCGATTGATGATCGGGTGGCAGAGACCGTCTGCGGCCCTTGGTTCGAAAGTGCACACAATTCGACGATCACATGGCGGCACCTCTTGCAACAATCGAGCGAGTGGCAAGGCGAGATCTGGGGCAAATCCGATCAGGTCGATCACAACCGGCAACTTGGGGCCAACGCTGACAACAGCCGCAAAGGCCATCGTCGCGATCTCAAGCCGCCAGGAACTCACTATGAGTATAACGATGTGCGTGTGAACCTATTGTCATTTTGCCTGATGCAGCGGTTCGGTCGGGCACTGCCTGATGTGTTGCGCGAACGCATCATGGACCCGATCGGCGCATCGGATCAGTGGCAGTGGAACGGCTACAGTACATCTTGGGTTGAGATGAACGGGCAGCGCGTGCAGTCGGTGCCTGGCGGCGCACACTGGGGCGGCGGAATGGTGATCAGCGCACGTGATCATGCGCGGATGGGCTTGTTGATTGCGCGCGGCGGCGCGTGGAACGGTCGCCAGCTTGTGAGTAAATCGTGGATAGAGCAGATGCATGAGCCGTCGCCAAACAATAACAGTTACGGCTTGATGTGGTGGCTTAACCGTGGCGCATCGCGACACGTCAGCGCACCTGAAACAAGCGTTTTTGCATTGGGCGCAGGCGGAAATATCGTTTGGATCGACCCAAAGCACGATTTGGTCGCCGTGATACGGTGGATCGATGGTGCTGCGGTCGACGGCTTTCTAAAACGACTCATCGCTGCGGTGGTATGAACCAGCATCGACGACAGCGGCGGATCGTTTTTTTGGGTATTGATGGTCATCAAGCTATTCACAAATTTGCAGCCACAAGATAACCTCTGTTCAATTGATGCGTCGGAGCGGGACCGGCACAGATTTGATGACTGCGGGTCGATGACCTGTCAGTCTCCGATCTACTATTGGAACGGCGGGGTTCCCGATGATTTTTGGCCGGTTCTCGAAAAGCATAGCACTAGCAGCGACGATCTCCGTTGCCGTGTTTGTCGTGTTCGCTGCCCTCCCCGTGCTGGCTAGTTCGAAAAGTGATGATGCGATGCGCCGCATGCAGGAGCGTGCGCAGGAGCAGGCGCGCCAACAACAGGAGCGCGAGCGAGCCCGGCAAGAGCGTGAACAAGCGCGTCAACAAGCGCGGCAAGAACGTGAACAAGCGCGCGAACAGGCTCGACAAGAACGCGAGCAAGCTAAAGTTGATCGCGAACAGGGCAAGTCTGAGCAGGGCAAGACTCTGGCAACTGAGCAGGCCGCAACGTCAACCACCAAGGATACCGCCACAGCGGCAGACCAAGGCAAAACTAGCGACTCCGGTAAAACCGCCACGATCGATGACAAGACTGTGTCTCCGGCGGAAAAAGCACGTATCGAACGGGATAAAACCCGGCGCGATATCATCGAAGACGATAAGGTGCCTGGCACCGTTGCCGAGTGGTTTTCGGGTCTTTTGAAGCCATCCGCGCCAGCCCCGGTGCCGCCCTCCCCTGTAGCAAAACTACCAGTGGTTGCACATCCAGCGACGCCAGCGCCCGCTCCCGGGGCGAAGACAACAGCTGCCAAGCAGATCTTGGTCACCGGGTCGACCCCAGTCACATCGCAAGCGGGGCCACCCGTAAATCCAGCAGTTTCAGGTACAGCGAAATCTCCAATTCCACAGGCGGCCACGACGACCGCCAAAGCTGCACCCAAAGTCGCACCGATCCGGCCAGACAGTGGTCTGCCATCGTTTCCGCCACAAGCACCGGAAGTTCTGGCAAACAAGCTTACGCCGCAAAACATTGAGCGTGCCGTTGCCTTGGGCTTCAAGGTCAATGGCGTATCCGGCGTGTCGCGATTGGATTTGACCCTGACACGATTGATTGCTCCAGATGGTTTCAGTGCCGATCAGGCGCGCGCCCTTCTGCGCCTGGAAATGCCGGGAACAGCCGTTGGCGTCAATCAAACCTACCGTATTTACCGGACTGCGACCGGTGCATTGCCAGCGTCGCAGTCTGATCAGGTGCGGCCGGCCCAGGCAATGCCGACGTCGTGTGGAACCGATCGCTGCTTTGGTCAATCGATCATCAAATGGCAAGCAAGCCTGCAGGCTTGTTCGCGCGGTACTAAGGTCGGCGTCATCGACACGGGCTATGATGCGACCCATCCAACTTTCCGGGCTCGCGTTATCGAGGCGCGCACATCTGTTGCAATTGATCGAGCGCGCTCGCCAGATTGGCATGGCACCGGCGTCATGGCGCTGCTTGCTGGTGATGCGTTGAGTGGCACGCCAGGTCTCATCCCTGACGCCAGGTTTTTCCTGGCCGACATTTTCTACGCTGGCGCCGATGGCTTGCCGAGCAGTGACACGGCAAGCCTGATCGATGCTTTGGAGTGGCTCGACAAGCGCCGAGTCAGCGTCGTCAACATGAGCCTGTCAGGGCCGCCGGATGATTTACTCAAACAGGCGATTGAAGGCTTGTCCGCCAAGGGCATTATATTTGTTGCAGCCGCCGGTAACGATGGCCCATCAGCGCCGCCAAGCTATCCTGCAGCCTACAGCTCCGTAATTGCCGTTACGGCGGTCGGGCGCGATATGAAAAGCTATCGACATGCGAGTCGCGGCGACCCCATCGATGTGGCAGCGCCCGGCGTCGATATCTGGACTGCGCTACCCGGCGGGCAGGGCTCATATCATTCTGGTACGTCGTTTGCCGTGCCTTATGTGACCGCCGTTCTGGCGACGGCGTACATGGGCTTGGCAGTCAAGAACAAAGCCGAATTTTTAAAGCGCGCGACCATTGTTGACCTCGGCGAACCAGGACGGGACCCGATCTATGGTCGCGGCTTGCTGCAAGCGCCATCCGCCTGTGCTGCAAGTGTGCCGGTCGCATCAGTCAAGACACCGATGGCGACGCCCGCCGGATTGATTGGTCAGGCGACGCCATTGCGCTAGTATTTGGTTTTGGTCGCTGGACACCAAAAAACCCACCCCGTAAATTTTGACCCCGCGGGGCAGCGGGCCAAAGTCACGAGGTGGGCTTCAGGCAAAAAGATCCGGGCAATAGAAGAGGGCTACCGTCACCCAGATCTCACTTTTTGATCGGCAAACGCTGTGCGTTGCATAGCTTCGCCGGATCAAATTCGGTTTCGAAATAGGCGTATTCTTGCCATTCACTCGAATGCCTTCAGGTCATGGCTGAGGCCGCCATTGATTTTCGATCAACGCTTTTTCGGTGGCATGGCTCAGCACGTCGCCTTTGATCATTCTATCGATCGCGCCTTCGACGGTTGGTGATGATCGACCGCTGGCTGGGACATATCCGCCTGATGGTACACTCGGGGCGACTGCGACCGGTGCGTGCACCTCGATTTGCCATTGCCCCGATTTCAGACGGCAGCCGACACCGACGAACTGTGCGCCTGTCGTGGCCGCCAGTTCATATTGACGGCAGTACGTGCCAGCCAAACTTTGGAAGGTGAGAACTGGCTTTACCGATGCCTTCGCGGAACCACCACCCACGGAGTTTGTTTGGCCGCCCGGCGTCACGTCCAATGCCCGACTGAAATCGTTACTGGTCAACAGTGCGCCATCCACAAGGGTCGCAATCGACGTTGTGGCTGGGACTTCAGTCTTGATACCGTGCAGTGCCCAACCCGAAATGGCTCCGATTGCCAGAAATGATGCAGTCGCCGTTGCCGCTGACCATCTTGTCGCTTGTGGAAACAGCATTCCGATCAAGCTGGACGCCAACGATGCCGCAGGTGTTGCGCGGACCGTTCGCTCAGGCTTGGAAAGTGCGGCAGGTCCCCGGACAGCATCCAGCAAGCGGGTGGGAATCGCTTCGTGCATGGGCTGGTCATAGAGCAAACCCAAGTCGCGACCAGTCCTCGTGAAAGCGTTCAGTCGCCGGGCACCTTCGGCACTCGTGGCAAGGTAGGCCCTGACTCGCAGCAAATCAGCCTCCGGCAACTCACCGTCGGCATACGCCATGAGCATTTCATCGGAAATTTCACTCATGATCGTTTACCTGTGCTCAGGAGGGGCGTGTGATTATCATCGGCTTGAAGCGCCATCGCAAGTGCTGACCGTGCGCGCGCAAGGCGGCTCATGACGGTGCCGATCGGAAGATTAAGTGCCGCTGCTGCTTCCTTGTAAGAAAGCCCGTCGATGCATACGAGCCCGACCAGTAATTGCTGATCGCGCGGCAACTCAGACAACTTCGCGCTAACCGCTGCCAGCGACTGCCGATGTTCTGTTACGTCGCGGCCATCCGAGCCGACGAGTTCGGCTGCATTGTCGAGGTCGACAACTTCACCGCGTACTTTGCGTGCTCGCATTTGATCGAACCAGGAATTCTGGGCAATACGGTACATCCAGCTGTCCAATCTCGTTCCCGGTTTCCATTGATTGGCGTTTGAAAGCGCGCGCAGACACGTGTCTTGAACCAGATCATCTGCGCGATCCAAATCGCCAGTCAGGGAATAAGCGAAACGCCGTAGCCTTGGCAGTAATTCTATAATTCGCCTCTGGAATTCATCGCTCACGTTTCGGCCTCCCCGCCAGCCGATCAAACAACGGGCGTTGCCGGGCTTTATTCCCAGTCGTGGCAAAAATAGGGCGAGCATTTCTGCAGGTCCCAAGTACGCGTTTAATTCGAGGGTCACTGAGATGGGCCGATCAGGATCGTTGGGATGTCCAGGGGGATGTCTGGCAAGATGCCAAGTTGCTGGACACATAAACTGAGTGGGTCGGATCGTTCACGATCCGACCCACCTAGTCACGCCTCGATGACAATACGCAGTCCACTTCGAGACGTAGCGCCCTACCGGATCCAAGGCGGGGACCAGGAGACCGGCAGCGCACTCGTGGGTAAAACGAGCGACCGAAGCGTTTATTCCGGTTGGAGTTTCGATTGCGATGAGATGGCGGAGCTACCGTAGTTTACGTCAGCATTGGTCGGCTCGGGGCGACGAAACTGTATTAGCCACAAGCAAAATGGGCCGAACCTTACGGTTCGACCCATTTCTGACGCCCCGGTGACAACACGAAGTCGACGCCGGCACGTTGAGCGACACTAGCAACCAAGGCGGGGACCAGGTCTCCAGTGTCGCGCTTGGAATGAAAACGTTGGTCTTGAGCGTTTATTCCGAACGTTCGAAGAAATTTTCGGTTTTTCTAAAAATTGCTGATTTGACGGGGAAAATCCCTTACCCCGATGGGGCAGCGACCCTCGCAAATCGTGGCGGTTCTTCCTTGCCAACCCGAGTGCCGCGCTGTATTAGGCGCTTATTCCACACGCGAGCCGTGCGTTGGGGCGGACCATATCACCGCATCCGACGCTCCGGTGGGCTTTCTTCGGGATTGTCCGAAGATGCAGCCTATTTTGGTTCGCGGAGGTTCAACCGGAAAAGGACAGAAATACCATGGCGCTTCCCGCCTTTAATATGCGTCAGCTGCTCGAAGCTGGCGTTCACTTTGGTCACCAGTCGCATCGCTGGAACCCGAAAATGGCGTCGTATATATACGGCGCGCGCAATAACATTCACATCGTGGACCTGACCCAGACCACACCATTGCTGCATCAGGCGCTAGTCAAAATTGCCGATACGGTCGCAGCCGGTGGCCGCGTGCTCTATGTCGGCACCAAGCGTCAGGCGTCAGACGCAATTGCCGAGGCGGCGAAGCGCTCGGCGCAGTATTACATCAACCATCGCTGGCTTGGTGGCACACTGACCAATTGGAAGACGATTTCGGCGTCGATCCGTCGCTTGCGTCAGCTGGATGACATTTTGGCCGATCCGCAAGGCCGCACCAAGAAGGAAATTTTGACCCTCACGCGTGAGCGCGAAAAGCTCAATCAGGCGCTGGGTGGCATCAAGGAAATGGGCGGCACACCTGACCTATTGTTCGTCATCGATACCAACAAAGAACAGATCGCGATTGCCGAAGCCCGCAAGCTTGGCATTCCGATCGTCGCCGTGATCGATACCAACTGCAATCCAGATGGCATCGACTTCCCAATCCCCGGTAACGACGACGCCGGTCGCGCTATCACGCTTTATTGCGATCTGGTTGCTCGCGCAGCCATCGATGGTATTCAGCGAAGCCAAGCCGGCTCCGGTGTCGACATCGGCGCAATGGAGAACCCAAGCGCCGAAGCGATTCCCGTCAAGGGCGTGTTCAAGGGCATTGAAGCTGCCCGTGGTGAACCCGATGATCTTAAGCGGATCACTGGCGTCACTGAAAAGATCGAACAGCGCCTTAACGATGCTGGCGTATTCCACTTCTGGCAGATTGCCGACAGCGATGCGGATGGCCTTGGCATGCTCGACAAGCAGTTGCGCTTGAAGGGTCAGATCGGAAAGGACGAATGGGTTGCCCAGGCGAAGAAGCTTGTCGCGGCCGCCGCCGTATAATTTGCGAGCGCGGCATCGCGCTCTTACATTACACTTAATTGAATAACGGACGCGCCCTGACAGCCTGGGGCGCGTCCGCGACCGTTCAGGGCCGCGCTCTAGTGTGCGGCAAGCCAACAGAGGATTTTTATGTCAAACATTACAGCAGCCCTGGTGAAAGTCCTTCGGGACAAGACCGGCGTCGGCATGATGGATTGTAAGCAGGCGCTTACCGAGACCAAAGGTGATGTTGAGGCAGCGATCGATTGGCTTCGCAAGAAGGGCCTTTCGAAGGCCGCCAAGAAATCCGACCGTATTGCAGCAGAGGGCCTCGTGGGCATCCTTGCTCACGGCCGCACCGGTGCCGTGACCGAAGTCAACTCCGAGACAGACTTCGTCGCCCGCAACGTGCAGTTCCAGGAAATGGTGACCGATATCACCGCGCTCTCGCCCAAGGCCGCTGGCAATGTCGATGCCTTGCTCAAGATGACATATCCGGACAAGGCCGTGACCGTCGAAGCCGTGGTCACTGAAATGATCGCTACGATTGGCGAAAACATGAACGTGCGCCGGACCGCAACGGTCTCGGTGAAGGAAGGCATTGTCGCCGATTACATCCACAACAAGGTCGCCGACGGCCTCGGCAAGATCGGCGTGCTTGTTGCAATTGAGAGTAAGGGCGATGCACCGACTCTTTCGGCGTTCGGTCGTCAGGTTGCCATGCACATTGCCGCGCGCAATCCAATCGCACTCGATCTCGCAGGCGTTCCAGCCGACATTCTGGCTCGCGAAAAGGCAATCCTGCTCGACAAGAACCTGGGCAAGCCAGCCCACGTTCTGGAAAAAATCGCCGAGAGTGGTCTGAAAACCTACGCGAAGGAAAACTGTCTGCTCGAACAAGCCTTTGTGCTGGACGATTCAAAGTCGGTCGCCCAAGCCGCCAAGGAAGCCGAGAAGGCTGCTGGTGCACCGATCTCGATTGCAGCGTTCGTGCGCTACGCGCTCGGCGAAGGCATCGAGAAGAAGGTCGAGGATTTCGCGGCTGAAGTGGCTGCGACCGCTAAGGGCTGATCGGACGCAAACGAAATCACAGGATTCAACGCGGGCGACGGTCCGACTTGGATCCGGTTGATACAGCCAGTCGGGGCAACCCGGCTGGCCGTTTCGTATGTGGCAGGGCCCGCCGCGTCACAAAGCATGTTACCGACGTGCATCGCGTTTTCTTGGCTATTGAATTGTTAGCCAGAGTCCCCAACATCCTTGGTATGAAGCGAGAAAATTCAATTTGGCTGTCGGTTTTGATGGTTGGAGTTGTGGCAGTCATTGCTCCGGCGTTCAGCCAGTACGACCGGGACGGTCGTTACGTGCCCTCGCCAAACGGAATACCGCGCGATCCCTACGCCTCGACGATTCCTGGATATTCCGGCACGCCCGGCGGCGCGATCGGCACGCCAACTTTGCCGCGTGGATCGATCCCGCCGCCAGTCGTCGTCACACGGCCGCGATCGGCTGAGCCTTTGGTCGTTCTGCCACAGCCAAAACAACTGCCCCTTGTGATGGAACAATGCAACGACGGCTGGTCACGCGCGACAGGTATCACCCCCGTTGAGTTCAAGCGGCGCTGCGCGCTCTTGAAACGGCGCACGCGGACCCAGTGAGCGTTTGACCAAACTTGCATCTTCGATTGACAGCAAAATAGCTGCGCGATTGGCGCCTTGAACATACCCGTCTCACGCGGCACAGTTGCGCGCACTTTGATTACTATTGAAACGTTCGAGGATTCAGATCATGCGCGCGACCAGTGTCAAACCAGCGTTTGCTGCCACCAAGGCTGCGTCTGCAACGTCCACCGATTTGGGCGCAATGCCAGAGTGGAATCTCGCCGATCTCTATTCCAGTATCGATGCGCCAGAGGTGAAGGCTGATCTTGCCAAGGCAGCGACGACGGCAACCCTTATCAAAGAGCAGTATCAGGGGAAACTGGCAGCGCTGGGAGCTGACGGCAAAGCACTGGCAGACGCGATCATTGCTTATGAGAACCTGTCCGACTTGATGGGCCGTCTCGGCTCCTATGCCGGGCTGTTGTATGCTGGCAATCAGGCCGATCCTTCGCGTGCCAAGTTCTACGGTGATACGTCCGAACAGTTGACTAATATATCTGCTGATCTGATTTTCTTCGAGCTTGAGATCAATCAGATCGATGATGCGGCGTTAGCAAAGGCCCTCAAAGTGCCAGCCCTCGCTCGCTACAAGCCGTGGCTTGACGACTTGCGAAAAGAAAAGCCGCACCAACTCGACGAGAAGCTCGAAAAACTGTTCCACGAGAAAAGTCAAACCTCGCGCGGGGCCTTCAATCGGCTGTTCGATGAGACAATGACCGGCCTGCGGTTCAAGGTCGAAGGTGTCGCCGAGCCACTATCCATCGAACCGACGCTGAACATGTTGACCAGTGCGGACCGCGCCAAGCGGCAGGCAGGTGCAGAGGCATTGTCGGCAACCTTCACGGACAACATCCGCCTCTTCACGTTGATCACGAACACGCTCGCCAAGGATAAGGAAATTTCCGACCGCTGGCGTAATTTCAACGACATTGCCGACGCGCGACACTTGTCAAACCGGGTTGAAGGGCCGGTGGTCGATGCGCTGGTGACGGCCGTGCAGAGTGCCTATCCGCGCTTGTCCCATCGCTACTACGCCATGAAAGCGCGCTGGATGGGGCTTGATCGCCTTGCCCATTGGGACCGTAACGCACCACTGCCAGATAAGCCTGAGCGCGTGATCCCCTGGGCAGAAGCGCAGGAAATGGTGATGTCCGCCTATCGCGGGTTTGCGCCCGAGATGGCAGGGATCGCTGGTGACTTTTTCAACAAACGCTGGATCGATGCGCCGACACGCGAAGGCAAGTCGCCCGGCGCCTTCGCTCATCCGACTGTGCCCTCGGCGCACCCCTACGTGCTGCTCAACTACCAGGGTAAATCGCGCGATGTGATGACGCTCGCGCACGAGTTGGGTCACGGCGTGCATCAAGTGCTGGCGGCGAAGCAAGGCCCCCTGTTGTCGCAAACGCCGCTGACACTCGCTGAGACCGCCTCCGTATTCGGCGAGATGTTGACCTTCAAGGCGCTGTTGGCTGAGGCTAAGGATAAAAAGGAGCGCAAGGCCCTGCTCGCGGGCAAGGTCGAGGACATGCTGAACACGGTCGTTCGCCAGATCGCGTTTTATTCGTTCGAACGCAAGGTGCATCTAGCCCGTCGCGAGGGCGAACTGACGTCGGAAAAAATCAACGAACTCTGGATGAGCATCCAGGCTGAGAGCTTAGGCCCTGCGATCGACTTCAAGCCTGGCTACGAAGTGTTTTGGACTTACATTCCGCACTTCATCCACTCGCCGTTCTACGTCTATGCCTATGCGTTCGGCGATTGCCTCGTGAACTCGCTATACGGCCTTTACAGTGAGGCGCACCCAGGGTTCGTCGATAAATACTTTGACCTGTTGAAAGCCGGTGGTTCGAAGCACCATTCCGAACTGTTGGCGCCGTTCGGGCTTGATGCCAGTAAGCCGGAGTTCTGGGGCAAAGGCCTCAAGGTCATCGAAGGCATGATCGACGAGCTGGAGGCGATGTGAGAGCTTCAAAACGAGCGTGTTAGACAAAATGTACAACGGTCTGGATCCGTGTTATACGGCCTGTCTAACATAATGTAACGAGGCTCGCCATGAAGCTCGAACTCAAGAAAATCGGCAATTCCACGGGGTTGATCCTGCCAAAAGAGCTGTTGGCCCGCCTTGGGTTGCAGCAGGGTGATTCCGTCGTTGTTACAGAAAACGGCACTGGCCTTAGCATTTGCCGGGAGGAGCAGGTGCTGACAGAGGGAATGGAAATCGCCAGGGCGGCAATGAAGACCTATCGGGCCGCGCTGACTGAGCTTGCAAAATGATAGCTCCAATTTGGCTGACAGCTCAACTTTTCACCGCGTTTCACGCGGAACAGTTGAAGTTATTTGGCGGGCCTGAAGGGGTTCGCGACCTGACAATGTTGGAATCGGCGCTCGGGCGGCCACAGAACAAATTCGCCGATGAAGACTGCGACCTAGCCAGTCTAGCCGCTGCTTATGCTCTTGGGATCGCCAAAAACCATCCGTTTGTTGACGGCAACAAGCGTGCAGCTCTGCTCGCTATTGTGGTTTTCCTTGGTTTGAACGACATCGACTTCGTCGCTGACAACGCCGAAGCGGTTGTGATGATCCGCGACCTCGCCGCTGGCGTTGTGGCAGAGGAGGGACTAGCTCGTTGGATTCGGGATACACTGAAGCGTGCGAAATAACCACACTAGAGGTGATTGGAAAAGTGCAACTTCTTGGCTCAATCTATATAGTCAGCCAAATTCAGGAACTTAATTCTGCCCTGCGAGTCTTACACCCTGTGTAAAAGTCAAGCGGTACTGCGAAAAACTACGGCAATTTAGTGGCTATCCTTTGAACTAGCACGGGAGTATAGACCCGCCCCAGTTCGCTGCAGTGCAGCGTTTAAGAGATGAGATGCCTCTGATGGCACAAACGTCCTCGGCGGCTCAAATTGCTGATCCGGCTGCTGCTGATCACCAACAGCACGGGAACTTTTGGTCACTGACCATCGGCTCCATCGGCGTGGTCTATGGCGACATCGGCACCAGCCCGCTGTACGCGTTCAAGGAGGCCATTCTGGCCTCCAAAGAGCATGGGATCATCGGGCGCGAGCCGGTGATTGGTATCTTGTCCCTAATATTGTGGGTTCTGCTGCTCATCGTCACGTTGAAGTATGTGCTGATCTTGCTGCGCGCCGACAACAAAGGCGAAGGCGGCACATTTGCCTTGATGGTGCTCGGCCAATCGGTTGCAAAGCGAAGTGCTCCACTTCTTTTGGCGCTGGGTATTGCCGGTGTCTCGTTCTTTTATGGCGATGCCATCATTACACCGGCAATATCTGTGCTTTCAGCCGTTGAGGGGTTGAAGCTCGTGGCGCCCGGGTTGGAAAAATTTGTCGTTCCGATTTCTGTCGTGATTCTGTTCGGTTTGTTTTTTATGCAATCGCGCGGCACGGCTAAGGTCGCAGCGTTCTTCGGTCCGATCACCATCGTCTGGTTTTTGGTGATGGCCTTGGGCGGCCTGATGCACATCCTCGATGACCCGACTGTCCTTGAGGCATTCAACCCTTACTACGGCATCAAGTTTGCGCTGTCGCACGGCTTGATTGGTTTGACCACGATGGGCCTTGTTTTTCTGTCGGTCACCGGTGCTGAAGCGCTCTACGCCGATCTAGGTCACTTCGGCCGCAAGCCGATCCAAGCGGCGTGGCTATGGTTGGTGCTGCCATCGCTGGCGCTGAATTACCTAGGGCAGGGTGCGCTGGTTTTGTCTGATCCAAGCACGACTGATAGCCCATTCTACAAGCTCTACCCGGAATGGTCGCTGATCCCGATGGTGATCCTGGCGACGATCGCAACCGTGATTGCGAGCCAAGCTGTAATCACGGGTGCGTTCTCGTTGACGCGACAGGCCGTACAGCTGGGGTTCCTGCCGCGCTTGGCGATCAAGCACACGTCGGAAAGCGTTGCCGGTCAAATTTATCTGCCACGCGTGAACTGGATGCTATTTTTCGGCGTGGTGGCGGTTGTTCTCATGTTCGGCAGCTCATCGCGCTTGGCCGCTGCCTATGGCGTATCGGTGACGGCGGCTATGTTGATCGACAGCATCATGGCCTTCTTTGTGATCTGGAAATATTGGAAGTGGCCGTTGTGGAAGGCTGCATTCACCATTCTACCACTTGCTTTGATCGAGCAGACGTTTCTCACAGCGAATTTGCTGAAGGTCCTCGACGGTGGTTGGTTCCCGATCATGATTGCGGGCGTTATTGGCCTGACCATGCTGACATGGATCCGTGGATCGAGGTTGCTCACCAAGGAGACCCGCAAGAGCGAAGCCGATCTCAATTGGCTGATCCGCAAGCTGGAGGCCAAGCCCCCGCATCGTGTGTCAGGCACGGCTGTTTTCCTGACCGGCGATCCAGATGCAGCGCCGACATCTTTAATGCACAACTTAAAGCACAATCGCGTGCTGCACGAACGCAACATCATCTTGTCGATCAAAGTGTCAGATAGTCCGCGCGTGCCCAACAGCGAGCGGATTACTGTCGAGAAAATCTCCGATGGGTTTACTCGCGTGTCCTGCATGTTCGGCTTCATGGAAACGCCGAGCATTCCGCGTGTGCTGACGCTGTGCCGTAAGAAAGACCTCAACATCGAAATGGCCGGAACGTCGTTCTTCCTATCGCGGCGTTCGCTCAGGCCAACGGTCAAGTCGCAGATGCCGGCGTGGCAGGAACGCTTGTTTATCTTGCTGGCAGGCTCTGCCCAGGACGCAACGACATACTTCCAAATCCCAACGGACCGCGTTGTGGAAGTCGGCGCACAAGTCGCGGTTTAAGACACTGAACGGTTGTAGCCCAGGCGGCGGTACCATGCCGCCATAGTTTCCATGGCCACAAGTGCGACCAACCCAACGCCCAGCATCACCCATTCGCCAATGGCGACACCGCCTTGTTCAATCAGGCTCGTGAGCAGCAGCGGCGCTGTCGCGTTCATCAGTAGATACGGCGTTGCCAACAGCCCCAGTACGGCCCCGTAGCCGACTGGCCCGAATAGCACCAAGGGAACGGCCCCTCGTACGATGGTCAGAAGGCCGTTAGAAATCCCAAACAGGATCGTAAAGACGAGCGCCCATGCGAAGCCGCTTTGCCCAAACAACAGCGCTGCAAACGAAAGTGGTAGGCAGAAAACAGCAATGCGGCCAACCGTGAGCGGCCCCAGGTTGCTGCCAAAGGCAATGTCGCATACGCGACCAGCAAACTGCGCCACGCCCTTGATCGAGGCCAGAATCACTGCTTCGCGCGCGCTAACACCACTCGCAACAAGTACAGACGGCAACAGCACGGCCAGTGCACCGAAGACGAAGGCGCAGGCCGAGATCACAATGGCAAACAGTGCCATCGCGATTGTGCGCGCGGAACCTTCGAGCAGGGGCATCATTGGGCTAGATGAATCAATTCCTGGCGCCGTCGGCACTGTGATCGGCGGGGCGGACGCTGACCGCGATGGCAAGCCCCAAATGTGCAGGGGCAGGCAGACCAACAGGTTTAACGCTGCGAAAATGAGGAACGTGGCGCGCCAACCAAAGGACGCATCCAGTGCATAGCCAATGGGCCAGAAGATTGATGAGGCAAAGCTGCCGAACAAGGTCAAATACGAGATCCCGCGGCGACCTTGCGCAGGCGCCACCTGCACCAATGCTGCAAACGCCGCATCGTACAGACACATGCGCATGGCGATCCCGAGCAACCCCCAGATCGCCAGATAGATGCTGACATCGGGTGCGTATGCCAGCCCTGCCTGCAAACCAGCGATTAATGCAGATCCGATGACCATGATGCTGCGTCCGCCGCGGGCGTCGATCAGTCGTCCGATGGCTGTCGAGACCAATCCAGAGGCCAGCAACGCGACGGTAATGCCGGCAATGACGAGGTCCGGTCGCCAGCCGGTGTCGCTGCTGATTGGCTTGGCGAGCACGCCGAGCGCATACACGGTGGTGCCCCAACCAATGATCTGCGTGATCCCGAGCGCAACAATCGCCCGCAACATGGGCTTATGCAGCCGTTCGGACTTGGGGCCGGTTGGAAGGGAGGCATTTGGGCGTTGTTGCACGTTAGGGCAATCACCATGTGGACAGGGTGGCGGGTGGAACAGGTCGTTGTGCGACCGACAATCACGACTGCCGCGCACGTTACCGGATCAGCGTCTTGTCACACCACCCCTTTTGTGCTGATCCGCCGCGCCTCAATCGCGTAACAAGTAGATTGAGATCATCATCCGCGCGCCGACGTTAAACCTGCACTTCGCTTTGCACGACCTCAGGACGTTAAAGCTTCATGGACAACGAAGATAACCGCTTTTCAGCACGCGCAGCGCGCTACCTCAAAGTTGGCAGCAATGTTGGCGCGGTTGCAGCCAAGGTTGCCGGTCAGCGGTTGTTTGGCATGCAAACCGACAATAACCGCAACGCGTCCGAACTGGCGGCGGCCTTGGGTGGTCTCAAGGGGCCGATGATGAAGGTTGCCCAATTGTTGTCAACAATCCCCGAGGCGCTGCCACCCGAATACGCGCGTGAATTGGCCCAGCTTCAATCGCAGGCTCCCGCAATGGGGGCTGCCTTCGTCAAGCGCCGGATGATCGCTGAACTTGGGAGCGATTGGGCCACAAAGTTCGCAAGTTTTGGTCCAACCGCCGTCGCATCGGCCTCGCTCGGGCAAGTTCATAAAGCGATTGCCCACGACGGCCGCGCTTTGGCGGTCAAGCTGCAGTATCCCGATATGCAATCAGCGGTCGAGGCTGACGTCACGCAGCTCAAAATGGTTTTTGGTATTCATGCGCGGATGGATGCAGCCGTCGACACTACAGAGATCATGAAAGAGATCGCGGCCCGCTTGCGCGAAGAACTCGACTATGAGCTGGAGGCCAAGCACATTGCGCTTTATCGGCATATTCTTGCCGCTAACCCGCTCGTGCGTGTGCCCGATGTTTTGCCCGAGATATCGACCAAGCGGTTGCTGTCCATGACATGGCTCGAAGGGCGCCCCTTGCTTGATTATAAATCGGCTGCCCTTGAAGATCGCAATGCCATTGCGCGCGCTATGTTTCAGGCGTGGTGGTATCCGTTCAGCCATTTCGGCGTTATTCACGGCGACCCGCACCTCGGCAATTACACGATTTTCAATGGCGAAGACGGGCGACCAGGCGGCATCAATCTGCTTGATTTTGGCTGCATCCGCACGTTCCCCACCAAGTTCGTGCAAGGCGTCGTTGATCTCTACAACGGCTTGCTGGAAGGCGATCAAGCGCGCGTCGTACATGCCTACGAAAGCTGGGGCTTCAAGGGTCTCAACACCGATGTGATCGAGGCGATGAACATGTGGGCGCGGTTCATCTACGGGCCGTTGCTGGACGATCGTGAGCGCACGCTTGCTGAAGGAACGACGCCCGGCGAGTACGGGCGCAGGGAAGCCTTCGGCGTGCATCAAATTCTGAAGCAGAAGGGGCCCGTTACCGTGCCGCGCGAATTCGTCTTCATGGATCGTGCAGCGATTGGGCTGGGCGGCGTGTTCCTGCATCTCGATGCGCGGCAGAATTGGTTCCGCCTGTTCAACGAACAGATCCAGGGGTTCGATCTGGCAACCGTCGCCGCGCGCCAGAAAGCAGCATTCGAAATTGCGGGCGTACCCCTGCCGAGCTAGTTGCGTAGTTTGTAGCGTTGAATCTTGCCGGTCGCGGTCTTCGGCAGCGCGTCGGTAAAGACGATCCAGCGTGGGTATTTCCACGGTCCGGCCGCTGCCTTCACGTGCTCCTTGAGGACTGCTTCGAGAGCCTCGCCTGCGGTAGCACCAGACTTCAAGACTACGAAGGCCTTCGGTTTGGTCAACCCGTCCTGGTCTTCGGCTGGCACGATGGCAGCTTCGAGTACATCGGCGTGTGAGATCAACGCACTTTCGACTTCGAACGGCGAGACCCAGATGCCTGATACCTTGAACATGTCATCGGTGCGCCCGGCATAGGTGTAGTACCCGTCGGCCGAGCAGGTGTACTTGTCGCCGGTTCGCATCCATTCGCCTTCAAAGGTGCGGCGGCTTTTCTCGCGTTGGTTCCAATATCCGTCGGCGGCGGTTGGCCCTCTAACGATCAACTCGCCAATCTCACCGGCTGCCGGTTCGGCACCTTTTTCGTCGGCCAGCCGCACGTCGTAGCCGCGCACGGCGCGACCTGACGTTCCATAGCGAACATCATCTCTGCGGTTGGACACATAAATGTGCAACATTTCGGTCGAGCCGACACCATCGAGAATGTCGACGTCGAATCGCTGCTTCCAGGCGCGTCCGATTTCGGCTGGCAGGGCTTCGCCAGCTGAGATGCAGGCTCGCAAAGCAGCCGATCCTGCGGCTGGCGTACAGTCACCGTTAGCTAGGATCGCCGCATAGAGTGTTGGCACACCGCAGAAGATCGTTGGTTGGTGCTGCTTTAGCGTCTGAAATACGCTCGCAGGCGTTGGCCGCTCCGGCAGCAACACCGTCGTCGCACCGACCGACATCGGGAAACTCATGCCGTTGCCTAACCCGTAAGCGAAGAACAGCTTGGCGGCTGAAAAGATCACGTCGTCTTCGCGGATGCCAAGCACGCCTTGGCCATAAAGGCGCGCGCTGTCCATCATACTGGTGTGGATGTGGCGTGCCCCCTTGGGCGTGCCGGTCGACCCGGATGAGTAAAGCCAAAATGCGGTTTCGTCAGCGCATGTGTCGGCAACATCGAACGACGTGGATTGTTGTGGGAGCTCAGTTGCCAGCGTAAAACCGTAGGGCGGCGCCTCGCCACCGGCGACGATTACGTGGGTCAGGCTGGTCAAATCCTTCAGGACCGGCTGCACGATGGCGAGGAGCGCTGGCGAAACGATCAATGCCTTCACGCGCGCATCGGCGAGGATGTAGCCATATTGCTCGGGCGTCAGCAGTGTATTGAGCGGAATCGGCACGATGCCAGCCTTGATCGCGCCCCAGAAACAGATCGGGAAATCAACCGTATCAGGCAGCAGAAGAGCGATCCGCGCTTCCCGCTGCAACCCGAACGAAATCAGCATGTTCGCCATCCGATTGGTCTCGGCCGCAAGCGCGCTGTAGGTAATGCGCCGGGTCGGATCGATAAAGGCAACATGATCGCCGCGACCCGCCGGCAGGTTGGCATCAACCATATCGGTCGCGGCGTTATAAGTCCTCGGATAGGCCATTGGTGGTTCCGCCTGCAGCTTTCATTGCGTATCGAGATGCACTATAATGCTGCGGACAAGTCGTCGCACGCAACATGTTTCCGAATAGCCAACACCCCGTTTGTTAATTTGTGCAACGCACCATATGATCTTGCACTGCAGGATCAACGTCATGGACCGATCATGGGCAATGCCATCGAAAAGCAGGTCGAGCATCGCCGGGGCACAGAGCCCGCCGAAGAGGGTTATTTAGCAATCGTCGGCGAGCGGCTGCGTGTGACGCGGGCCCGACGTGGCATGTCGCGTAAAGTACTCTCAATTGCTTCCGGCGTCTCGGAGCGATATCTGGCTGAGATGGAAAGGGGCGCTGGCAACGCTTCGTTGTTGGTCGTTCGCAAGTTAGCCGCTGCCATGGGCATCCGAGTTTCGGAATTGGCAGCCGAAGAGCCGGATCGTTCGGTTGATCTTAACCATGCCGTCCATCAACTCGAACGCTTGTCGTCGGCGCAAATCCTGGAAACGCGCCAGTGGATGGCGACGCGGTTTGGCAAACAGAGCGCCGCCGACCGTCGTCGAATTGCGCTGATCGGCCTGCGTGGTGCTGGCAAGACCACCTTGGGCCAAGGATTGGCGACCTCGCTTGGCGTGCCCTTCATCGAACTCGACCGAGAAATCGAGCGGATGAGCGGCATGGAGATGAGCGAGATATTCGCGGCGCACGGCCAAAGCGGCTTCCGCCGCCTCGAGTACCAAGCGCTTGAGGCAACCTTGGGTGCCCATGATCGGTGCGTGATCGCCACTGGCGGTAGTATCGTCACCGAGCCGCACACCTTCGACCTGTTATTGTCGGAAAGTTTCGTCGTCTGGCTGCGCGCGTCACCTGAGCAGCACATGGCGCGCGTGACAGCGCAAGGCGACATGCGGCCCATGACTTCAAGTCGCCAAGCGATGGAAGACTTGCAGGCGATTTTGCAGGCTCGGGCCCAGCTTTATGGCAAGGCCAATGCCAGCATCGACACCAGTGCGGGACTTGAGGCTGATGTCCTCGATCAACTGAAAGCTGTGATCGATGGTTGAGCCGGGTCGCTTGCTGCCGTTGTCAACGCGTTGAAAATCGCACATGGTTCGGGCAAATCCAGCAACAGGACCGATCCATGAGCAATGACCCGCGCATCAACGAAATTCTCGCTGGTGTGACCACCGCGACGATTACGACAATCCTGCTGAAGAAGGGTTTGCGCAACGTCTGGATGCGCGGCACGCGACCACTCAACAGCGGCCAACCACGGCTCGTCGGTCCAGCCTTCACCTTGCGCTTTGTGCCAGCACGTGAGGACTTGGCGACACCTGAATCCTGGTCATCGCCGATCTCGACTCGCGCCGCCATCGAAGACATGCCAGCGGGATGTATCGCCGTAGTTGATGCCATGGGCATAACCGACGCCGGCGTCTTCGGCGATATCCTGTGCGCCCGCATGCAAAAGCGCGGTGTGGCTGGCCTTGTGACCGATGGCGTCGTCCGTGATGTTGCGGGCGTGCGGGGCACGAAATTACCGGTCTGGTGTCAGGGCGGTGCGGCTCCACCGTCCGTCGCAGGATTGACGTTTGTCGCTTGGCAGCAGCCAATCGGCTGTGGTGGCGTCGCGGTCTTTCCGGGCGACACCGTAGTCGTCGACGATGACGGCGCGGTCGTTATTCCGCAGGCGCTCGTTGCAACCATCGTTGATATGGCCGTTGAGCAGGAGCGCTTCGAAGGCTGGATCATGGATGAGGTCAACAAGGGCGCGGCACTCCCCGGCCTCTATCCGCCGAATGCCGACAATAAGGCGCGCTACGAGGCGACACGCAAAAAGTCGTAAGTTCGTTGTTCAAAACGAACGGCTGGCAATGCGGTGACCATCGGTGGTTACCAGTCCGCCAACAACAGGCACGGTTCGGTGAGCTTTCAGTCCGCCGCCGACCGTTGCCATCACTTCTTTCTTTGCTTCGACAATAATCACGCCGCCGAAGGTCGGAGTAACGCGCGCGCCGAGCCTCTCGAAGTTCGCCGCCGACCGCAGAATAAACCGGCGCTCGAAGGGGGGCATGTGTAGGGCGTGTGTCCAATTGATCGGAGTGAACAGCGCGTCGGCAAGAAGCCTCTCGAGCTGACCACGGCTATAGGGCCGACCACTGCCGAAGGGTGTGCTATCGATCCGTGCCCACATACTGCGCCGGTTCGGCACGATCAACATCAAGCGGCCATCAGGTGCCAACACGCGCCAGATCTCGCGCAATAGCGGGCGGACGCGCTCGGCGCCTTCGAGGCAATGCACGGCGATCAAGCGATCAACCGCATTGTCCGGCAACGGCAGACGTTCCTCATCGACGAGAACGCTCATGGCAGGCCCGGCGGCGGGCCATACCAGCGCCCCTTGCGAGGCTGGCATGAGTGCGCCGACGCGGCGGGCTTCGGCCCTGAAGGAACCAAGATAAGGCGTCGCAAAGCCGAGGCCGATCAGTGTCTGGTCTTTGATGTTGGGCCATCGTTCGCGGATGCGTCGCGTCAGTACGCGTCGCGTAATCTGCCCAATGGGACGTGCGTAAAAGTCCCGGAGTTCGGTAACGTCGAGGTTCATCTGGCCTTATGCATATGAAACACAAGAGATTTTGTAAGTATGCACCAGATCGAGGCCGATGCCATAGGCGTGATACATGAAGCGATATGATCGCTCCGCAAGGTGTGAGCAAGGCACGAGACGCTGCACACATTGATGTTTCGTTGTGGTGGGGCTAATCACGAGTGCCATGAGCATCACCGTTTCAGCCTTCTATAAGTTCGCGACCATCGATGATCCGGTCCAATTGCGTGATCACTTGCGCCATGAACTTGTCGCGCGCGCCATGAAAGGCACGATCCTCGTTGCCCCGGAGGGCATCAACGGTACGATCTCTGGCACACCAGAGGCAATGACGGAATTTCTCACGGTGCTGCGTGCAGATTCGCGCTTCGTCGATCTGGTCACCAAGGACGCGGCGGCGAGGCAGCACCCCTTCATGCGGTTGAAGGTGAAAGTGAAGCGCGAGATCATCACGCTCGGCCACCCCGAGGCAAATCCCCTGGAGCGCACTGGCACGCGCGTTGATCCTCGCGATTGGAATGCGCTGATCGCCGACCCGGACGTGCTGGTGATCGATACCCGTAACGCTTACGAGGTTGAGGTTGGCACTTTCAAGGGCGCAATCGATCCGAAGATTGGACATTTTACGCACTGGCCCGCTTATGTTGCGGCCAATCTGTGTGCCGGGCAGCATCGCAAAGTTGCGATGTTCTGTACTGGTGGCATCCGCTGCGAGAAAGCATCGGCCTACCTCCTCGCGCACGGGTTCAACGAGGTCTACCAGCTCGATGGCGGGATCTTGAACTATCTGGCGAAGGTGTCAGCCGACGAGAGCAAGTGGCATGGCGAATGCTTCGTGTTCGACGAGCGTGGTGCCGTTGGGCAAAAGTAGCCGGTCTCGCGCAGCTCGCAAAAATGGATCCCATGCCATTGGTGCAACAAGAAACGGGTCGCCGCAGGGGCTGGGCATGGAATAAATGACTCCCAAGCCTCGCAACGAACCAGGCGGACCTCACATGCTGCACAATCTCTCGCCCGAACCGATCCACCCGGCCCACGCACTGCCCGATAGCACAACGCGCGATTACGACCTCGTGCGCCGCGCCATTCGCTTTCTTTCAGAGCATTGGACCGATCATCCAGATCTCGATGAGCTGGCGCGTCACGTTGGACTGTCGCCCGCGCACTGCCAGAAGTTGTTCAAGCGATGGTGTGGCTTGAGCCCGAAGGAGTTCATCCAGGCGATTACGGTCGATCACGCGCGGTCACTGCTCGGCGGTTCGGCGAGCGTGCTCAATGCGGCGTACGAAGTTGGGCTCTCCGGCACCAGCCGCCTGCACGATTTGTTCGTCGATCACGAAGCAATGACGCCCGGTGACTACAAGCGGCGCGGTGAAGGCCTGGCGATGGCTTATGGTTTTCACCCCTCGCCGTTCGGCGAGGTGCTGGCGCTGACGACCAATCGCGGCCTGGCTGGCTTGGCGTTCGTCGACGAAGATAAAAACCAGACCCGCGCCGAAGCGTTGGCCGACATGACTGGTCGTTGGCCGGGTGCCGTCTATGTCGAAGACGCAAAGCAAACAGCGCCGCACGTGAAGCGCATTTTTGATTCAGCGTCTTGGCAGCCGGAGCAGCCGGTGCGTCTCGTTCTGATCGGCACTGATTTCGAAGTGCGGGTTTGGGAAGCGCTGTTAAAGATCCCGATGGGCCGGGCCGTCAGTTACGCCGATATCGCGCGGCACTTGGGCAAGCCAAGTGCCTCGCGCGCGGTCGGCTCGGCGGTCGGGCGCAACCCGATCTCGTTCGTTGTGCCGTGCCATCGGGTATTGCGAGGCGATGGCAGCCTCGGTGGCTACCATTGGGGTCTCACCCGCAAGCGTGCGTTGATTGGCTGGGAGACGGGGCGGGTGCAGAGCCCGTGCGCGTAAGATAATCCAGCCGATGGTACACACATTGACCGGCAGCTTGCTTCATCCGGTGCGTGATGCAGGATTGGTGCTCTGGCGGTCGCTGCCGACACAGACGTTCGCGGATACGGCTGCACCCACTGCCGAATTGCGACAATCGCGCCCGATAAGTTGACACTGAAAAGTGTAACGATAGATTGACACAATGGGAAGTGTCGCCATAATCAGGTTATGGCATCAACGACGACGTCAGCACCAACAGTAGCACCCGCAGCGCGTAACGCTGCGACGCGACCAGAGCCGCGTGTTGTGCTTGAGCTTTTGAAACCAGTCACCTGGTTTCCCCCGATGTGGGCGTTCGGCTGTGGCGTCGTTTCGTCCGGTCAATCGACTAGTGGTAAGTGGCCGCTGATCGTCACTGGCGTATTGTTGGCTGGCCCCCTCGTGTGCGCGTCAAGTCAGGCCGTCAACGACTGGTATGACCGCCACGTCGACGCCATCAACGAGCCGAATCGCCCAATTCCGTCCGGTCGCATGCCCGGCGACTGGGGCTTTTACGTCGCCGTGGCGTGGAGCCTTTTGTCCCTGGCAGTGTCGGCGCTACTGGGTCCTTGGGTTCTGATCGCTGGCATCATGGGATTAGCATTGGCGTGGGCCTACAGCGCACCACCGATCCGACTGAAGGAAAATGGCTGGTGGGGTAATACCGCCTGCGGCATCTGTTACGAGGGGCTCGCCTGGGTCACTGGCGCGGCTGTGTTGCTCAACGGCGGAATGCCGGATGGCCCGACATTCGCACTCGCTGGCCTTTATAGCCTCGGCGCGCACGGCATCATGACGCTCAACGACTTCAAGTCGGTCGAAGGTGATCGGCGGATGGGCGTCGGCTCTTTGCCGGTGAAGCTTGGGCCAAAGCGTGCAGGCCTCGTTGCCTGCCTGTTCATGGCGATACCGCAAGTGGTCGTCGTGGCTTTGATGGCACTGTGGGGTCGCCCCATCGAAGCGCTAATCATAGCTGTAATGGTTGGTGCGCAGATCCACTTCATGCGCCGCCTGCTGACAGATCCGGCTAAACTCGCGCCCTGGTACAATGCGACCGGCGTCGGCATGTTCGTGCTCGGCATGATGGTGTCGGCCTACGCCGTCAGCACTTTTGCGGTGAGGGTCCCATGAGCAATGTGGCTAGCTCCCAGCATCTCGGTTGGCTTGGCATTTTGCGGCTGGGCCTTGTCCAGACCTCGATCGGCGCGATTGTCGTGATGACAACCTCGACACTCAATCGGGTGATGGTCGTCGAGCTTGCGTTGCCAGCGCTTGTTCCCGGTATTTTGGTTGCGATTCACTACGCAGCGCAGGCGCTGCGGCCACGAATGGGGCATGGCTCTGATGTTGGTGGTCGGCGCACGCCATGGATCATCGGCGGCATGTTGATGCTCGCTTCGGGCGGGGTTTGTGCTGCTACAGCGACGGCGTTAATGACACAAAGCTACGGGCTTGGCTTGGTGTTTGCAGCCTTGAGTTTCCTGGCCATCGGCGTTGGCGTCAGTGCGGCTGGTACCAATCTATTGGTGCTATTGACCAAGCGCACCGAAGAGAGCCGTCGCCCGGCGGCAGCTACCATTGTCTGGCTGATGATGATTGGAGGTTGCGCATTCACGGCCATAGGAGCTGGCAAACTGCTCGACCCGTTCTCACCGGCCCGGCTGGTCTGGGTCACGGGACTGGTCTCAAGTCTCGCCGTGTTGCTGACCCTGGTATCGGTGTGGGGTGTCGAAGGACAGACGGCGGAAATTGCGACGAATTCACAACCGGACATGCCGAAGCCTGCATTCAAGCAAACGCTCACCGAGGTTTGGGCTGAACCACAAGCCCGGCTGTTCACTATTTTCGTATTTATTTCGATGATTGCCTACAGTGCCCAGGATCTGATCCTGGAGCCGTTTGCTGCGGTACTGTTCAAACTCACCGTTGGGCAGACCACGATCCTTTCTGGCATGCAGCATCAGGGCGTGTTCCTCGGCATGATTGTGGTGGCGGTCTGCGGCAGTGTAATCGGCGGCCCAAGGCTTGGTTCGCTCAGGCTTTGGACAATCGGCGGATGTCTCGCGTCGGCGCTGGCACTCGGTGGACTTGTGCTGGCGGGCTTCGTTGGTCCGAGCTGGCCGATTCGCACCAATGTATTTTTACTCGGGGTGGCAAATGGCGCCTACGCAAGCGCCGCTATTGCTTCGATGATGAGTCTGGCCGGCCAAGGTCGCCAATCTCGTGAGGGTGTTCGCATGGGGCTGTGGGGTGCAGCCCAAGGCATCGCCTTCGGTATTGGCGGACTGGCCGGCACTGCGGCGAGTGACTTCGCGCGCTACATCATCGGCACACCAACGCTCGCCTATGCCGCCGTTTTCGCCACCGAAGCC
>JANOYV010000121.1:0-2016 GCA_031429105.1 Hyphomicrobiaceae bacterium | reverse complement strand
CGCCTGCGCGACGAGGTCAAGCGCCTGCGCGAAACCGAGCTGGCGATTTCCGATGATCCGTTGGCGCGGCAATCCGACGTGGATGATCGAACCGGTGGCTATCGCGGCGAGCGTAAGTATGGCGATGCGGCCAACATGCCGTCGGTTCCGCGCGCTGCGGCCGGCTCCCCGCAGGGGAGTCGCAGCGCGCCAATCAAAAATGATGCGCAGGGTAAAATCCAACCCCGCGCGCCGCTCGTCAACGATGCCACCAAAGGCGGCAGTTTCGGCGAGAAGGTCAAAGGCCCGCACAAGCCAACGCTCGACGAGATGGGCCCGCACGCGAGCACCAGCGTACCGTTGTCCAAGGACCTTGCCCCGCGCCGCGTGAAAACCGTCGACGTGGAAGACGGCGTCGAGAAGAAAGCCCGCCGCGGCCGGGCAAAGAAGACGGGGCGGCCTGGGTTGTGAGGGAACGGTGGGAACGCAGCGCGTCGTCTCACTTGGCCACTGCGGCATTCAAGGCGGCGGGCTGCAATCGGAGCAGGTTGCCGAAGCGCTGTTGGATCGGCGGCGCGTCGCCATCTACAGATCGTTCTCCGATGCGCTGCGGCGCCGTAGCGGCACGGCGCAAATGGTGAGCCTGTCGCGTGTCGGTACAACTTTTATCTCCCATTCGCACTCTGACGTTGTTCCCTTTTTTCTTTTCCCCTCAACAATCGAGGGGTCGGGGTGGCCGTGATCCACACGGCGGTCTTGCCGCATTTGTAACAAGTGGCTCAGAGCCACCCCAGCCGGACGGATTTTCGCTAAGGTCCCACTCGCGTTTTAGTCGAGTTTGGTGCAGGCCGTTCTGGACCTGTTGGCTGACCCGGCTCTCGGCTCACAGGGCACGCGGAACTCTCCCAGAATTCCAGCGCGTTGCTGGATTAATTCCCGGACCGTCCTATTCTGCCTCCGCACTCAGAACGCCTTCGAAGCGCGCCCTCGATGAAGCAGAACACGAGCAGTATCGCATGGGAGCAGGAGGCGGGGATAAGTCTGGACGCGTTTTATCGGCGCAATAATTTTCGAAGTGATGAATTTTGGTGAGTGGTGCGTGAAGTGGTGAAACGGTCAATTCGTGACGTTGCTCAGTCCGAAAGGCTACTTGTTATGCTCCTAAAGTTCCGTCATCCCGGCACGACCACTAGGGAGTCCCCTTGCTGAGGAAGGCCGGGACCCACGACTAGTATCAACAGGCGCGGTGATGGCGGAGGATTTCGAGCCGCTGCACGCGTTCATTCTAATCCTGAAACCGTTCCTGCTGAAGGTTGCTGTTCGGCATATGATGGGTACAATTGTAGTAGGCACGAACGAATGCGACATGGTAGCGTTCGCCCGATATTCATCGACGAGATTCTTCGGGAGAAACCCACAGCATGACAAAAAAGCTTTTTTGGTTAGCAGGAGCCCTTATTTTTGCAGCGGGTGGGTCCAGCGCCCCCGGCCACGCTGCAACATGCGAGCAGCACTTTCAGGGCTGCAAAGCTATGGGGGGTAAGATGGGCAAGTCAAAATCGGAGATAGCCGCTCACTGTGGGGAGAAGCTGAAAATTTGCAAGGCAGCTTACGGCAGCAAGGATGCTGGCAGCACTTGGTGACAAGTGGATCTACGCGAAGACCCAACTGCTACAGTTGCCAATTTGAACTAACAACTTACAATCGTTGAATATTCGTCGGATCGGTAACTGTCTCCGACCAACCCGACCAATAGCTCACGATATCGCGTGAAACCCCTTTGCCAACGCGTGTGCCCACTCGGGTCGACCATTGGCCCCCGCGCGTGCGGCGGCAGCTTTGTGATCGTAGATCACCGCGAGGAGATCGACGGCGATCGCTCCAGCAGCAGTGATCGTCGCAATTGCGTAGCGGGCGTGTGGTGTGCCGACCTCGGAGACGTGCGCGCTGTTAGCTGAATCATCGTAGGCCGGGCAACCGACGCTGCCAGGATTGAGAACGAGTGGGCCGCCGTCGAGCTGCAGCATCCGTGGCTGA
>JANOYV010000120.1:0-78294 GCA_031429105.1 Hyphomicrobiaceae bacterium | reverse complement strand
CGAACAAGACAATCGCCAGCGCACCAAAACATGTGTTTGCCGTCTTTCCCGACCAAGTACCCTGTTTGACCAGGAAAAATGAGATCGGCACTAGGACGCACAGGGGTGCCACCAGCAGCCACAGCCCAACCACACGCGACGCGTTCGATGCAACGTCAGCGATCATGAGTCTTAGCCTCCGTAAAAGTTAGCAACCGCCGATACGATCCATACTAGGACCAACACCGCAGCCAAAACATAAATGATTGCGCGAGTGCCCCAGCACGTCACAATCCTGACGTCCACATATCCCATCACTCTATTGCAAAATGTAGCATTGTAGTATATTTAAAATACTGCGGAGGTGGCTAATGACCAAGTTCGTGAACAGCCGGGATTTCAATCAGGACATCAGTGCAGCAAAGCGCGCCGCTGCAGATGGTCCTGTGGTGATTACTGATCGCGGCAGACCGGCTTACGTCCTGCTGAAGCACGAAGACTATGTGACACTCGTTGGCGGCGGTCGCACGATCCTGGATATGCTCGATCAACCGGACGCGCCCGACTTCGAGTTCGATCCGCCGAAGCTCGACCGTGTGACGGCCGATCACGATCTGACGTGATGTTTATCCTCGACACCAACGTCATCTCGGAAATGCGCAAGAAGGCGCGCATCGATACTGGCGTCGCTGCGTGGGCGCGTAGCGTCAAGCCGGCAGAACTCTACCTGTCAGTGATTACGATCCTTGAATTGGAGATCGGCGCGAAGCGGAAGGCTCGGCAGGACGCGGCGCACGGCGCAACTCTCCGCGCGTGGATCGATGCCCAAGTACTGCCTGCCTTCGCCGACCGCATTCTACCGATCGACGTGGCGGTGGTACAGAGGTGCGCCGCACTGCATGTGCCCACCACACGCTCCGAGCGTGACGCCCTGATCGCCGCCACCGCCCTTTGTCACGGTATGCGCGTGGTGACGCGGAATGTGGTCGATTTCGAAGGGCTGGGGGTCGAGATCGTCAATCCATTTACGGGCTAAGGAATGGTACTTCAACCACCAGCCATGGCAATCACGATCCACGCCAGTACTAAGCCAATCAGCATCACCCAAATGATCGCACCTGCCGCTGCCACACCCGAGTAAGCAAGCGTCGCCGTGAAGCCGAATGCCGCAATCATTGCAAATGCGAGTGCGTCACGATGCGTGCCCAACCAGCGATAAACTGTGACACCGACAACTGCTGCTGCGGCCATTACCAGCCCGATGGCTCCAATCATCGTTGGGTCGAGCAATGGCGTCTGTATTGTAATCAGACTGCTCTTGGATAGCACAAGCGCGCTGAACATCACCCCACCCCGCCGCCTTCCGTCTGCAGCCATGCAGCACAGCACGCTTTCGCCAACTCCCGCACCCGCAGGATATAACTCTGCCGCTCGGTCACAGAGATCACGCCGCGGGCGTCGAGCAGGTTGAAGCGGTGGCTGGCCTTAATACACTGGTCATAGGCCGGTAGCGCCATATCGTGACGGCCTTCGCGCTGGCCCTTGGCAAGCAGTGTCTTGCACTCCGCTTCAGCGTCCTTGAAATGTTGCAGCAAAAGGTCAGTATTTGCGTGCTCGAAGTTGTGGCGGGAGTACTCTTGCTCGGCCTGTAGAAACACATCGCCGTAGGTGAGCTTGCGGGCATCGTCGCGGCCGTTGAACGACAGATCATACACCCGGTCAACGCCCTGCACATACATGGCGAGACGCTCAAGTCCGTAGGTCAACTCGCCCGACACGGGGTTGCAGTCGAAACCGCCGACCTGCTGGAAATAAGTGAACTGCGACACTTCCATGCCGTCGCACCACACTTCCCACCCCAAGCCCCAAGCGCCGAGGGTCGGGCTCTCCCAGTCATCCTCGACGAAGCGGATATCGTGCACCAGCGGGTCGAGACCGATTGCCGCCAAACTCTGCAGATAAAGGTCCTGCAAGTTCGCTGGCGACGGCTTCATGATCACTTGGAATTGGTAGTAGTGCTGCAAGCGGTTCGGGTTCTCGCCGTAGCGGCCATCCTTCGGTCGGCGCGAGGGCTGCACGTAGGCCGCGTTCCAAGGCTTCGGGCCGAGCGCGCGCAAGGTCGTCGCTGGATGGAACGTGCCGGCACCAACCTCCATGTCGTAGGGTTGCAAGATCACGCAGCCTTGGGCTGCCCAGAACTCCTGTAAAGTCAGGATCAGATCCTGAAACGCAGCCTTCGGCCGCAACGTCGGATGGGCGGCAGTGACAGCAGGCTTTACGGCGTTTTTCGGCATGGTGTGAGACGTCCCGGATCGAGTTCGCCCGGACTATAGGGATAAGTCGCCAGCGATCAACCGCTCACGACTTTGGCCGATAGACACCGTTGACGGGGTCCAATTCGAGCTGCCCCAAATCTTTCGGCTGACCAGTCGCCTGAGCCGCCGCCCGGCGCATCTCGGCCTCGGCCTGGACGGCTGCATCGTTCGCTGCACTCAGCTGCCGGGAAAACCAGCGATAGCCAGCGACAGCGCCGGCACCCAGAAGGGCCAACACAACTAATTGCGGCATGACGAACTCCTCACAAATTCAAAGGCCGTACCGGGCCCACAGGCTGCGCGCTTCCAGCGTCGATAGCGCATCGTCTGCGAGCGAAAAGTCTAGCCCACGGATACCGGCAAAACTACTGGGGATCCGCCGCAAGCGCCCGAGCAAGCCGCCGCTTGGGCCTGAGATGACGCGCAGTTGCACTTTCTCACCGTAGATATCGCGCATTTTCGAGCGCATGTCGCTGATGCCATCAATCAGGCCGAATTCCTCAGCCTTGGGTCCCGACCAGAACGCTCCCGAAAATAGTTCACTGTCCGGCCCCTTCAGCTTTGCCGCTCGGCGATCCTTGACGACGCCGATGAACACGTCATGCACATCGCGCTGGAGCGCTTTTAGACGCTCAATGTCATCGAGCTTTTCTGGCAGAAAGGGATCGAGCGAACCCTTGTTGAGACCGGCAGTGTAAACCCTGCGCTCAACGCCGAGTTTCTCAATAGCCTTTTCGAAACCGAAGCCTGACGAGATGACCCCAATTGAGCCAATGATCGAGGAAGCGTCGGCGTAGATTTCATCGCCGGCAACCGCCAGATAATAACCGCCAGAGGCTGCCACATCCTCGCAAAACACGTACACGCGCTTTTTTTTCTCATCTGCCAGTTGGCGAACTCGCTTGAAGATCAGACTCGACTGCACCGGCGAGCCGCCAGGCGAGTTCAACTGGATGACGACGGCGGGAGCCTTGGCCATACCGAAGGCCTTTTCAATTTGACCGGCGACCGCATTCAGCGACAGTCCAGATCGCAAGGGTGACGACATGCCGATGGCGCCAGAAAAGCGAAGCACCGGAATGACGATCGATTTAGTGAACGGCCACATTGAGTATCCTGCCTTGAAAAATCGTCAACTGAGGCCTGTCATAGTGAGCCGCAGCAGACGACGCCAGAAGTTGTATTTCAGCCCCGCGCGTCAGTGCCGCGTGCCGTAGGCGAACCAAACAGCGACCCCGGCCAGAACTAAGGCCAAACCTCGCCTGATCAGCATTGCCCGGTGGCGGTTGGCGGTGAACGAACGGGCCAGACCAGCCAGAACGACGATGCATGCGTGAATGCTCGTCGCAATCACAACATAGATCATCGATAGCAAGAGCAACTGCCCAAACAAGGGCTGAGATGGCTCCACAAATGTCGGCAAAATCGCCACGTAAAAGACTGCAGCCTTAGGGTTGAGTACATTCGTGACCATGCCGCGCCAGAACAAACGTCCGTAGGCAACCGGTGATTCACTCTGAGGATCGCTTTCGGCGTCAGCATCGCGCCACGCATCCCATGCCAACCACAAAAGATACGTCACGCCGGCCCACCGCAGAACCTGGTACAAAAACGGCGAATTGGCGATCACTGCAGCTAGCCCCAGGGCCGCGCCCAAGCCCACGAGGGCCAAACCAATGCAGACCCCGGCCACGACAGCGAGGCCCGCCCGTCGTCCTTGGGTCGCCCCCATGATGGCGAGGTACGTCATATTCGGCCCTGGGGTCAGCTCGATTGCAATGCAGGTGGCGATGAACCCCACTAAGTTTGTCACCGGCTCGCTCATGTTGCCGACAGGTCCAAAGGCGCGCCATTGCGGAGGATGGCCTGCAACCGGGGCGTAAACGCTTGGCTGCCCGCCTGATGAAGCACGAGCCCCGGCAAGATACGCAAGGGCGCGCGGCTGCCTTTGATGCCGCTCACGAGTACCCGGACGGCATCATCTCCGTCGCGTGCGTACACAGGCAACACGGCAACTGCGCCAAACCGAGTTTGGAACGCTGCGAGTATCTCGGCGAGCGCGTCGGCCCGATGGATCATCGTCGCAACGCCACTTGCCTTGGTCAGGCGCGCCATCGTGCGGACCCAACGGTCCAAGTCGCCTTCGGGCATCGCGTGGGCACGCGCCTTGAGCGGATCAGTCGATGGCCGACCTTGCCCTTCGATCAGGAATGGTGGGTTGGCGAGACAATAATCGAAACTGTCGGCAGCAAGACCCACCACTTCCGCCGCCAAGCCCAAATCCGCCTCCACCACCCGAACGCGCGCCTCCAGGCCGTTCTGCACGATATTCTGGTGGGCAATCAACACGAGCACCGGTTCCCGCTCCAACAGGACGACATCGACCGCGGCGATCCGTGCAGCAACGCAAAGACCCACGGTACCGACACCAGCCCCCAGATCTAGAATTCTTGGCGACGAGGTGTGCGGCGTAACAGTGGGAACCGTTGCCGCCAGCAGCACCGCATCCAGTCCGGCACGATAGGCGGACTTGGGTTGCAGCACCATAACGCGACCATCGAGGAACGCGTCTTGTGTTGTGACATCAACCGCACTCATCGGTACTCACCCAAGCGCCGAGGTCGCTGTCGGTCAACACCCGGCGCGCTTGCGCCAAATCATCGGATGCAACCATCAAGCGGCGTTGCAAAATTCCGATCGACCCTTCCATGATACTCATGTTTTGGTCCATAAGCACCGCTTCGAGGCCGGCATCGCGCAACAGGACTTGCGCAAAACCCAACAGAATTGGATCGTTTGAACGAATAATTTCACGCATTGGCGGTATTCGAACCTTTGGCCGCTGCGGCACTATGCCGGACAGGGGCTTGTGATATTGATCGATACTATAACGCAACTGGACACGAACGACAGGATGGCAGCCGTGGGCTTTGCCGCAACCCTCCCAACCCGACCTGCAGCTGAGAGCTTAGCGCCAATTTTGGCGCTCGTGGCGGGTGATATGGCGGGCGTCAACAAACTGATCCTCGACCGCGCCGTATCAGACGTCGAGCTGATTCCCGAGCTTGCCCATCATCTGATTGATTCCGGCGGCAAGCGCCTGCGCCCGATGCTGACGATTGCAGCGGCAAAACTGTGCGCTTATTCCGGCGATGGGCACGTCAAGCTCGCGGCGGCTGTCGAGTTCATGCACACAGCGACCTTGCTGCACGATGACGTCGTCGATGAGAGTGATGTGCGCCGGGGCAAGAAGGCGGCACGCCTGTTGTGGGGCAACCAGGCAAGTGTACTTGTGGGCGATTTTCTGCTCGGCCACGCGTTCCGCATGATGGTCGACGTTGGTTCCCTGACCGCGTTGCGCATTCTCTCTAATGCAGCAGCCGTGATCGCCGAAGGTGAGGTTATGCAGCTAGCAGCTTCGAAGAACACCGCGACCAGCGAAGAAGAGTATCTCACCATCATCAATGCGAAGACTGCTGCATTGTTTTCCGCAGCGGCCGAAGTGGGCGCGGCGATTGCCGACCGTCCCGAGCCCGAACAGCGAGCGCTACGCGCCTATGGCGCAGCCCTTGGCATTGCCTTCCAGTTAGTAGATGACGCGCTCGATTATGCCGGCGACAGTACCAAGCTCGGCAAGTCCGTCGGCGATGATTTTCGTGAGGGTAAAATCACGTTGCCGGTGATCATTTCCCATCGTCACGGAACTGCCGAGGAACACGCATTCTGGGAACGCACATTGGCGGTCGGTGACATCCAGGACGGCGATCTCGAACACGCGCGCTTGCTCATGCGCCGTCACCACGCCATCGAGGCAACGTTTGCACGGGCGCGCCACTATGGGGCAACCGCGCGCGAAGCCCTTAGCGCATTCCGCGACAGTCCCGCCAAAACCGCGATGTTGGAGGTGGTCGATTTCTGCGTCGCGCGCGCACACTAAACGTTATTGCCCGCTGCCCCACCAAGCGTGACAGCACGCACCCACCATGTCGGCTCTAGTTGCGCCAACACGCGCGCAGCGACCTCCGGCTCGTCAAACACTCCAAAGCATGTCGGGCCACCTCCGGACACAGCCGCATAACGGCATCCAGGAACGCCGAGCAACGCCGTTTTCACTGCGGCGACTATCGGCATGACCGCCATTGCCGGGCGTTCCAGCGCATTGCCGCGACTAGCAAGAAAATCAATCGCAGCCTCGCCAGAAGCGGGCGGCTTGGGCAATGATTGATCACTGATTGACGCTGCGGCGAGACGGCGAAAGACTTGGGCTGTCTTGTCGGACGGTGCCGCCACCAACGGATTGACCAGCACCGCGTGCAGCACAGGCCAACCGCGCATGGCCTGCACGATGTCACCTATACCCGTCATCCAAGCGGTGTCGCTGGAGATACACACGGGCACGTCAGCACCCAGGCCGACTGCGATTTTCAACCAGTCAACGGCGCTTTCTAGGACTGGGTTTGCGCGGCGCACGGCACGGATGACGGCTGCAGCATCTGCTGATCCGCCTCCAATGCCAGCCGCGACCGGCAGTTGTTTGTTCAAATGAACGTGGCCAAGTTTCAAACGCGGCTCGGCGTCGGATATTCGGCGAAGTGCAACCGCAATTAAGTTTTCACCAGCAAGCGTTGGTGCAAATGGTCCAACGACGCTAACGCCAACTGGACGCAACACGTCGAAGGTCAATTCATCACCAAGGTTGGCAAATGCAACCAAACTCGCAAGTTCATGATAGCCGTCAGGCCTACGCCCCAACACTTCCAGTGTGAGGTTGACCTTTGCCCGCGCAACTTCCGTAATCATTGCCTACTGGAACGGATTGAAGGGCTTAGTCGATTCCAATTTCGTTTGGACGCGTTTGCGAACCGGCTCCGTACGCACTTGTTGCTTCACTTTGGTTGCAGCGGGAGCCCGCTTTTCAGCCAACCCTTGATCGAGTTTGCGCTTGGTCCGGTTAGCGTCTTCCATCTCCGGCTTAAGCGTGAGCGACTGCTCCCACTGGTATTTTGCTTCGCGCTCACGCCCAACCCGCCAGAGGGCGTCGCCGAGGTGATCGTTGAGCACCGGATCTTCGGGGCGCAGCTCGACGGCACGCTCCAGGAAACGCACGGCATCCTTGTAATTGCCAAGTCGATAATGGGCCCACCCCAAGCTATCAACAATGTAGCCGTCATCGGGTTTCAGTCCGACGGCCTTTTCGATCAGTCCCATGCCCTGCTTCAGATTTTTGTTTTGGTCAATCCAGGAATAACCAAGGTAATTCAAGACCATCGGTTGATCGGGATAAAGCTGGAGCGCGCGCTGCAGATCGACTTCGGCTAATTGCCATTTTTTGATCCGCTCAAAGCTGGTGCCGCGTGAATACCAGTACGACCAGTGGCGCTTCTCCGGCTTTGGAATCATAGCGATTGCACGTGTGTAATATACGATCGCCTCATCGTAGCGCTTGCGAGCCCGCATGATCGACCCAAGCGCATCGAGTGGCTTCACATCCGTAGGTTCGCGCTTAGCCAGATCCTCCAACAGGACCTGGGCCTCGTCCACCTTATCGAGCAGATTGAGGTTGATCGCCTTGCGGATATCGATTGACGCGGCCAGCGGCGTACCCTTCGGGATACGGTCGTAGATCGCGATCGCATTGTCGTAGCGCTTGGTCGTTTCCTGAACACTTGCA
Organism: Hyphomicrobiaceae bacterium; assembly: GCA_031429105.1. Lineage (GTDB taxonomy): Bacteria > Pseudomonadota > Alphaproteobacteria > Rhizobiales > Hyphomicrobiaceae > JAKFWF01. Next base: position 70,329 of record JANOYV010000120.1, on the reverse strand, counting down.
AGCGCTGCCAAGGCAAAGGGAAAATCGGGACGCAGATAAAGCGCCATCTGTAGGTAAAGCGCTCCGAGAGCAACACCACCTTCGCTGGTCAAGGCTTCACCAAGGCCGTAAAATACCTCGGCCATCCCGTCCTGCGCATTATCGATCAGTAGAGGGATGGGCGTTGCAACACCAAGCCGATCACGCAGCGCAAGAGCCATCGGATGACCGTCAGTTCCACTGCGATCCATATGCTCCTTCAAAGTAGCGCGTGCGAGCTTCAGATCGTTTGAATTAGCCGCATGATGCGTATAGGCAATGGCCGTGCGCGGGGTGCGGCTGTCGGTCTTGAAAATTCGCTCATAATTAGCTCGAGCTTCTGCCCGGCGACCACCGATATCTGCAATCAACGCCCGGTGATAGCGCATGTAGAATTGCGCCCATTCGGCCTGTTTCTGTACTTCGATCAGCTGCAGCGCTTCGTCGGTCTGGTCCTGCGCTTGGCGAGTCCACGCGCGTGCCAAGGCACTGGTCAACTCGCCGATCGGACCCGAGTTTGCTGCGGTGAATTGCTCATCAGCTCGCGCCCATCGCTTGGCTTTGAAATCAACAAGGCCGAGAAACAGTCGCGTCATGCGGTTCTGATTGGCGGATTTCGCGAGCTTATTCGCCAGTTCATTGGCTGAGTCAAAATTGCCCTCGGTCAATTCCATCAGGAAAGCTTGTTCGAGTAGAATTTCGTTGTTTGGATCAAGTGCCATGGCGCTACGATAGTAAGCAGCGGCCGACGCCGTATCATTCAATCCCCGCGCATGGCGACCGGCCAAATAGCTGCCCAAAAGCGTTGCGTCTTCCTTGATGCCGGATGCGGCGTGGGACGGCGTACCTACAAAACTGCAAGCCAGCACGTAAATGGCGAGCACAATTTGCGAGAACCGTCCGAAGACCCGTGGCCCGAAGACCTGTGACAGCGTGCGCATCGCACCTCTCTCGCGCAGACAATTGTCTGCAGATGATTCTTGAATAGCTCTGAATGTAGCAAAGAGACCCACCGTTTGGCGACTCTAAGGCTGCACTTTCCTCACGTCGTCACACAGATGGAGTTTGACCGCCCAGGACTTGCGAAAACACAGGTGCATCGATGTTTCCGCCGCAAAGGATCACTCCGGCCTTTTTGCCCTGAAGTTGGGCTTTTTGGCGGATCAAGCCGGCAAGCGGTGCGGCACCCGCTCCTTCCGCCAAGTTGTGCGTATCGCTGTAATATATCCGGATTGCGGCGGCGATTTCGTCCTCACTCAACCGCAAAATAGTCTTCACACCCTTGTGAATGATCGCCAATGCGTCCGGGTTAGGCACGCGAACGGCCATTCCGTCGGCAAATGTTGCCGCACTGTTCGTTAGAACGACATGACCTGCGTCAAGTGATAGTGCGTAGGCAGGTGCTGCATCTGCCACTACGCCGACGATCTCTGTTTTAAGGCCTAGAAGATCGCGGACGGTGATGACACCGCAGATTCCTGAACCAAGGCCGATGGGCACGTACACCCGATCCAATTCTGGGGCTGCACGAAAAAATTCGAGCGCATATGTCGCAACACCCATAACAAGCCGCACATCGAACGACGGAACGAAGTGTAGATTTCGTGCACCCGCCAGTTCGGCGGCATGGGTCTTTGCTGCATCAAAATCGTTACCGTAGGTAATCAACTCCGCACCAAATGCTCGCATCGCCGCATTTTTCTCGAGCGAGTTACCTTCGGGAACGACGATCACAGCCTGTAATCCAGCGCGGGCGGCCGCAACTGCAATCGATTGGCCGTGGTTTCCGCGTGTGGCCGAGACGACGCCTTTAATTTCAGGGTTTGTGCGTGCCAACCACTCCATGTAGACGATGCCACCGCGCACCTTGAATGCCCCGGTCGGCGTATGGTTTTCGTGCTTGACCCACACTTCGACACCGGTCCGCTCCTTTAGCAACGGCCATGCGTATTGCGGCGTTGCTGGCATCGTGGCGTGGACCAGGGCCGAGGCCGTTTCCAGCTCTGCCAGCGTAAACAAGGTCATGTCGGGGTTGCTCCGGTGGTATTGCCATTGCCTTATGAAGGCTCAGGCTGCATACGGCAACGGGGCGTGTTGGTCGCCCGTGCATGGCCCTGCCGATTTGAAGGTCAATAACCCACAGTAGTGACCCGAAGCCCAGACTCCCAAAGCCCTGACGAATGCCCTATCGCACCAACAACTCCATCGACTTCTGGCGCGGCATCGCCTTGATCATGATCTTTATCGATCATGTGCCGGGTAATATCTATGGCAACTACACGCTGCACAAAGCCGCGTTCTGCGATGCAGCCGAACTCTTTGTGTTCCTGGCTGGCTGGTCGATTTCGCACGCTACAGGTGGACCTTCATCTCCCCAACCAACCGGACGTGTGTTCATACGCCTAATTGCACGCGCCATCGAGATCTATCGCGTCCAACTCGTACTTACGGCAATCGCCCTGGCGATCCTCGCTGGCACGTCGTTGGCGCGCAATAATCCGATCTTTCTTGAATGGCACAATGCCGGACCAGCATTCTACGATCCGGTACGAACCACAGTTGGATGGGTACTCTTGACGCACCACCTGTGGTTCTTCGATATTCTGCCGCTTTACGTCGTCGTTCTGCTTATGGCGCCATTTTTTGTCGTCCTGGCACGCTGGAACCGCTTGGCTGCCCTTTTGGCGTCACTTACGCTGTATTGCGTGGTTTTGACCTTCAATCTACAGCTGCCCACGTGGCCGGGCGACTCCGGCTGGTTCTTCAATCCACTCGCGTGGCAGTTGATCCTGGTGCTCGGATTCTTATGCGCAGAGTTGGCACAAGATAGTCAACGCTTTCAAGATATCGCGCGCTGGTGTGTTCCCGGTGCAGCGATTCTTGTCGCAATGTTTGCCGGATTAACCATAAGCGGATTTGATCCCGATCCGCTTTCAGTGCCAAGTCCACGATTCTTTTTCCTGATCGACAAAACCAATCTTTCACCTTCCCGGGTCGTCAGCTTGCTAGCCCTGGTTATTGCATTTTATCCTGTGTTCCCATTGCTTTCCCAGCGTTTGGGTCGCGTTGGCACGTGGCTTTGTAGTCTGGGTCGCAATTCACTAGCCGTCTTTGCCATAGGCTCTTTATTAAGTCTGATTGCCCAGCTTTGCCGATTTATCTTCGGTGGTAGTTTGACGATTGACACATTTACGTTATTCTTATCTCTTCTGGTGATGGGGGGAACTACATGGTTCGTCGAATGGCGCTCGCGCTCGCCAAGCTCTCGCTCGTAACGATATTGGCTTTTCCAGCTGCAGCGGACGCGCAGGAACTCGCCATGGCGACGCTCGATCAGCAGATCGCGACACTAGCAAAAACAACCCCACCCTATTCGCGCGATTGCCGCATCACGGCTCCAGCCCACGAAGGTCGAACGGCACTTCGTCAGATGCGGCGCGCGCTTAAGGAAAACCGCGTTGTGAAGGTTTTGGCCGTTGGCTCGTCCTCCACCTCGGGCGTTGGCGCATCGTCACCCTACGCGACCTACCCTGTTCGACTTGAGGCCGATCTTGAGGGCTTGTTCAAGGGCGTTGATATCGATGTGGTTGCCCGTGGCGTTCCAGGGGAAGTCGGCCTCGGCGCCTGCACTCGGATGAAGCGCGAAGTAGCTGATGTCCGCCCGGACCTCGTTGTCTGGCAGGTTGGAACCAACGATGCGATGGCACGTGCCGACGTCGGCGAGTTCAAATTGAACCTAAGCCGGACGCTGCAATGGTTGGCAAAAAACCATATCGATGTTGTGCTGATAGACCCGCAGTACGTTGTTCGGCTGGCCGCGGACGCTCACTATGTTCAGATGATCAAGGCAATCGAAGAAGTTGCGCGTGAGGAGCGCGTTTTGCTGGTGCATCGGTTCAGCGCGATGGCAGACTTAGCCAAGCGAAATGGCGAAAATGCAATTCTGGCAAGTGATCGCTTTCACCTCAATGATCTTGGCTATCGCTGCATGGCCGAATACGCCGCCGGCGCAATTGTTGCCGGAATTATTCAGGCCCAAGCTGACGCCAGCATAAAGAACTGAGTGACCAACAATCTCGTAAGTCAGGTTAGTTGATCAGGGCCAAGTGGCCCAAATCTCACATGCCTGCGTAGTTGGGGCCGCCGCCGCCTTCGGGCGTCGTCCAGGTTATGTTCTCGCTCGGGTCCTTGATATCGCAGGTTTTGCAGTGGACGCAATTTTGCGCATTGATCTGGAACCTGGGTCGCCCGTCATTGTCCGTCAGGATTTCATACACACCGGCCGGGCAATAACGTTGGGCCGGCTCCGCATACTCGGGCAAGTTCACCGCCACTGGAATGTGGGCATCTGTCAACTTGAGATGAACCGGCTGGTCCTCCTCATGATTGGTCGCTGAGAAGGCAACACTGGTCAACTTGTCAAACGTAAGCACACCATCGGCCCTGGGATAGTCGATGGGCTTGACGCGACCAGCCTTCATCAGCGTTGCCGCGTCGGGCTTGCCGTGGCGCAGCGTAAACCCAAGTCCAACGCCGGGAATGAGTGTGTTGAGCCACATATCAAGGCCGCCTAGCGGCACACCCAGCTTGGTGCCGAATTTCGACCAGAACGGTTTGACGTTGCGGACCCGCTTCAAGTCACGCGCAATCGGTCCGCTCAGCACGGCTGCCTTGTAGGCCTCGAGCCGATCCTGCGCACGCCCAGATCCCACCGCGTCGAACGCAGCATCGCCAGCATGAATCCCAGAAAGGATTGCATTGTGCGAGCCTTTGATGCGCGGCACGTTGACGAAGCCTGCAGCACATCCGAGCAGCGCCCCGCCGGGGAAGATCAATTCCGGGATCGACTGCCAGCCGCCTTCTGTAATCGCGCGGGCGCCGTAGGCAATACGCTTGCCTCCGGCGAAAGTCGGCGCGATCCGCGCGTGCGTCTTGAACCGTTGGAATTCATCAAACGGCGACAAGTACGGGTTCGTGTAGTTCAGATGTACGACGAACCCGACCGAGACGAGATTTTCGCCGTAATGATAGAGAAACGAGCCCCCCCCGGTGGAATTGTCGAGCGGCCAACCAAAAGAATGCTGCACGAGCCCCCGATGGTGATTCTCGGGCTTCACTTCCCAAAGTTCTTTTAGACCGATGCCGTACTTTTGCGGATCGCGGCCCTTATCGAGGCCAAACTTTGCGACCAACTGCTTGGTCAGTGATCCGCGCGCGCCTTCACCAAACAACGTGTATTTGCCCCGCAGCTCCATGCCGCGGGCAAAGCTATCCTTGGGCTCGCCGTCGCGGCCAATCCCCATATCGCCGGTGGCAACGCCCGTGACGCGGCCTTCATCGTCGTAGAGCACTTCGGCAGCAGCAAAGCCCGGATAAATCTCGACACCCAGATTGGTAGCCTGTTCGCCGAGCCACCGCACGACGGCTCCCAAGCTGCCGATATAATTGCCGTGATTATTCATCAGCGGCGGCATCAAAAAATTCGGCAAGCGCACGTCGCCAGCCGGTCCCAGGAATAGGAATTGATCCTCCGTCACGGGTGTGTCGAGTGGACAGCCCTGGGTGCGCCAATCGGGTAATAGGCGGTCAAGTCCGATCGGATCGATCACCGCACCGGACAGTATGTGGGCGCCAACCTCGGAACCTTTTTCGACCACCACGACAGAAATGTCACCACCGGTTTCAGCTGCCTTCTGCTTCAGACGAATGGCTGCCGCCAAGCCCGCTGGACCAGCGCCAACGATGACCACGTCAAAATCCATGCCCTCCCGAGGCGGCAACTCAAACCCGTCTCTAGCCATTGTGGTCGTGTCTCCCGGGGTCACATGCGCAACGATATTCGTCACGCATAGCATATGTCGCAGCATTGCGCGTCAAGGCGGCGCAATAGCATTGGAGGCATCGCGTTTCCAGGGCTCAAACGCTCCCGAAGGCATCTCGGAGTGCTGCCGCCATTCGCAAGGGCTTGCCTGCAACCGACACCAGAACCACCGTCACGTGCGCTTCAAAGATCGTTTGGCCACTACGTGATATGCGCTGGTCAAGGACAAGGCTTGCAGCCCCCATCTCCTTCACTGAAGTCATTACTTCCAGAACGTCATCGATGCGCGCAGGCTTAAGATATTCCAACGACATTCGGCGCACCACGAAGGCTGCCGGTTCGCGACCGCCGGAACCGTCGATCAATTGCCGATGGTCATTACCGACCAACCTCAGGAAATCCGACCGGCCTCGCTCGCACCAGCGCACGTAAGAAGCGTGATAGACGAGGCCGGAAAAATCCGTGTCCTCAAAGTACACCCGGATCGGCAGAATATGACGACGTTGACCGTCGCGTTCGATCAATCGTCCGGCAAGGTCGGGCCAAGGTGTGGGGGATGGGTTGATCATGGGCTCACATCCAACACCACTATTTCTGGCGGCACGCCAAACCGAACCGGCATAATCGAACCGCCCAGTCCACCCGAGACGACGAGGTGACGCTCAACGCTCGCATCTCCAGCACCACCTGTTTCCACAACATGCCCATAGGCAAACCGATTGCGATAGCGTGAGGGAACGATGGGCGAATATCCAAACATCCGGACCTGGCCACCATGCGTGTGACCGGACAAAGTCAGAACAACGCGGCTTGGCACTCTCGGAAAAATGTCCGGCTCATGCGCCATCAATATTACCGGGGAGGCGTCCGTGACCTTAGCAAGTGTCGCTGGCAAATCATCAACGCCTTGCATCCGTAATCGCCCGTACCGTTGCCCCGGCAGCAGAGCAATCTGGTCGCCGAGGCCAGCTAGCCAAAAAGCTTGATCGCCCTTCACCAACCGCAGCACGTCATTTTCGTAAACGCGAATACCATGGCTTTCGAGTGCAACCCGCGCGAAGATAGGACCACGTCCGACCCGCTGCGCCGTCTTATCTTCCCACCAATCATGATTGCCGAGAATAGCGTGAACGCCCAACGGCGCGTGGAGTCTCGATAGCGCCTTCGACCAGTCGTCCGAGTGGACCCAACTCATCACCCAATGGTGGCCAGCAACGTAGTCGCCCAGCAAAAGAATGACGTCGGCGCCCAGTGCATTTGTCTGTTGCACAATTCGCTCCACGCGCGCAGCCGTCATCCAAGGCTCACAAGCATGAATATCACTCAAGATCGCGATCTTCAGCTTCAAGTTTCCTGGCCAATGCGTTGGCTTCACCCGATAGCGCGTCACCACCGTTCGCATCGGCTCGATTCCGAATCCGTACCCACCCATGGCAGCGCCGGTCGCCAGAAACGCCGCTGCGCCCTTGATAAACGCGCGATTGGAAATCAAACTCCTACCTCCACCAGTAGCACTTCTGGTGGGCGGCCAAATCGCACGGGGAAGCCGGAACAACCAAGGCCGCCCGAGACGATCAAATGCCGCTCCTCCTCGACAATGTGACCGTAGAGAAATCGGCGACCATAGCGGCTCGGCACGACCGGCGCATAGCCGAAGAACTGCACTTGCCCACCGTGCGTGTGGCCGGACAGCGTGAGCGACACGCGCGCAGGCACGCGCGGAAATACATCAGGCTCATGTGCCATTAGAACAATGGGTGCATCGTCGGTAATTTTTGCCATCATACCAGGCAAGTCATCGACGCCGCGATAGCCGAAACGCTCGTGTGTTTTGCGATCAATCGTTCGATTGCGATGGCGATAGAAAGCCCACTGGTCGCCAAGCCCAGCGATCCAGAATGGGCGTCCGCCTTGTTCGAGACGAATTGCGTCGTTTTCGTAAACCTTTAGGCCAGCATCTTCCATTGGCGCACGGCATTTCGCAGGTCCCGACATCGCCAACTGCGCGCGGTGGTCGTTCCACCAATCGTGGTTGCCAAGGATCGCGTGTACGCCGAGTGGCGCCTTCAGGCGGCCAAGCGCGCGAGCCCAATCGGCATCCGGCACTGGAGTATGGATAATGCGTGGCTCGCTGGTGTAGTCGCCAAGCAAAAGCATGGCGTCTGGCTCGAGCGCGTTGGCGGCAGCAACAATCTCGTTGATCCGCGACAGCGGCATCCATGGTTCACTCGCGTGCAGATCTGCGATCACCGCGAACTTCAGTTTCAGGCCCACTGGCCAGTTTGGCGGCGTCACCCGATAACGCGTGATCGACAGGCGACGCGGCTCGATGCCGAACGCATAGGTGCCAAGTCCCACGCCACCAGCCACGAACGCGCCGAAGCCTTTGATCAGTGTTCGCCTGGAAATCACGTGGGAGGCCTTACATTGTCTCGCTTAGTTCAAAGGCGTTATAGCGAAACTCATGCCGGTTTGATGGCAGATCACGGGTGTTTGAACCGCAAACGCCAACAGCCTCAACAAAGCCTTACGCTGTGCCCGCTTCGTCATCGGCAGCTTTATCAGGATCAAACAGCCCGAATTGGGGTGCGGCCGCCCGCGATGGCCCCGAAAGCCCCAAATGGCGGTAGGCTCGCAGCGTTAACATCCGCCCGCGCGGGGTGCGACTGATGAAGCCTTGTTGCAGCAAATAGGGCTCGACGATTTCTTCAAGCGCATCACGTGGCTCCGACAAGGCAGCCGACATCGTCTCGATCCCGACCGGACCACCGTCGTAGTTCTTCGCTATGCAGTTAAGATAGCGGTGATCGAGCGCATCGAGGCCCTCGGCATCGACCTCTAGTTGTAGAAGCGCCTTATCAGCAACGGCGGCGGTGACCATTCCATCGCCAGCAACGGCCGCAAAATCGCGAACCCGGCGCAGCAATCGGCCCGCAATACGGGGCGTACCACGAGATCGACGGGCGATCTCCATGGCGCCGTCCTTTTGCATAGGAACGCCGAGCACACGCGCGCCCCGACTGACGATCAATTCGAGTTCGTCGTGTGTATAAAAGTTCAGCCGAACCGGGATGCCGAAGCGATCGCGCAACGGGTTGGTGAGCAGGCCCGCCCGCGTCGTCGCGCCGACCAGCGTGAACTTCGCCAAATCAATCCGCACCGAACGGGCAGCGGGACCTTCGCCGATGATCAGATCGAGTTGGAAGTCCTCCATCGCCGGATAAAGAATTTCCTCAACCGCTGGATTGAGGCGATGAATTTCGTCGATGAAGAGGACGTCGCGTTCTTCGAGGTTCGTTAGGAGTGCCGCAAGGTCACCGGCTTTGCTGATCACCGGGCCGGAGGTGGCGCGAAAGCCGACGCCCAGTTCCTTCGCCATGATCTGGGCCAGCGTGGTTTTACCGAGGCCCGGTGGACCAGCAAAAAGCACGTGGTCGAGCGCATCGCCGCGCGCCTTGGCAGCCTGGATAAACACGCTCAGATTGGCTCGTGCCTGCTCCTGGCCGATGAAATCGCCGAGCGCTTGCGGGCGGATTGTCGCCTCGTAAGCGTCCGCTTCTTTTCGTTCGCTGGTGACAAGCCTGTCGATCATGCTTTGTTCTTGGCGGTGTTCGGTGAAGACGTCAAGATCGAGGGTGCGCAACAACACGGATGATCCGAATTTGACGACATGATACCGATGCACGCCCAGACAAGCCACTGCCGCAACCGGACGTCAGCCACCATCATGGATATCATTATCCGCAATGCTCGTTGCGGCGTGTCGCACACGATCACAACTGACATCGGCATTGCCGACGGGCGCATTGCCGTCATCGCACCTGCCATCACGGCTGACGCGCGTGTGATCGATGCTAGGGGCCGGTGGGTGTCGCCAGGCTTTGTTGAGAGTCACCTCCACCTCGACAAATCCTGCATCATGGATCGATGCAAAGCCGAGAAAGGCGATCTGGCCGAGGCTATCGCTGAAGTCTCGCGCGCCAAGAAAGCATTCACAGCCGAGGACGTTTACGCGCGAGCGAAACGCACGCTGGAGCGCTGCATTCTGCACGGCACGACACACATCCGGACTCAACTAGAGATCGATCCTATAATCCGCCACATCGGCTTCGACGCGATCAAGCAGTTAGCGTCTGACTACAAATGGGCGGTCGATATCGAAATCTGCGCGTTTCCCCAGGAGGGGCTACACAACAACCCTGGTACCGACGAACTGTTGGTTGCAGCGATGAACAACGGCGCGCATCTGATCGGTGCCTGCCCTTATGTCGATAGCGACCCGCATGGCCAAATTGACCGCATCTTCGATATCGCCCGCGACTTTGACTGTGATGTCGATATGCACCTCGATTTTTCGCTCGACACCGAAAAACTCGACCTGCTCTACGTCTGCGACGTTACAGACAAACACAAGTGGGGCGGTCGCGTCACCATCGGTCACGTATCAAAACTGTCAGCCGTCGCACCCGATGTGTTTGCCGCGAGCGCGCGGCGTATGGCGGATGCGGGCGTCGCACTGATCGCGATCCCCTCGACTGATCTTTACTTGATGGGTCGCGACCACACCCACAATGTTCCGCGCGGATTGACACACGCGCACAAGCTGCTCGGCCACGGCGTCAATTGCGCACTCTCAACCAACAACGTGCTTAACCCATTCACGCCATTTGGTGATTGCTCGCTGCTACGTCAGGCAAACCTCTATGCCAACGTGGCACAGGCCGGCCGCACCAGCGACCTCAATGACTGCCTCGATATGATTACGACCAGGGCAGCTCGCCTAATGAACTTGAAAGGTTACGGCCTCCAAGTCGGAAATACAGCCGATCTTGTGATACTCGATTGTGAAAGCCCCTCGCAGGCTGTGGCAGAGCTGTCGCCAGTGTTAACAGCCATCAAGCGTGGCCGCGTGACCGTGACGCGCGAAATCCCCATTCTGCATCGGCCTGCTTGACGGCATTCAGCTCCACGTTTGAATCCGCAGTGCCTTGCGCGCATGCGCCATTCGTGACCCGATTTCATCGGCCTTTAGCAGTCCCGTCTGCGTATCGACGTGCCCCACCACCGACGCAGCGTTGATTGTGGCTGATATCATGGCATCAGCGGTATCGATGCCAGCGGCAAGGCCACTGGCGAGCGTCGACGCAAACGCATCGCCAGCACCCGCCGTTCCAGCGACTTCAGCTGGCAACGCAGGGCAATAGACGAGTTTGCCGTCGCCCGAGACGTAGGCGCCCTTTCCGCCATCAGTCACGGCGACATACCGGGGCCCCAGCGCGTGCAATAGCGTCATGAAAGCGGGCAACGTCACATCGGCGCGGTCACCCGCTATGCCGCTGCGTAACAGCGGTGGCAAATCAACGGTTGGAGCAATGCTTGGCGCCGGTGGATGCACCGCTGTCTTGTTTTGGTCCGCCTGTGCGATGAGACCAGGCAACAACGCTGCCGCTTCCACCTTGTTCAACGTAAGAAGATCCAGTGCGCCGATCACGCCAAGGAACGCCTCGCGTCTCGAACTCAATTGCCGGATCCCAGGATTGGTCGCCACGAACGCACCGGCAGCTTTTGCCGCAACTATGATCCCGGGGAAGCAATCGGCCGACGCGTTGCTCAAGCCCGACACATAGACGAGACCGGCCCCCGTGAAGGCATCCGTTGGGATATCGGCAAGTGTCAGCGCTGTGTTTGCGCCACGAAACGTGAAAATCGACGCATCGCGATCATGCGCCGAGATCATCACGGCAACGCCGGTCGCCAACGTGTCTGACCGGCAGATGAGACTTGCATCCAATCCTTCAGTACTCAGTGTCTCCAGTACCTTCGATGCATTAAGGTCGCGGCCGATCTTGACGAGCGGAAACGCCGCATGGCCGAGCCGCGTGAGCGCGACAGCGGTATTGATGGCACCGCCTCCGGCATGAATCGAGATGCTATCGGCTTCAATTTTTCGACCTGGCTCCAGCAGCAGAAACGAGGCAGCCGTATTCTGCAACGTCAGGCGTTCGATGTCCTGGTTGGCGACAACGGCAATGATGTCGACCACGGCTGATCCAACCGTCACTGCCTTTTGCTTAATCCTGGTCATACTTGGAGTTGCCTCAAAAATTGCTGACCGATGCACGCAACGACCACTTGATTGGTTTGTGCACGAAACCAGCTTCGATGGCAGCTTAAAACAACAATATGGACACCCGGGTCGAAGGGCGGGTAGCGTCCGCCACCGCAGGGACAAGGGACCAGCAATGACCGAAACTCAACACAGACGAGGTGCCCAGTTGCCGCGCTCGGGTCGCATTAAGGCCCCGGAGGCCTTGGCTTCAGGACTGCTGTTGCTGGCTCTGGGAGGTATTGGCTTTTTCGGTACATTGAATCTGGCGATTGGCACACTCGCTGCACCCGAAGCTGGCATGCTGCCACGCGCGGTCTCAATGCTGGTAGGAGCAAGCGGGTTAGGCCTTTTGGCATCTTCATTGGTGACATCTGGACCTGCACTTGAAAACTGGTCCGCGCGAGGACTGATTTGCATCCTTGGAGCCGCGATTGCCTTTGCTTTGACGATCCGCGGATTCGATCTTGGCCTATTCAGGATCCCAGCACTCGGGTTGGTCGTGGCTGGACCGTTGGCGATTACGCTTGCGGCGCTGGCCGATCCGGAGACGCGATTCAAAGAAATTGTCATTTTCGCAGTTGGTCTAACGGGGTTCTGTGTTGTGATGTTCCGGATAATCCTTCGCCTGCCGATCCCGATTGCGCCTTGGCTCGTCGGCTACTGATCGGACCCGAACAATGCTCGACCTTTACGCAAACCTGGCGCTCGGCTTCAACACGGTATGGAAAGTCGTCTGGCTGCCGTGGGTGGCCGCTGGCATTTCAGTCCCACTGCCGATCAACCTGATTTTGTGCTTCATCGGCTGCCTTGTCGGCACATTGATTGGCGTGTTACCCGGCGTCGGCCCGATCGCCACGATCGCCATGCTGCTGCCGATGACCTACGGTCTGGAGCCTGTCGGTGCACTGATTATGTTGGCCGGAATCTATTATGGCGCGCAGTACGGCGGATCGACGACGGCAATCCTGGTCAATATTCCAGGCGAGGCGACGTCGGTCGTGACGACGCTTGATGGCTTCCAGATGGCTAAGCAAGGCCGCGCAGGTGCTGCACTTGGCATAGCTGCCATTGGCTCGTTCGTTGCTGGCACAGTTGCAACCCTCGTGATCGCAGCGCTTGCAGTTCCACTGTCACGCATTGCCCTGCAATTCAGCCCCGCCGATTACTTTTCACTGATGATTTTGGGCCTGATGTTTGCGGTTGTGCTCGCGCGCGGATCATTGCCAAAAGCGATTGCGATGATCCTCGTGGGAGTGTTGCTGTCGATCGTCGGCACCGACCAGGAAACGGGCGTCAATCGCCTGACATTCGGGCTTCCGGAACTGGCCGAGGGCTTTGATTTCGCCGTGATTGCGATGGGGCTGTTTGGATTTGCCGAGATCGTGAAGAACCTCGAAAATCCCGAAACCCGCAGTATCGTCCAAAACAAGATTGGCCGCCTCTTGCCCAGTCGCACTGACATGCGCCAATCTGCGTGGCCAATTGCACGCGGCACCGTGATCGGCTCGGTGTTGGGGTTGCTACCGGGCAACGGTGCGGTGTTGGGACCGTTCGCGTCTTATACGGTTGAAAAGAAGCTCGCAACTGACCCCTCGCGCTTCGGTCGCGGAGCTATCGAAGGCGTGGCTGGACCAGAATCGGCCAACAATGCTGGCGCGCAAACGGCCTTCATTCCCCTGTTGGCGCTTGGCATTCCGCCCAATGCCGTGATGGCGCTGATGATCGGTGCGATGACCATTCACGGCATTGTCCCTGGACCCGAGATCATGACCAAAAAACCCGATCTATTTTGGGGTATGGTCGCCTCCATGTGGATCGGCAATCTGATGCTTATCGTGATCAATCTGCCGCTGATCGGCCTTTGGGTGAGGCTCTTGAAAGTACCCTATCGCTTGATGTTTCCGACAATCGTGCTGTTCTGCTGCATTGGTATCTATTCGGTGCAGAATTCAGCCGTCGACGTGTTGCTGGTGGCAGCTTTCGGCTTGCTTGGCTATGCGCTGCTGAAGTTCGGTTTCGAAGCCGCACCGCTGCTGCTCGGCTTCGTGCTCGGCCGCCTGATGGAGGAGAAGTTCCGCCTTGCCCTCAACATGTCGCGCGGCAATTTGTGGACGTTCGTTGAAAACTGGAAATCGGCGTTGTGTCTGGCGCTGGCGGCAGTCGTTCTTGTGGTCGCGGCTCTGCCCAGCATGCGAATGAGCCGCGATGAGGTGTTTAAGGAATGAGCGTCACAGGCCAAACATTTTGGGCAGTCAGTGCGAGATGCTCGGCACGTATATAACGTGCATCAGAACAACGAAACGCCAGAGGAAATACCCTCTGGCGCACTTGTCGTCGATTGATACTATTCTTCAGCGGCCGACCGACTGCCGCGCCTTCCAGGCTTCGCCAGCGACCCTGGCATCGTTCACAGCACTGTCTGAAGGCTTGGCAACCCAGGCGCTGACGGCTTCATCGGTTGCCGTGACGTCGGCTTCTTCCAGTTTCATGCGCACCTGATCACGGCGGCGCGAGGCCTCTTTATCGCCGTTACGAGCAGCGAGCGCCAGCCAATAGTAGGCTTGCTTCAAGTCGCGCGGCAGACCAAGGCCGCTCTCATGCAACACACCCAGATTGAACTGGCTGTCCGCTAGCCCCCGCTCGGACGCAGCCGTAAACCACGTCACCGCCGTTGGATAGTCGGCCGACTGGTCCCGCCCTGAATTCAATACGGCAAGGTTATGCATCGCCTTCACGTGACCTTGTTCAGCGGCGCGACCGTACCAAATCTTGGCACGCGCAACGTCGGCCTTGATACCGATACCACGCTCGAACAGTGTCCCCAGCCGATACTGCGCTGGAGCAAACCCACGTTGCGCTGAGCGCTGATACCAGACGTTCGCCTGCTTGAAGTCCTGCGAAACACCGCGGCCTTCGGCAAACCGGGCCGCTACTTCGAATTCGGCCGAGGGGTCACCTTTGGAGGCAGCTGTGCGCAGTGACAGCGGCCCGATCAGAGCCGGCGGCAATTCCGACGGTTTCGCCGCCTCTACAATCAACGCCATGTCCGGTTCTTGTGCTGCCCCGGCGTTTGGCATCAGCGATGCAGGCACAGTTGGTGCGTTTGCTTGAACTGCAGCAAGCTGGTTCGCCAAGCTTTGCATATTACGCTGTTGGCGCATGCGCGCCAAATCAGAATCATTCGGAACGCTGCGCGCTGGCGTCAGCGTCATACCCATTGGCGGAGCAGCAGCTGGTGACCGGGCGGGAACATCCATAGCCGCTTCGACCGTCGCATTGAGCGTTTCGCCCTGCGATTCAACGGCTGTCTCTGGAATCGAGCGTGAACGCGCACGTGGATCGGTTGCCTGAGACGGCCGTTGAGGATTGGCGTTAGGAGCCGCACCTGGCGTGCTGGCGTCAGCATCAGCCGCACCCTGCTCGCCAGCCCCTGGCGCTCCGTTGTCGATCGTCAGCGCGCCTTTCTGCTGGACTGTCTGACGCAGCGGATTGCCACCCGCCATGAACGGTAGACCACGGTTCAAGCCTACCGAAGCCGCCAACAATCCGACCGCAGCCACCAGTGCAACACCTGCAACCATGAGAGGCACACGCGACTTTGCGGGCGTATCCGATACCGCGGACGGCAGAGCCTTTTCGCTTCCTCCGATAGCATCTGACGCCGCTTCAGACGCAGTCGCCTTGATCACAGGCGCACCGCGACGGACCCGCATTCCATCTGCGGGCGTTTCATCTGCCGTCAGTTCCGGCTGACTGGCGACTTTACGCGCAGCGCGCCGCGCATCAGCAATGGCTGCCGACCGAAAATCCTCTTTTACTGCACTCATCGGATGCGCGCCCATTTGCTGCGCGGCGGCGTATGACGGAAGGTCAGCCGGTGGCGTGGACTGGCTAGCGTGACCAAGCTCTTGTGCGAATGTCGGCTCCGGTCGAAGCACCGCGGCTGGCGATGGTGGCGCTGCCGGTGCAAAGGTTGCTTGCGGCGAGGGGTAGGCTGGCACCGCATTCTCTATGGCATCCATACGGTCGAGCATACGGATCATTGCCTGCTGCATGGTGTCGAGCATGCTTGAAGTATGTTCCTCGTTGTCGCGTTGACCAGCGACAAACCCCTCGATTAAGTGCTGTAAGTCGCCAATGGCAGCATCGGCACTGTGCGTTGCCGTCAGGTGGGACTGCTGTGGCATGCGACTGGCTACTCGGTCGGCAACGGCCATGGCGACGGCTTCAATATCTTCCTCGCTTGAGCCTTGCACCGGACCGCCCGCTTGCTGAGCAAACAACGTAGCAAAACGCTCATCGGATACCTGATGCAGTAGATCGCCCAGGTGTTGCTCGACAGTGTCTAGTCGGCTCAGGTGGGCCCGCGTTTGATCGAAGTGCACAGCCAATTCGTTGATATAGGCCTCGACAATCCGCAAGCCTTCGACATCGGCGCGCGTTGCAACGGATTCCAAAGCCGTGCCAAATCGCATCTCAAGTTCACCAAGTCGCCGTTCAAAATCGCCGAACACCTGTTCCACCCGATTGTCGGCGAACGATTGCTCAATGCGCGAAGCAATGGCCGCGAATCGACCTTCCAGCCACTCACGATCATTGGTCGGATGGCCCGCCATTGCGTCGACGGTGTGCGAAATATCCGCAACGTGGATTGGAGTACTGATTGACGACGCGGCGGCAAAATGGTGCTGCCCTCTCATCGAAGACTGCAGTTCGGGCATGCCGCTGAGGCCAGCCTGGCCGCTCTCATAAAGCTTTGCCAATGCGTCGGCGCCATCAAGATCCCATGGATCACTGACATCGCCGGGCAACGATGCGCTCGGGCTCGTCATGACGACAGTCGGAGCCGGTTGCACTGCGAACGCCGACACATCGAACTCTGCGTTTCTATGCTGTTGGGTTGAAAGCGCGGCAGCAACGGCGCCAAAGCTGCTCAGGTTGTGATGTGCCGAAACGGCTGGCTCGGGTCGATTAGCGTCTCGCTCCCAACTTGTATCGGCCATTCGATCGGCCAATTGATTCACGCCGTCTTCGATCCGCGCAAACGCTGAGCCATATTCGGGGCGGGCGGTCTCACGGGCAACGCCAGCATCGCGACCCAGCAGCTCGAGCCGACCGCGCATGTCCTCAAGTACTTGCGAATTGCGATGATCGACGGCTGAAATTTGACGGGTCAACGCCTGCAAGATGTCTTTCAGGTCATCGCCGGCACAGACGAACTCCTGCGGTCGCCCTGCGGTTTTCAGCTGAGCGCTACCGCGTTCAAAGTCTGAGGTGGTCGTCAACATCTCAATTCCCCATGTACCCGGGCAGCACGCAATCGGGCTGCAGTCGCTTGGGGTCTCGCCAGACGCGGCACGAGGGGGACCCGTAAGACAGACACTCACCAGCGCCAGTAAATGTTCGGTTAAGGCCCGAAAACACGAGAATTGCGCGCCACTTTGGATGGGCCCATCTAAGAAAAACACTTAAACGAATCACTTTCGCCACATTTGGCAGACCAAATCTGGTCCACTATGACCCCGCGCACTTGAGCCGATTGAAGCGTGTTTTCTGGGAGTATCAACCAATGTCAAAATCGATTGTGCAACAGCTAGCGAGCCCAGGATCGGCCCTAGGCCTGACGATTTTCGCAGGGGTTATCGTTGCATGCGCATCGTCTGGCATTGCTCAGGAGCGCGTGGGTCGATTTTCGATGAGCCCTGTAGAGGGCGGTTTTGCCCGTCTCGACACCGAAACGGGCGCTATGTCGATCTGCAAGTCACAACCGGCAACGTCCTCACCTTCCGCTGATTGGGCCTGCACGCCGATGACTGGCGCTGTTGCCTCGTCGACGCAAAAGCTGGAAACGGAGAATAATGAACTTCGTGGGGAGATTAAACGGATGGAAGACCTGCTCGGCCTCAATGGCGCAAAGCCCGGAGCGCAAGAGAAACAGGCCGAGCGTCCAGGTGGCGGCGGCTTAAATCTGCCAAGCGAGCAGGATGTCGATAAGGCACTTTCATACATGGAGCGCATGGTGAAGAAGTTCCAGCACACGATGCGACGCCTGGAGGGTAAATCGGGTGATGAAACAGGCCGACGCGGCATCGCCCTGTAGGCAGTCTCGGGATCAACCGTAGGATACGATGTTTGACGCGCTGCCAGCATGGCGCGTGGCAACGCAACGTGCCGCTTCACCAGTAAATATTAGGCACGGCTCACCCGTGGGGCCGAGCGATACTGCGGTCGCACCCCCCCCGACAGTTGTCGAAATCGAACGCTCCCTGGGGGTTGTTGCCGACCAAACGATGAGGGCCGGCAAGTCTAACGGACAGCCCGACGCTACCAGAGAACCGGCCATCTCCGCGAACGTGCGCCCACCCATATAGTAAACAGTAGTTACATCGGGTTCCGCCAGATGCGCCCAGCGATGCTCCGGCGCACGACCGTTCTGGGCGTGCCCGGTGACAAACTGTAGTCGCTGGGCGAAGCGACGATCCGTCAGGGGCATTCTCAAGGAAGCCGCAGCACCACTCGCCGCCGTAATCCCCGGCACCACTTCGACTGGAATGTTCTCGCGTTCAGCTGCCTTTAGTTCCTCGGCCAAACGCCCGAATACTGTCGGATCACCGCCTTTCAAGCGGATCACCCGCTTGCCACTTTTCGCAAGCGATACCATGAGGTCATTGATATCGTCTTGGCGGCAGGCGGGCCCGCCCCCTGCCTTACCAACCAACATGCGGCGCGCTTCGCGGCGGGCCAATTCGAGGATCTCGGGTGAGACTAGGCGGTCATAGAGGATGACATCGGCCGACTGCAGCATCCGCAGGGCCTTCATCGTCAGTAATTCAGGGTCGCCGGGACCAGCACCAACGATCGCAATCGAGCCGCCCTGATCAACCGCGCCATCGACCAGTGATTCGATGTCGTGCTCATCAGGTGGACGTCGAGACAGGAGCGCAGATTGTGCGAACGCGCTCCACGTGGCACGCCGCGCTGGCCCCATCGGCACGCGCGATTTAATCAGGTCGCGCAAACCTTTGGCAGCCGCAGCCCAACTGGCGACGGCAGGATGCAGCAGCGTTTCAATGCGCGCCCGGATCGCTTGTCCCAAAACAGGTGCCGCACCATCGGTCGAGATCGCCACGACAACGGGCGAGCGGTTGACGATGGCGCCAAAACTCAGAGAACAGAGGCGTTGGTTATCGACGATGTTGACTGGAATGCCACGTAGACGTGCAGCCGTGGCAAAGTCTTCGGCCTCTTCACCTTCTAGTGCCCCGATCACTAACGCTGCACCATCGAGGTCATCCGGCATCCATGCGCGTAGTGCCAATTTGACACCGCCAGCTGGCGGCGATTGCGCAAGCGTCGCTAGTTCGTCCGTATGTTCAAGAGTAAATACGTGAACATCCGCACCCGCCGCCGCGACCAACTCCGCCTTCCAGGTTGCAGCCTCTGGTGCTCCAGCGACAACAACACGCCGTCCCCGAAGATTGAGAAACACGGGCAGAACCGACAGCGGTTGCACGCGTGCAGGTTGGGTTTCCATCGGAACAACACGCAAAGTGCTCATATGCGTTACTCCGCAGCTGTTGCAGTGAAGGGCCGCGCTTGCGCAATCATGCGCTTGATTTCAGGCACGCAACTGCCGCAGTTCGTGCCAGCACCAAGTCTCATCCCGATTGCTTCAACGGATTTTGCTCCCTCGTTGATCGCAGCATCGATGCGCCGCTCACCAATTTGGAAGCACACGCATACAATTGCACCTTGGTCAGCTGCCCCCTCGACCGGACGGCCAGCCAGCAAGGTGCGGCGCTCAGTTGCGGGGATCACCTCGCGTTTGAACTGCCTTTGCAGCCAGTCATGCCCTGGTAGCTTGGGCGTTGGGCCAATGAACAAAATTGCTTCGAGGCGCCCATCGCACATGATCGCGGATCTATAGACCCCGATCCGATTGTCCTCGACTTCAAGTCGCTCGCCATCAGGCAAGCTTCTTCGCGCCCAGGCAGCAGGTCCAGATTTACTGATCGCCTGAGCCTCAAGAGCAAAGTTGACGAGATGGCAGTCCGCCAGTTGCGCCTTTGCCCAATAGTCGGCACCGCTCAGTTTGATTGCCGTCCGTGACAACACAAAACCGTAGGCTGCCATCGGTCTAGCTACCACCGCCGCAGGCGTTGCCTTGGCCTCCGGCTGGCCCGAGATCGGATCAACGACAGCTGCAACCAAAGCGCCGATACGTCCGTTCGAGCTATTTTCCGCCGACCAATGGATCGGCACGAATAGCGATCCCGGCTGTTGCCCTCGGTTGACCAAAACGCGCAAGGTCGAAGCACCATGCGGCGTCGAAACGAGAGCAATGCTGCCCTGCTCCAATCCAAGACTTGACGCATCGTCCGGGTGCACCTCGACAAACGGTTCGGCGATATGCGTCATCAGCCGCGGCGATAGGGCGGTCCGTGTCATCGTGTGCCACTGGTCCCGCACTCGGCCAGTGTTGAGAACGAATGGCGCATCGGTGGTCGGCGCGAATGCAATCGTACCGCCTTTCACGGATACGAACCGCGCCTTGCGCGATGGCGTCACGAACTGGCCATCGCCAAACATACGCTCGGTGCCCTGCCCCTCCATCAGAACTGGCCACTGGATTGGTGTGAGTTCATCGTAGGCCGCATCGGACAATGCGCCGAGACCGGTGATGTTAAACGCGCGTTCGCCACTATTTTCAAAACCCGACAGCTGCGCATGTTCGCGAAAAATGGCAGCGGGGCCTTCATAGGCAAACGCATCCGCCCAACCGAGACGTCGAGCTACCTCGCCCATGATCCACCAATCAGGCTTGGCCTCGCCCGCGAGCGCCATGAACTGGCGCTGCCGCGAAATGCAGCGCTCCGAGTTCGTGACGGTGCCATCCTTCTCGCCCCAGGCGGCAGCCGGCAGCCGGATCGAGGCGCAATTGAGGGTGTCGTTCGAGGCAACATTCTCGGATACGACGAACAATTCCAGCTTCGACAGCGCCTGACGGACATGATCCGCACGCGGCAGACTGACGGCTGGGTTCGTGCCCATCACCCACAGCGCCTTGATGCGCCCCTGATCAATCGCTTCGAACATATCGACGGCTTTTAGGCCCTCAGTTGCAACGACGTTCGGGGCCTTCCAGAAACGGCCGACGCGATCGCGCTCCATGGCTGAAAAACCCATGTGGGCCGCCAGCATATTGGCTAGGCCGCCGACCTCACGCCCACCCATCGCATTGGGCTGGCCGGTGAACGATAGCGGGCCAGAGCCTGCCTTGCCGACGCGTCCGGTCGCCAAATGACAGTTGATGATCGCATTGACCTTGTCTGTCCCTTGAGCCGATTGATTGACACCCTGGCTGTAACAGGAGACCACGCGAGGCGTTTCTGACCACCACTGATAGAGCTGCTCGATTCCCGAAGCGTCGAGCCCAGTTGCTGCCGCGACCATCTCCACTGATCGAGACGTTTCGCGCGCCTCGGCAAGTGCATCGATGAAACCTTCCGTGTGGTTTTTGATGTAGACGTCATCGACAAGCCCGCGATCAACCAGCCAAACCAGCAAACCGTTCCAGAGCTGGCTATCGGTGCCGGGGCGAATAGAAAGGTGCAAATCGACACCTTCGCTGGTCGCTGTGCGACGCGGATCGATGTTGACAACACGCACACCGCGCTCGGCCCGCGCCACCTGAATGCGCTGATAAAGGATCGGATGACACCAAGCCGCATTCGACCCAACAAGCACGACGAGATCAGCCAACTCCAGATCGTCGTAGGACTGCGGCACCACATCGCCACCGAACGCGCGACGGTGGCCTGCGACCGACGACGCCATGCACAGCCGCGAATTCGTATCGACGTGCGGCGTACCAATAAAGCCCTTCGCAAGCTTATTGGCGACGTAGTAATCCTCGGTGAGCATCTGTCCCGACAGATAGAAGGCGATGGCATCCGGACCGTGGCGATCCCGAACACTCTTCAAGCCGTCGGCAACATGGTCGAGAGCTGTCGACCATGCCACCCGCGCACCATCAATTTCCGGATAAAGCAGCCGTGTTTCAAGCGCGACCGTCTCACCCAAGGCCGAGCCTTTAGAGCACAGTCGACCGCTGTTGGCTGGATGGTCAGGATCGCCCTTGACGGCAGCGCGCCCTTCACGCTTTGAGCTCGCAAGCACTCCACATCCCACGCCGCAGTAGGGGCATGTGGTGCGCACGATGGCTGGTGCTACAATCGTGGGCGACACCTGGGCCATCAATAAACGTCCGCCGCGTAACGCTTGGCTGATTTCATTTCAGCGAGGAAGTCGCGCGCGCCTACCTCACTCATCAAGCCGTGTTCGTGGGCGACAGCGACGATGGCCGCCTCGACGTCCTTGGCCATGCGCTTGGCGTCGCCGCAAACATAAAAATGAGCGCCGCGCTTAAGCCAAGACCACAAGTCAGCACCCGCTTCGCGCATGCGATCTTGCACATAGACCTTGTTAGCACCATCGCGTGACCATGCCGTTGAAAGACGCGTCAAGGTGCCCGTTTTCAGGAACCCTTCCAGCTCATCCCGATAGAAGAATTCGCTCTGCTCGCGCTGGTGACCGTAAAACAGCCACGCGTCACCTGGCGCCTTGGTCGCCGCCCGATGCCACAGGAACGAGCGGAACGGCGCAATGCCAGTGCCTGGCCCAACCATGATAATCGGAGTCTTAGGATCAGCCGGCAAGCCAAACCCGTGTGCCTTTTGCAAATAGACCTTGAGCTTCGATCCAGTCTTCATCCGATCGGCTAGAAATGTCGATCCTACACCCAACCGCTGCCGCTGACCGATTTGATAGCGCACGGCATCGACCGTCAGATGAAGTTCGCCGGGGGTTGCGCGCGGTGACGAAGAAATCGAATAAAGACGAGGCTGCAGCGGCTCCAAGCATTCGAGAAACGCTTCCGGATCGGGGTGCAGGGGTCCAAATTTTTCCAGTGCTGCCAACACATCGAGTGTCGCTGCATCGCCGTCAGGGTCGCCACCCTTGGCAAGTAATTTCGCCTTCTGCCGACGCTCACCACCAACCATATAACTGATCAGTTCGAACAGCATGTCGGGCGCTGCACCCAGCGCGTAGTCTTCGATCAAGGCTTGCCGAAACGGCATTGAACCGTTGGTGCCCTGGACCGGGAAATCGGGCGGGGCCCGCATGGCGGCAAGAATCGCGTCAACGAGCGCGGGTTCATTGACCGGTAATATGCCAAAACTGTCGCCGGGCACGTAGTCGATGCCACTCTTCGAAATATCGAAGACGATATGGCGCGTGTCTTTCTCTGATGTTTTGCCCGAAATTCGTTTTGCGGACTTGAATAGGGCGTCGACCGGCGCTTCGCGCGCGTAGCCGATTTGAACCCCGGCCTTGGCACCAGTTTTGGCATCTGGTTTTATGTCGGCCGCGACCGGCGTTGCTGTCGCGTCCGCAGGTGCTGCGGGGCCTGCCTCCAACAGTTGCTTCAGCATGCGGCTCGTTTCCTTGCCGCCTGGAACGCATAAGTTTGTCCGCTTCTCTTCGCCCCGCGCTAAAACATCCGCGTAGCTTTCGCATAAGTAACCGCATTGGCCACAGTCCTGTTGGGCCATGGCGGCATAAAGCTTGCGTCGTTGCGGGCGGCCATCGGCAAGCTTCATGCGCTCGTCGATGAGCATCGAAGCGTCGTGCCACGGGTCCTGCCCATCGTCGCCGTCGGCAGACAGCGCGAGGCTCGCTTGAGGCGGCAAGGCTCCGGAGAGCGATGTGACACCGGCTGGCGCATCAAGCGATAGGACGCCCGCAAAGAAGCCATTCAGCCAAGCCCGCTGCTCGTGCGTGAAGGGTGCTGACTCAGGGATCACCGGCACGGCTGTAACGACACGTTCCTGAATGCTCATGCCGCGTCTCCTGCGGCATTGAACAATGCCGTCAACGCGGGCACTTCGAACCGGCGTGTGAACGCCTGGAACGTCTCAACATTGCTCGCGCGCTCTGCGAGGTAGACCTTCAACATGCGTTCGACGAGCTTCGGGCAATCTTCGGTTTTGACATCGCGATAGAGTTCACGTGCGATACCAACATCAGGTCCGAAACCACCGCCGACCAAAACATGGAAGCCCTCAACCGTATCGTCGCTCTCAGGCGCAATGGGAACGCGACAGGCAATCATGCCGATGTCGCCAATGTAATGCTGCGCGCACGAATGATGGCAGCCGGTGAGATGAATATTGATCGGGCTATCCAACGCGACGCGCGGCTCGACCCAGTCGGCGATCGCAATGGCCGTGCCCTTGGTGTTGGAAGCGGCGAATTTGCAACCTGTATTTCCGGTGCACGCGACGAGCCCAGCGCGGATGCTTGTCGCTTTCGACGTCAGTTCAAGTGCCAGCAGGCGCTTCTCCACCGCGCCCACTTTGGCTACCGGAACGCCCGACAACAAAAGATTTTGCCAAACCGTTAAGCGGATATCACCATCTCCGAATTCCCGCGAAATTTTGGCAAGCCCGCGCATCTGCTCAACGGACAATCGACCGACCGGTAAGACAACGCCAACCCAGCACAAATCCTTTTGCTTCTGGGGGTGCACACCGACGTGAGCTTTGCGATCTTGGCGGTTGGGCGCGTTGACCTTGGCGTCATCCAACCGTACAAGCGCACTGCCGAGCTTCGTTTCGACGGCAGCGAGGAACTTCTCGAAGCCCCAGGCATCCAGCACGTACTTCAATCGCGCCTTTTTGCGGTCCGTCCGATCACCATTCTCAATGTACACACGCACGATGGCATCGGCGACGCGCGTGGCATCCACTGGTCGAACATAGACGCCGGTCGGACGGGCAAAGTCCCGATGACCAGTGATGCCACCCAATCCCAGTCGGTACCAGACACCGGCTTCGACGCCTGCGTCGGCACCAACCGTCACGGCGGTAAATGCAATATCGTTGGTGTCTTCCAGCACCGGTGATTGCCCGCCGCCGTCGAAAGCGACATTGAACTTGCGCGGCAAGCCAAACAGCGAGCGATCATTCAGGATGTGATGATGCCACTGGCGCGCATGAGGCCGGGTATCCAGCAGCTCTTGCGGATCGATGCCGGCGGTCGGCGAGCCAGTCACATTGCGAATGTTATCGGCACCCGATCCTTTAGGTGTCAGTCCAAGATCTGCCAGTCCTTCAATCAGTAGCACACCGTTTCGGGCTGCGATCTCGCGGATCTGCAAGTTGGCGCGCGTGGTGACGTGCGTGTAGCCGCCACCGTACTGCTCAGCCAGATCGGCAACGCCCTCGAACTGCCGGTCATTGATAATGCCGTTTGGGATGCGCAGGCGGCACATATAGGAATCTTGGGTCGGGGCGACGTAGTAGAGGCCATGGAACCGCCAACGAAAGTTATCGACGCCCTTGGGGAATAGCCCCTTCTCGCTCTCGGCTTTCAGCCGCGCGTAGGCGTCGAACGGATGATCGTCGCGCTTTGCCTTTTCCTCGTTGACGAGTTTGCCGCCTGTAGCTTCGGTGCGTGCCATTGCAGCCAGATGTGGTGCATCGGGCCCTATGGGGGCGGAAGGACCGCCCTGCCCTCCGCCACCGAGCGGCTTAAGCCCGATCGCAACCCGCGCGGCTTGCGCTCCGGAAACAAATCCTTCCAGATAGCGTCGCTGGTCGTCACTGAAATCTTGCCCGCTCATGGCTTACGCAGCCTCAGCGTAGACGCGACCGAACGGCAACTGACTGCGGATCGATTCAATGGATGTTTTCGACGCTACGAGATCACGGTACCACAGAGCATCCGAGGTATCGCCGAATAGGACCGCACCGACAAGAACTCCATCCTGCACGACGAGCTTACGATAGACGCCCGAAGTGTCGTCCGTGAGCACTATGGTTTCAGCGCCCTCGCCCTCAAAGTCGCCAACCGAGTAGACAGGCACGCCAGATACCTTGAGGTTCGTGGCCAGTACCGAGCCTGCGTACTGCGACGCTGTTCCGCTAAGTACGTCGGCCAGCACGCGCGCCTGCTCGTAGGCTGGTTCGACGATGCCGTAGACGGTCCCGCGATGTGCGGCACACTCGCCGATGGCGTAGATGCCCAGTGCCGAAGTTTGCATTTGGTCATTGACCTTGACGCCACGATCAACATCGAGCCCGGCCAGTTTGGCCAACGCCACATCAGGCACAATGCCAGCAGCCATAATCACCGCGCGGCATGGGATAACGCTGCCATCGGACAATCGGACGCCTTCAACCCAGCGCTCGCCCATAATTGCCTCGGTTTTCGCACCCAGCCTCACGCTGATGCCCTTGGCCTCAAGTGCAAGCTTCAAACGGTCAGCAGCATTTCTATCCAGTTGCCGCTCCATAAGGCGGTCCATAATGTGCACCAACGTGACGGCGACACCGGCGCGGGCGAGCCCATATGCAGCCTCAATACCAAGTAGCCCACCACCAATGACGACCGCTGGTCGGCTGCGCCCGGTTGCACTGCGCATACGCTCGATATCTGTCAAAGTCCGAAACGCGATGACACCATCAAGATCAGCACCTGGCAATAGAAGCCTGAACGGTTGCGATCCCGTTGCCAGAACAAGGTGATCGAACGGCAACGAATGCCCACCGGGCAACTGCACCCGCCGCGCCACGGCATCGATTCCAATCACCCGCGTACCGGTCATGAGGTTGATGTTATTTTGACCATACCAGCTGCGGGGCTTCATCGCGACGTCTGCGTGGCCAATTTCTCCGGCCAGCAATGGTGACAACAAAACACGATTGTAAGCCGGTTCCACCTCTGCTCCAAGCACGGTAATCATGAAGCGCCCAGCCCCCCGCTTGACGATCTCCTCGACAAAGCGAAGGCTTGCCATACCGTTGCCGATGACGACGATGCGTTGTCGGGTCATTGTCGTCACTCTGCGGCCAGAAGTGCTGGCGCCTTGTGCCGCGCATACAGGAATTCGAGCACGCCAGCGCGTGCCCGCGTGTACGTTGCATCAGCGACCAGATCCAATCTGCGGCGTGGCCGCGCAAGGTTCACCGTCAACACCTCCCCAATGGTCGCCGATGGTCCATTCGTCATCATCACAATGCGATCTGACAGAAGCACGGCTTCGTCCACATCATGCGTGATCATGATCATGGTATTGCCTAGCCGGCTATGGATCTCCATTACGGTGTCTTGGAGATGGGCACGCGTCAGCGCATCGAGGGCGCCGAACGGCTCGTCCAGCAGCAGGATTTTCGGCTCCATCGAAAGTCCGCGTGCGATGCCAACACGCTGTTTCATGCCGCCGGAAATCTCGGTCGGTCGCTTGTCCTTTGCATGCACCATATTGACCAAGGCGAGATTGTGCATGATCCAATCACGGCGCTCGACTTTGGACTTCTTCGCCCCAAACACTTTATCCACCGCCAGCGCCACGTTCTCATAAACCGTGAGCCACGGCAGTAGTGAGTGGTTCTGGAATACCACTGCACGCTCCGGACCCGGCTCAGTCACATGCTGCTTCTCGAGCAATACCGTGCCAGTCGACGCGCGCAGGAGGCCTGCGATAATATTCAGCAACGTCGACTTGCCGCAGCCGGAGTGGCCGATAATCGAGATGTATTCGCCTTTCTCAATTTCGAGATTGACGCCGCGCAGCACCTCGCTTGCGACGCCACCGCGATTGAAGGTGATGCCGAGATCCTGGATTGTCAGATAGCCAGCCATGATATTGGCCTCCTTCAAGATTCAGCTGTGCCGCGGGTCGCGAACCGCCCGACGGCTGCGACGAGGCGATCAAGCACAAAGCCCACGACACCGATGTAAATCAGGGCCACGACGATGTCCGACAGACGCGACGAGTTCCACGCATCCCAGATGAAGAATCCGATGCCGACACCACCGGTCAGCATTTCAGCGGCAACGATGGCGAGCCATGACAAGCCGATCCCAATCCGAAGGCCGGTGAAAATATAGGGGGCCGCCGACGGGATCATGATCTTCCAAAAGAACTCGATCGGGTTCAACCGAAGGACTTGGGCGACATTTCGATAGTCCTGCGGAATATTGCGAACGCCGACTGCCGTATTGATGATCACCGGCCAGATCGCCGTGATGAAGATCACGAAAATAGCCGACGGGTAACTGTCACGGAAGGCCGCCAGGGAGATCGGCAACCAGGCGAGTGGCGGTACGGTGCGCAGAATTTGAAACACAGGATCAAGTCCGCGCGTCGCCCACTGGCTCTGGCCTACAAGAGCACCCAACAGAATGCCAAAAAAGGCGGCCAAGCCAAACCCCAAGAAGACCCGCTGCAGCGACGTCAACACGCGCCATCCCAAACCGATGTCCTGCGGTCCATTTACAAAAAATGGATCAATGATGAGATCCTTGGCCTCCTTCCAGATCTTGGTGGGCGAAGGGAGCGACGCTTTTGGATGATCCGTTGCGATCTGCCAGATCAGCCCCAAGACCAGCACTACAATCAACGGCGGCAGCACGTTGACTGCGATCGACTGGCCGATCTCTGCCAGCCGCTTCGAGGCGCTGCGCTTTGCAACCGGCAGTGCCAACACCGTCGCAATCGGCAGAGCAGCGACGGTAATTGGCACGGCACCGGCAGGTGTCGGCACCAAGTGCGGCTTCAGGGCAGTAGCTGTCATGTATTCGTCCTCAAAAATCCGATTTGGATGACTGAACGCTTCACTCCAACAACGCCTTGCATGGAGCCTATCAGGTCGCCGTCATACCGCCGCGCGCTTGATCGAGAGGCTTTTCAGGTAGGCCGTCGGGTCAGCGGGATCAAAGACCTTGCCGTCGAAGTACGTCTCTTTGCCGCGGCTGTCAGCAGTTGGCGAACCGGCGATGTTCAACGTCTTGGCAGCTTCACGCCAGAGGTCGGAACGGTTGGTCTTGTCGACGAGTGCCTTGATGTCGATCGACGGTTCGAATTTGCCCCATCGCACATTTTCGGTGACGAACCACGTATCGAGGCTCTTCCAAGGGTAGGAAGCCGACCCCTTGTCGCCCCAAAACTTCATTGCAAGCTTTGGGTCCTTAACTGTGCGCCCAAGACCGTAGTTTATGTCACCCTTGAGTCGACCAATAATGTCGGCGACCGGTACGTTGAACCACTGACGCCGACCAATTATCTCAGCCATCTCATCCTTGTTTTCAAGCTTATCGCACCACTGCTGTGCTTCCATGGTTGCCATCATGATGGCGAGCGTCGCCTTCGGATTTACATCGACCCAATCGGCGCGCATGCCGAGCACTTTCTCCGGGTGGTTGGCCCACAACTCGCCGGTCGTCAGCGCCGTGTATCCAATATCCTGGTTGACCAACTGTTCGTTCCAAGGCTCACCCACACAGAAGGCATCCATCGTGCCCACCTTCATGTTGGCAACCATCTGCGGTGGCGGCACGACTATGGTCGAAACGTCCTTGTCGGGATCGATCCCACCAGCGGCCAGCCAATAGCGAATCCACAGGTCGTGCGTACCTCCTGGGAAGGTCATCGCGACTTTGACTTCCTTGCCGGACGCCTTTTTCTTTTCGAAGGCCGCCTTCAACGGCGCGGCATCTTTCCCGATCTTAAGATCTTTGAACTCATTCGAAACCGAGATGCCTTGGCAGTCTTCGTTCAAGTTCAGAAGGTTGTACATCGGCAGTGGCTGGCCGTTCTGCATGACTTTGCCCGTCGAATACAGATGCACCTTCGGCCGCAGTATATGACCGCCATCGATGCCATTAGCCTTGGTCCCCAACGCCATATTATCGCGGGTCGCACCCCATGATGCCTGCTTGGCAATATCCATGTCCGGCAACCCGAACTTTGTGAAAATGCCCTTTTCTTTGGCAATGATCAGTGGCGCCGCATCGGTCAGAGCAATGTAGCCTAGTTTGGTGCCCTTAACTTCCGGCCCACCCCCTTGAGCGAACGCTCCTCCCGGCAGAGTCGTCTTCACTGCAGCAAACAGTGCCGCAGTCGCTGTACCGCGCAGCAGTTGCCGACGCGACTGGAGCAGGCACAGAGTTGAGCGCTTCATTTAATGATCCCTTGTTGTCACCGAGACCTCGGTTGATGATCAAAAGCTTAACAAGGATCGTGCCAAGCTATAAAAAATCAAAATACTTAATGTTCTTCAATACATTGCGCATCTGCATAAAATTTGACGCATTCGGAGGTTGCACAAAAAAATTGCACTTTCGCTGCACAAACCGCTCAAGCCTTAGGCGGATTAGTCTCTGTCTCAATGCTCAACCGAAGCCACCCCACGATCTTGGAGTTCGATCGAGGACTGAAAGTTTATATGGCACACCTAATATCTGCCTAATTTTAAGCCGTTGCATTTTGAACCTGACTGAAAATTAGCCAGAACAACCCGAGTATGCACCGCGCAACCGCACCCTCGCAGATAAATATCCAATGAATTCAGAGGGGAAAGCCGTGCCGTGAAGATGGCACACGGCTTGCTGTTAATGGTTTGGTAATAATCAACCCGAGGGAACCCATGCTTTCAGTACGTAAAACGGCAGCGACGCTTGCGGGCGGACTGGCTGCGTCAGCAGTTCTACTGACCAGCCTCCAAGCCCAGGCCCAAGAGACCATTAAGGTCGGGATCCTACATTCACTTTCAGGCACGATGGCAATCAGCGAGACGACGCTGAAGGACACGATGCTCTTCCTGATCGATGAGCAAAACAAGAAAGGGGGCGTGCTCGGCAAGAAGCTTGAAGCGGTCGTCGTTGACCCTGCTTCAAACTGGCCCCTTTTCGCAGAAAAGGCCCGCGAGTTGATTTCTAAGGACAAGGTTTCGGTGGTGTTTGGCTGCTGGACCTCAGTGTCACGCAAATCGGTGCTGCCGGTGTTCAAGGAGCTCAACAACATCCTCTTCTATCCGGTTCAGTACGAGGGTGAAGAGTCAGAACGCAATGTCTTCTACACGGGCGCAGCCCCGAACCAGCAGGCAATCCCAGCTGTTGATTACCTGATGTCGAAAGACGGCGGCGACGTGAAGCGTTGGGTATTGGCTGGCACCGACTACGTCTATCCGCGCACAACCAACAAGATCCTTGAGGCCTACCTGATTTCAAAGGGCGTCGCCAAAGACGACATCATGATCAACTACACGCCTTTCGGGCACTCCGATTGGCAGACGATCGTATCCGACATCAAGAAGTTCGGCACCGCCGGCAAAAAGACCGCCGTCGTATCGACCATTAACGGCGATGCCAACGTGCCGTTCTACAAGGAACTTGCTAACGCTGGCGTGAAGGCGACCGATATTCCAGTCGTCGCATTCTCTGTCGGTGAAGAAGAGCTCGCTGGCATCGACACCAAGAACCTTGTTGGCCACTTGACCGCCTGGAACTACTTCCAGAGCGTGAAAGCCCCTGCCAACGACGAGTTCATCGCAAAGTGGAAAGCCTTCACCAAGAACCCGAAGCGCGTCACCAACGATCCGATGGAAGCACACGTGATTGGCTTCAACATGTGGGTCAAGGCTGTCGAGCAGGTGAAGTCGGTTGATCCAGATAAGGTCATCGACGCGTTGCCTGGCATCGAAGCGGCCAACTTGACCGGTGGTATGTCGAAGATGCTGCCGAACCATCACATCACGAAGCCTGTTCTGATCGGTGAAATCAAGGCCGACGGCCAGATGGAAACGGTTTGGAAGACGAAAGATCTCGTTGCAGGTGACGCTTGGTCAAAGAGCCTTGATGGTTCCAAGGACCTGATCGGCGACTGGGTCGAGAAGAAGTGCGGTAACTTCAATACCAAGACCGGCAAATGCGGTTGATCTTTGCTGCTTGATCCGGGTTAAATTTGACACGGACATAAGACTTACGGGCGGCGCGCTGTTGCAGTGCGCCGCCCTTTCCACGACAAGCGCGAGCATCGACGACTTCACGCTACCAGTGTTTTTGGATTGATCATGCGGCGATTTCTAACGACGCTCTTTCAGATATTCGCGATAGCCGCAAACGTCGGCCTGTCGACGACATTTGCTGCTGCGGCCAACCTCGACGCACCCGTCGCCCGCTTTTTAGCCGATAGCTATTCCGACACGGCTGAAGCCATTTCCGAGATCGCAAATTCTGGCGATGCCGCAGCCCCCATCATCCTCGCAGCGCTTGCCGAAAGTCGATTGAGGTTTTCAGCAACCGACAAGTTGGTTGTGGTTATTGATGTCGGCGGCAAGCTCACGAATGCCACAACCGGAATGATCGTGCCAGTTGCTCCAGCAGACTTAACGCCAGTGCGCCTCAACAACCGTGTGCGCACAGCGGTTCAGGCAGCGCTCGGCGCAATGACGCTATTATCACCCGACCCCGTCAAGCGCCTGGAGGCCGCCCAATCAATCTTCAAGTCGCAGGATGCGAGCAAGTTCGATCAAGTCGTTGCGGCACTCGCAAAAGAGGTCGATGCAAAAGTACGGCTCGAGCTAGAAGCAGCCCGTGCGGTCATTGTGTTCAACAAAGTGGATTTGCCGGAAGTCACACGCATTGCCGCAATCAGCATTCTAAAGACACGCGGTGACCAGACGGCCGTTGCAGCCCTTCAAGGGCTACCAGCCAGCGCGCCTGCTGCTTTGAAAGAAGCGGCGACCCGCGCCGTTGCCGACATCGAGAGCAAGCTTGCGGTTTGGCGCATTGCGCAGAATTTCTGGTACGGCCTCTCGCTCGGCTCCGTACTGTTACTTGCAGCTATTGGCCTTGCGATCACGTTCGGTGTGATGGGCGTCATCAACATGGCGCACGGCGAAATGGTGATGATCGGGGCCTACACCACCTTCGTCGTGCAAGAGGTCATCCGCACGAGCTTTCCTGGACTATTCGACTACTCGCTGATCTTCGCGATTCCATTGGCGTTTCTGGTCGCAGGTGCCATTGGCATTGCCATTGAGCGTAGCGTGATCCGCTTCCTCTATGGCCGCCCACTGGAGACACTGCTGGCGACCTGGGGCATCAGCCTTATTCTTCAGCAGGCCGTGCGTACTTGGTTCGGGCCGACCAATCGCGAGGTCGGCGCCCCTAGCTTCATGTCGGGTGCGTTTAAGGTGGGCGAACTCGTAATCACCTGGAACCGGCTCTGGATCATCGTGTTCGCTGGATTGATCTTCTTCGGGCTATTGCTCGCGTTGAAGTACACGCCGTTTGGCTTGCATATGCGTGCCGTGACGCAAAATCGACGGATGGGCAGCTCGATGGGTATTCCGACGGCTCGTGTCGACGCCCTGACGTTTGGTCTAGGCTCTGGCATTGCCGGGTTGGCTGGTGTCGCGTTGAGTCAGATTGATAACGTTTCACCGAACCTTGGCCAGAGCTACATCGTCGATAGTTTCCTCGTTGTGGTGTTCGGCGGCGTCGGCAATTTGTGGGGCACATTGGTCGGCGCTATGTCGCTTGGCATCGCCAACAAGTTACTTGAGCCATTTGCTGGTGCCGTACTCGGCAAGATCATCCTGCTGATCGCCGTGATCATGTTCATCCAGAAGCGACCGCGAGGGCTATTCGCTCTCAAGGGCCGGTCGGTGGAGGCATGATTGTGCGAGCCCTGATCGAAAGTGACAAACGCGGCGCAATCTTTTTAGGGCTGCTCGCTATCGCCGCTATCGTAGTGCCGTTCTGTCATCTGGTTTTTTCGCCCTCGTCGTTTTTCCACATCTCGACATCGAGCGTGGCGCTGTGGGGCAAGTACTTGTGCTTTGCGATTCTAGCGCTGTCGCTCGACCTGATCTGGGGGTATGCGGGCATCTTGAGCCTGGGGCATGGCGCGTTCTTTGCGCTCGGCGGTTATGCCATGGGTATGTATTTGATGCGCCAGATCGGCTCGCGCGGCGTTTATTCCAACCCGCTGCTGCCCGACTTCATGGTGTTTCTAAACTGGAAGGAATTGCCCTGGTACTGGTGGGGCTTCGACATGTTCCCATTCGCGGGCCTGATGGTGTTTCTGGCGCCGGGACTTCTAGCCTTTGTATTCGGTTGGTTTGCGTTCCGTAGCCGCGTCACCGGCGTCTATCTGTCGATCATCACGCAGATGTTGACGTACGCGCTGTGGCTATCATTCTTTCGCAACGACATGGGCTTTGGCGGCAATAACGGGCTCACCGACTTCAAAGACATCCTGGGCTATAGCGTGCAAGCGCCCGGCACCCGCGCGACTTTGTTCTCGCTATCGGCAATCACTTTGATGGCCTGTTACGTGATCGCCCGTGGCGTCGTCGCCTCGAAGCTCGGCAAGGTGTTAGTCGCGATCCGCGACGCGGAAAGTCGGACGCGGTTTCTCGGCTACCGCGTCGATGCCTATAAAACATTCCTGTTCACGCTGTCGGCCTGCATGGCTGGCATCGCTGGCGCGCTTTACGTGCCCCAGGTCGGCATCATCAATCCGAGTGAGTTCCATCCGGCGAACTCGATCGAAGTGGTGATCTGGGTGGCGGTTGGCGGACGCGGCACACTCGTTG
Source organism: Hyphomicrobiaceae bacterium (assembly GCA_031429105.1). Taxonomy (GTDB): domain Bacteria; phylum Pseudomonadota; class Alphaproteobacteria; order Rhizobiales; family Hyphomicrobiaceae; genus JAKFWF01. The sequence goes on along the minus strand of JANOYV010000120.1, from coordinate 35,930 downwards.
GGGCAGCGCTTGGCGCGATCCTGGTCAACTACGCCAAGACGACCTTCACCAGCGGCATTCTCGCACCATACTGGCTATTCGCGCTTGGCCTCCTGTTTGTGTTGGTCACAATATTCCTGCCAAAGGGCATCATGGGCACGCTCGCCGATTGGACCAACAGAAACAATCGATCAGATGACGCGCCCGAGGTTGCACCTCCGGGTGCATTGCGCACAGCGGAGTCGGAAGGGGCATTGAAATGACCGAGGTCACCCACTCGCTGTTGTATCTGTCCGGCGTCGAAGTTTCATTCGATGGCTTCCGCGCATTGAACGGGCTATCGCTCGACATTCGTCACGGCGAAATGCGGGCGATCATCGGCCCGAACGGGGCTGGCAAAACGACGATGATGGACGTTATCACGGGCAAGACCCGACCAGACGACGGTGAGGTCATGTTTGATCGCACGGTCGATCTGACCAAGCTCGACGAAGCGGCAATTGCCAATCTCGGAATTGGTCGCAAGTTCCAGAAGCCAACGGTATTCGAACAGCACACGGTTGAGGATAATCTTCTGCTTGCGCTGAAGAACAACCGCCGCGTCGGCGCGAATTTGTTCTGGAAGCGCCGGACGCATGACAGCGAGCGGATCGATCATATCCTTGGCACTATCCGGCTCGACGCCCATCGAGCACGGGCTGCCGGCGCTCTCAGCCACGGGCAGAAGCAGTGGCTGGAGATCGGCATGCTGATTGCGCAGGATCCCAAACTGTTGCTGGTCGATGAGCCGGTCGCTGGCATGACCGACAGCGAAACCGAGACCACCGCCGACCTGTTGCGCGAAATCGCCAAGGATCATTCGGTCATCGTCGTCGAGCACGATATGGACTTCGTCCGCCGCCTCGGCGTCCGCGTCACCGTGCTGCATGAAGGCAGCGTGTTGGCCGAAGGTTCGCTCGACCAAGTTTCCGCCAACGAACGCGTCATCGAAGTATATTTGGGGCGATGATCATGCTGACCGTAGATGCGATCAATCTTCACTATGGTGCCGCTCAAGCACTGCGGCGCGTATCGGTTGCGGCTGACATTGGCCGGATCACTTGCGTGCTGGGCCGTAACGGTGTTGGCAAAAGTTCGCTTCTACGCGCGATTGTCGGTCAACAGGCCATCAGCGGTGGGTCGATCAAATTCGATGGCGAGGAGATTTCGAAGCTTCTCCCTTACGAACGCGCACGTCGTGGCATCGCCTACGTGCCACAGGGCCGAGAGATCTTCCCGTTGCTCACGGTGAAGGAAAACCTCGAAACCGGCTTCGCCCCTCTCAAGCGCGCCGACCGCACCATTCCACCTGAGTTGTACGAGCTATTCCCGATCCTGAAATCAATGCTCGGCCGCCGCGGCGGCGATCTTTCCGGCGGACAGCAGCAGCAGCTTGCGATTGCGCGCGCGCTCGTCACCCGACCGAAGCTCCTGGTGCTCGATGAGCCGACCGAGGGCATTCAGCCATCGATCATTAAGGACATCGGCCGAGCGATCACCTACCTGCGCGACAAGGGCACGATGGCGATCGTGCTGGTCGAGCAATACTTCGACTTCGCCAAGGAACTGACCGACACCTTCGCGGTGTTGGAACGCGGCGAAGTCGTGCTATCGGGCACGAAGGCAAGCATGGTCGAGGCGGACGTGCGCAAGTTGATGACGGTTTGAGCTGCTTAATCCGCGTCACTCGGCCAAGCCACAGTTCAAGATCGGCGAATATCCGAGCAGGCCCCTGCCTTAATAAGGACCATCTGCATCGATACCAATCCGCCGTCTTGCTGCGTCAAAGGAGTGCGACATGGCGGCTAAGATAATTTGCTTAGGATTGTCTATTTTTATGCTGTCCTTGAGCACGTTCGCTTCCGCGCAGCAGTCCGCTAACACCTGTGCTGCCATTGACCCACCGCTCGGTACTCCCGCGCCTGACAGCGGATTGAGGTGGCGCGCGAACCTTCTTTACAGGACAGGGGACACGCAAGTCATAGAAGGTCGCGTTACAATTGAACTGAACCGTAATATTCTTTGTGCTGATCAGATAAAAATTATGGACAGCCAAAACGCGATCGCCTCGGGCTGGGTCATGCTTCTAGAACCGAATGGCACCGTTATAAATGCTGAGCGCTTGCATCTGCCGTCCGAATGGGCAAAGGCCCTTCGCGCCGCTATACCTGCAAATTGACGCCTTTTTTCATCACCCCGGCAGCTCGATCCGTTCCACTTCGTCGCCCGGCACCAGGGCAAACCGCTTCTGCCGCCAGTCTTCCTTGGCGGATTCGATCCGGTCTTTCGACGATGACACGAAATTCCACCCGATGTGGCGCGGACCATCCATTGGCTCGCCACCGAGCATCATGAGACGCGCCTGCGACAGCGCCAAAATTGAAATGCGATCACCGGGCTTAAACGTCAACAGCCGACCGGCCTCGAACGTTTGTCCGGCGATGTCGATGGTGCCGGACGCGATATAGATGCCGCGCTCATCATAGTCGGCATCGAAGGGCAGGATCGCACCCGGCGCCAGCACAGCTTCGGCGTACAGCGTTGGATGGGGAAATTTGGTCGGTGCCGTCTGCCCGAATGCTTCTCCCATGATCAGCCGGACGCGCTTGCCTTCGCCCGTTATGCGAGGAAGTTCGTCAACGCCGTGATGCACGAACGTCGGCACTGTTTCTTCGTGCGATTTCGGTAACGCGCACCAGGCTTGAATGCCGAACATGCGGCGTGGCTTCGTCTTGAGGTCCGCTGCTTCGCGCTCCGAATGGACGATGCCGCGCCCAGCCGACATCAGGTTCACGTCCCCCGGTCGGATCGGCATCGAGGTGCCCAGCGAATCCCGATGCCAGATCTCACCTTCGAACAGGTACGTGACGGTCGCCAACCCAATGTGCGGATGGGGGCGCACGTCGATGCCGGTCCCGAGAATGAACTCAGCCGGGCCCATCTGGTCAAAGAAGATGAAGGGTCCAATCATCTGCGTCTTCGTCGAGGGCAAAGCCCGCCGCACCTCGAAGCCGCCGAGATCGCGCGCGCGTGGCACAATCACATGCTCGATTGCGTCACAGCTTTGCTTGTCGCCAGGGGTCGGATCGGAGGACGGTTGCCAGCTCATCGTTCGCTCCTTGTCTAATGTTCGATCTAACGTGGCGCGAACATCGACGGCATTCAAGCCCCCGGCCACTCACCCGGCGTGGGCCTGATAAGCCCAGGTTTCGGTCAGAACCTGCCCCTTGAGCCGCATGAACATGCGAAGCTCCACCGGATCGCCGGGGCCTGCTTTCAAGTCGAACACCGCGCGCCAATGACCGGCGACGTCGTTCGACAGCGCTTCGGTGAACGGGTTGATGATTTCGCCACGCGAGGTTGTCACAACAGCCTCGGGCTTGATGCCGGACGGCACGGTGCTGAGCGAACTCCCGAAGAACTCAACGACAAACTTCTTCACGCCTTGCGGCCGCGGCGTGCCAGGCTCACCCCCGGTGCCAATGCGGGTCGCGACCGTGCGGGCGAGTTGCGCCTGCTCACGCACCGCCTTCGGCTCATCGTTGAGCCAGTGCAGCTTGTAGGCGAGATCAAGCGTGCTGCCAGCTTTTACCGGTTCGGCTGGCACCCAGGCGGCGACGATGTTGTCATGGATCTCATCGTCGGTCGGCAGCTCCATCAATTGCACTGCACCCCGGCCCCAATTGCCAATGGGCTCGACCCATAGCGATGGGCGTCGCTCGTAAGCCACGCCATCCTGATAGTGATCGTACAGCCGGTCGCGCTGCATCAGGCCAAAGCCCTTCGGGTTGTCGTCAACGAACGAAGACACGATTTGGCGCGGCGGGTTGTTGAGCGGTCGCCAGATGCGTTCACCGGTTCCCGTCCACAGTGCCAGCCCATCTGAATCATGAACCTCTGGCCGCCAATCGCCGGACGCATTTTTAACGGTCTCGGAGAACCAGTACATCGAGGTCAGCGGCGATAGGCAAAAGCGTTGTGCCTCGCGGCGGATGTGCAGCCGACAGCTTACATCCATCACCACGCCAGCCTCGCGCGTCATCGCAAACCGATAGGCGCCGGTGACACTCGGCGATTCGAGTAGCGCATTGACCACCACCGTGGCCGATCCTTCGGCAGGCGTCTCGATGTAGAAATGCGTGAAGTCGGGGAACTCTTCCGTCACGCCCGAGATCGCCGGATCAATGGCAAGACCGCGCGCCGACAACCCATATTGATAGTCTTCCCCAATGGCACGGAAGTAGGAGGCGCCGAGAAACGCCACCCAGTCGTTCAAGCGCCAGTCGAGTTTGCCACCATCGCGACCACCCCTGCTCGGATGCCCCTTGGTGCTTTCCTGAAAGCGAAAGCCAGCGAAGCCGACATTCTCTGGCAGTTTGCGCGCAATCGAGTCTACCGGCATGTCGAAGTAGGACGGTTCGTAGACGACTTCGCGCGCCTCGCCCCCTGACACAACATGCATCCGCACCGACTTCTGAAAGTATTGCCCGAGGTGAAAGAACGTCGCTGGGAACTGCCCCGGCCCTTGCGCGAACAAGGCTGCATCGGTGCGGTACTTCAGCGAGCCGTGTATGGCGTAATCGATTTTCGCGACGATCTCAGGCGCGGGGCGCGGCGGGGCGGCATAGGGCTTGCCGCCTAAGTCCTTCGCGCGTTGCTTCAGGGCATTGAAGGAAAACGGCTCAGCGCCCCCCAACACGAGACCATTCGGACTACGCGTGGTTTGCGCAACGGAGGCCTCCCCGCCCAGCGCCAAGGCCATGGTCTGCGCCAGCGAGGCGGCGACAAATGCGCGACGATCAAGTTCCACAGTCATGTTTGTCCCGCCCATGTTTAGTCGCAGCGCCCTGGTAGCTGAATTCTCACGGCAATTCCAAGGCAGGTGACGGTTGCGCAAACAGGGGTTCAAGTTGTCGCAACTTCCAGCCTATCCTTGGCCCAACACAGTTTAGCGGGAGGACGGGCACATGAGCAGCGTTTTGGTCATCACAGGTGCTAGCCGGGGTATTGGGGCTGCGACTGCGAAACTCGCCGGCGCACGCGGGTGGGCGATTGCGGTAAATTACAATGCGAGCCCGGATCGGGCAGCTGAAATAGTCGCCACAATTGAGAAAAGCGGCGGCAAGGCCGTTGCCATCAAAGCCGATGTCTCGACGGCGGCAGGCGCAGCCCATCTGTTCGCCGAGACCGACAAGCGGCTCGGCCCCGTCACTGGCTTGTTCAATAACGCGGGCATTGTCCACACCTATGCACCGATCACGGGCCTAACTGAAACTTTGCTCAACGACCATTGGCGCATCAACGTGACAAGCCAATTCCTCTGTGCGGCCGAGGCGGTGAAGCGCATGTCAACCAAAACCGGCGGCAAGGGCGGCGCAATCGTCAACATGAGTAGCCGCGCTGCTGTCATTGGCGGCGCCAACGGCATGCTCGCCTATGCGGCCTCCAAGGGCGCAATTGATACGTTCACACAGGGTCTTTCAATCGAGGTAGCCCCGCAAGGCATCCGCGTCAATGCCGTGCGACCGGGCTTGATCGACACTGAAATACATGATGCGACCGGCGACACCGAGCGGCTAAAAAAGCTCGTGGGATTAGTCCCACAAGGCCGCGTCGGCTCGCCTGAAGAAGTTGGCGAGACGGTGCTGTGGCTACTCTCCCCCGCCGCGTCTTACGTGACCAGCAGTCTGGTGGATATCGGTGGGGCGAGGTAGGGGTGGGTCTAAGGTCCACCTTCCGAACGGAGCGCTCGTGATCGCGTCCGGTCGTTGGGGTGGTCGCCAGTGCCCTAAATTCAGCATGCGAGCCCGGGGGTCGCGGTCGATTGCAATTCTTCAATCGCCTGGTGATCGGGCCGCTCTACTGAGAATAAACTCGGTTTCAGAGTTGCCCAGATGCACGTTCTAAACTTCACAACCCTACCCCGCATCCCCACCATCTGCCCGCGGCATGACCGACTTCGGCGCCGCTGCATTTGCGGCTGCCACTGCCGCCGCATCCTCCCGAAATCTATTCGTAATCGGATACCGCCGGTCTCTCCCGAAATTGCGGGCGGAAATCTTCACGCCGGGGGCGGCCTGTCGCCGCTTGTACTCAGCGAGATACAGCAACCGCTCGATCTTCTTCACGACCTCGACTGAATGCCCACGCGCGATGATTTGCGGCACTGACATCTCCTCTTCGACGAGGCATTTCAGGATGTCGTCGAGCACGTCGTACTCGGGCAAGCTATCCTGATCCTTCTGGTTCTCGCGCAGTTCGGCGGTCGGCGCCTTGGTGATAATGTTCTCCGGGATCACGATGCCGCCGGGTGCTTTGCCGCCCGTCGGCACGTTGGCATTGCGCCAACGGCAGAGCCGATAGACCTCCATCTTGTAGAGGTCTTTAATTGGATTGAAGCCCCCGTTCATGTCGCCGTACAGCGTCGCATAACCGACCGACATTTCGCTCTTGTTGCCCGTGGTCAGCACCATGCCGCCGAACTTGTTCGAAACTGCCATCAAGGTGCTGCCACGGATGCGGCTCTGGACGTTTTCTTCGGTGAGCCCTGGTGTCGTGCCAGTAAACATTTCGGCGAGCGATGTCATCAGCGCATCGACGGGGCCGCCGATGGCCACACTGTCGTAACGGATGCCCAGCGCGTTGGCGCAGGCCGCTGCATCGACGAGGCTATCCTTTGAGGTGTAGCGATACGGCAGCATGATTGCATGCACCTTGTCGGGGCCGAGTGCATCAGCGGCAAGGGCTGCAACGAGAGCCGAATCGACGCCACCAGAAAGGCCGAGCACCACGCTTGGGAAGCCGTTTTTCGACACGTAGTCGCGCAAGCCCAACATGCAGGCGTGGTAGGCCGCCGCGTCCAGCTCCGGCAAAACTGCCTGGCGGCCCGGCGCGCAGGACCAGCCTTCGGCGCTCTTGTGCCATTCGGTGAGGACAAGTGCCTCTTCCCACGCCGGCAATTGAACTGCTAGCGAGCAATCGCTGTTCAACACGAACGACGCGCCGTCGAACACCAGTTCGTCCTGGCCGCCGACCTGATTGAGATAGACCAACGGCAACCGCGTTTCCGTTATGCGCGTGACGGCGACCTGCATCCGCCGATCGGGCTTCGGCCAATCGAACGGCGAACCGTTCGGCGAGACCAGCATTTCGGCGCCGCACTCCTGCAGGCATTCAGTGACTTGATCACTCCAGATATCTTCGCAAATCGGCACGCCGATCCGCACGCCGCGAAAGTTCACTGGGCCGGGCAATGGACCTGCATCGAACACGCGCTTTTCGTCGAACACGCCATAGTTCGGCAGGTCGACCTTGAAGCGCAGCGCCTCGATGCGACCGTGGTCGATCAGTGCGACCGCGTTATAGACTTTGCCGTCCTCGGGCCACACGGTGCCGATGATCATGCCCGGGCCGTCAGTCGGCAACGATGCGGCAAGCGCCTCGGTCGCTGCGCGCGAAGCTGCAACGAACGCCGGTTTCTTGACTAGGTCTTCCGGCGGATAGCCGGTTATGAAAAGCTCGGACAGCACCACGAGATCGGCGCCGAGCTTGGCGGCGGCGGCGTGCGCAGCCTTCGCTTTCGCCACATTACCCGCGATATCCCCAACCGTCGGATTGGACTGGGCCAGGGCGATTTTGAGTATGTTCGTGATTGGTTTGTTCATGGCTGCACACTAGGGCAGCAATGCTGGCCTAGGCAATCACGCGACGCCCCAGATTCTGCAGGATTTAACGCCGCAGCACTTGCATAACGACACTCAAGAAAATGGTGGGTGATGTAGGATTCGAACCTACGACCCGGTGATTAAGAGTCACCTGCTCTACCAACTGAGCTAATCACCCAACTCTCGCAAGGGCAGCAACAGTGCGGCCCATCTGCATCGGTCTGCTAAGACAACAGAAACCCGCACCCAAACGCCTGGACGTTCAAGCCCCGAGACAGCGCCATAACACTGGCGATGGAGCCTGTCTAGTCGCGTCGTCAGCATTTTCACCAGTGTTGAGTTGCCGCGGCTTGGCACTTTCAACGGTGTCCCCTGATCAGCCGCGACGCACGCCTTGAGATCGGTTGACGAACGCACACATTGCAACTCCGAGCGCGATCATGATCGTCGTCATCGACGTGCCACCATATGAGACCAGCGGCAGTGGCACGCCAACGACCGGAACGAGGCCACTCACCATGGCGACATTGATGAACGCGTAGAGAAAGAGAATGAGACCCGCGCCCGCGATGATCAATCTGGCAAACTGACTGCGGCAGGAAAACGCCATAGAAAGAACCAGCAAAAACAGCACGACATAAAGCCCCAACAACCCGATTGCCCCGGCAAATCCCCACTCCTCTGCAAAGGTCGTGAAGATAAAGTCGGTGTGTTTCTCCGGTAGGAAGTTTAGCTGGCTTTGCGTGCCCTGCAAAAACCCCTTGCCCGACGCGCCACCAGATCCCAACGCAATTTTCGATTGCGTGATGTGGTAGCCTGCCCCCAGCGGATCTTTTTCTGGATCCAGAAAAATCTCGATGCGCCGTCGCTGATAATCATGCAACCGCTGCCAGATCAGCGGTGCCAGGAGCACACACAAAACGCCACCACCAATAAAATATAAAATGCTGATGCCGGCCAGAAACATCAACGATAAGCCAACGACCGCGAATAGAACAGCTGTACCGAGATCAGGTTGCTTGAGCGTCAAAACAACGGGTGCGGCAATCAATAGCAGCGGCAGTAGGACCCAGTGCGGCCGCGAAACTCGACGCGCACCCAGCCACTGGTAGTAACGGGCCAGCATCAGTACCAACGCAACCTTCATCAGTTCGGCTGGTTGGAATGTAACGCCGCCCAAACTTAGCCAACGCTTAGCGCCGAGCGCTTCCGTGCCAACCAGTGGAACCAGCACCAGTAGGCCCAGGGCAAGGCCGTATGCAGGAACCGCAAGCCACAGCCAAACCCGCAGTGGCGTTAACGCGATGGCGATCACCAGACCGAGCGTTATGATAAAACGGAGTGCATGACGCTCGGCCCATGGGCTATAGCTGCCACCGGCAACCGAGTACAAGGCCGACACCCCAATACCGGCGAGCAGGCACAGAAGCGCTGCCACTGGCCAGTGAATGCGCATTAGCTTTGCGCCGATGGTCTGAGGAACCGAAAACGAGCCAAATGCACGGTTCATGATGTTTAACCCTGCCTCGCTCGATGAACTGGTGCGGAGCCACTCATATCGGGAAAAGCGGGTCGGACGGCCGGATCACGAGCCAATACTTCGGTGATGAGATCCTTCATTACCGGGCCAGCCGTGGCACCACCGCCGCCGCCGTGCTCAACAACAACCGAAATTGCATAACGCGGTTTGTTTGCAGGCACATAAGCCACAAACAAGGCATGGTCGCGCTGCGCCCAGCTGAGTTCAACACCATTTCGATCAGCGGACGCGCGCGAGACTTGCGATGTCCCAGTCTTGCCTGCAACCAGCGGCTGCCCATCGTCCAGACGCGCATTGCCGCCAGTACCGCCATCTTCATTGACCACCGCTGTCATGCCACGCCTAATTGCATCGATCAGCTGTGGCTTCAGCCCGAGCATTCCAAATGACGCTGGAACCATGCCCGCCTCCGGTCGCACTAATTGTGGGATAATCACACGCCCGGTAGCAATGCGCGCGGTCATTACAGCCAACTGTAGCGGCGTCGTCAGCACGTATCCCTGCCCGATACCGGCCAGCAGGGTCTCACCGCCGAGCCATGATTTGTTGAACCGGCCCCGTTTCCAAGCCGGGTTTGGCATGACACCGGCCTTTTGATGGGCAAGCCCCGTATCGTAGGTTTGTCCAAAGCCTAGTCGATGCCCCATCGCAGCAATCGCTTCAATGCCGACCTTATGCGCTGCCTCATAGAAGAAACAATCACAGCTCTCCCGCATCGCACGGTGCACGTCGCAGGCTCCATGACCGGTGCGCTTCCAACAGCGGAAGATCTGACTGGCAAGCTCGGTCTGCCCTTCGCACGTTATCTTGGTCGTCAAGTTGATCACACCAGCTTCGAGCGCCGCCAGCGCCGTCACCATTTTAAACGTCGAGCCGGGCGGATAGAGCCCTCGAATTGCTCGATTGACCATCGGATCGTTGCCCTGCTCTCGCAGCTTTTCCCAAGCGCGCATCGTGACACCCTTGACCAGGGCACCAGGATCATGTGTTGGCACCGACACCATCATCACAACATCACCGGTTGTGACGTCGATTGCCACTGCAGACGCACGCCGTTCACGCGACAACCGAGCGACGCACGCCCGCTGCAGTTGAGTGTCGATCGTTAGTGCCACGTCGTCGCCACGTACCGGCTCGGTCTGAGACAGGGTGCGTACGATGCGACCACGGGCGTCGACTTCGTGTTTGATCGTGCCGCTGCGGCCGCGCAGACGCTCGTCCATGCCACGCTCGACGCCGCTGCGACCAATCTTCAAGCCGGGCAAGCGGAGCACGGGATCATCATCGATACCCACACGATCAACGCTACCGACGTGCCCAACGACATGACCGACGGTATCGCCTGCCAGATACTTTCGCGCAGCCGACATTTCGATCTGGACGCCCGGCAGCTGCGGCGCCATCAAATTGACGCTGGCGATCTGCTCAAAATCAAGATCGGTCGCGATAATCAAAGGTAGGTTCGGTTGCTGTCGACGCGCGCGGGCAATGAATCGTTCGCGCTCCTCGATGCTGATCGGAACAATCTTGGAGAAGCGCTCCAAGACATGTGCGACATTGCCAGCCAGTGAGGGAATGAGGACTGCGCGATATCCTTCGTCATTGCCCGCGAGTACTTCACCATAGCGATCCAGGATGCGCCCGCGAACCGGCGCCACAAGTTGCACGTTGATCCGGTTCTCGTCGGCCAATGGAGCGTAACGTGTTGCTTCAAGAACCTGCAATTGGAAGAGCTTGGTTGCAAGCGCGCCGAATGCTGCGGTCTGGCCGAACCCAACCAGCAGTGCGCGTCGCGAGAAACGACGACGCTGCTCGTCGTCATCATCGGCCTGGTTGCCAAACATGTGCGCCTAAGCCCCTCGTGAAAGACTTGGGTTAAGCGTGCGCGACCATGATCGACTGAACGGTCGAAGCAGCAATTCGATCAACGGATATGCGAGGCTTGCGGCGAACACGCTGCGCGCCAAAGGCGACCATTCAAACCAACTCATGAAGTAGGCGGATGCGACGACCCACTGTGTCAGCGCCAGAGCCAAAAGCGTCGCGCAGAAATGAAACCAGCGCCCGGCCCCTCCCCAGTCCTGCGGCGGTGGCAATATCAGCACAAGGCTTCGACCTAACAACAACACCAACGACCAGAACCCCAGCGGCCCATGGCTCAAAACATCCGTTGCCAGTCCTGCCAGGAACACAAGCCACTCCGGCATTTGTCGCGGGCACCGCAAAGTCCAAATATGAATTGCGGTAAAGGGCAATAGTGGTAGAAAAAATCGAGATTCAGATGGCAGCCCCCACGGCAGGGCAGCCACCACAGTCAGCACCGCTACGCTGATGCCTGGGACCAGTCGGTTAGGACCACGCATCATGGTGCACTGATCCCGTGGTCTGACGCCGCCGCACCCGCAACGGCCTTCCGAGCGACGCTATCACGCTGCCCCTCCGAACGGCTACGGATTGGCTTGTCTTCATCAGCTAGTTCAAGTGCCGGGCTTTGGAAGAACAAGACACTTACAAAATCGAGTTCACTCGGGTTTGCATGAGGAACCATACGGAATCCCAATCCATCCGCAATCACTGCTCCGATCCGCAATCCGCGCGGAAACAGCCCACCAGTGCCGGACGTGAAGACTTCATCGCCGACCTCGATCGTATCGACCGATGAGAGGTAGCCCAACTGCGGCGCCGACCCATTGTCACCCAGCAGCACCGCACGGACACCGGCTTTGCCGATCTGCACCGGAATGCGACTGTTGATATCCGTAACCAGTAGAACTCGAGCCACACGCGCACCTGCTTCCACGATGCGACCAACAAGGCCACTTGCATTTATGACCGGATACCCTGCCCGCATTCCATTCTCGCGCCCCATCCCAAGCATAGCCGAACGTACGAACGGGCCACTGGAATCCGACACCACGCGTGCCGTCGCGAAGGCAAGGCCAGGCTCGTCGATCACACCGACCAGTCGGCCAAGTTGCTCGATCTTGCGCTCTGTCTCTATTGCGCGCCACTCCCAACCGCGCAGTCGCTGGTTTTCAGCCCGGAGTCTATCAAGTTCACTGAACATATCAGCGGAATTAGCAATCCGCTGTCCGGTACGACGAATTGGCTCCAGTGGCACCAATGCTGCCTTCAAGACCGGCGCCATCAACTCGGCCAATTGCAGTCTGAGCTCAGTCACGTAGACATGCTGTAACCGACTTAAAAATAGCAGCGCAATCGACACGAACACCAAGACGAACAACAAGCCTGGCCGAAAGCCGTCCGCACGTCCATCTCCGGCCTGGAGCCGCGCCGGGTGCCGCATATACTTGTCGTGGCGCAGTTGAATCATGAAGGTGCTGGCGCTCTCAAGATCGATCGAACAAAGATCACGGTTTTATCAAGAGATGCTCACGCCGGGGCAGGTCTGCAAGAACGGCAGCCGTTCCGCGCACGACACATTGCATCGGTTCGACAGGCACTGAGAACTTAACGCCGACACGGCGCTCCAGTTCCCGATCGAGCTGATCGAGTAAGGCACCGCCACCGGTCAGATGAATGCCCCGCTCGCAGATGTCGGTCGAAACTTCGGGTGGCAGATCTTCAAGCGCACGCTGTGTGAACTCAGCAATCTCCTCGATCGGATCTTCGAGCGCCTCAGCAATATCCTGCGGACCAAGTACGATGCTTTTGGGACGCCCTTGCCGCAGATCCCGGCCGCGAATATGGATCTCGGCGGCGCGTCCGTCCGCTTGAGTCACAGCGCTGCCAGCTTCGATCTTAATACGCTCAGCGTTCACTTCACCAATCAGCAATTGATGTTTGCGGCGCACATAACGGATGATCGCTTCATCCATCGCGTTACCGGCGCAGCGCAAGGATCGCGCCTGCACGACACCACCAAGCGATAGCACAGCGATATCGGTCGTGCCCCCGCCAATATCCAACACCATCGAGCCGGCAGCGTCGTCAATTGGCAACCCGGCGCCCAAGGAAGCCGCCACTGGTTCTTCAATCAAATAGACTCGGCGGGCGCCAGCCGAAACAGCCGTTTCATAAACTGCACGACGTTCAACAGGGGTCGCACCGGCTGGGACGCAGATCAAAATGCGTGGACGACGAAAGCCCATGACTGTCTTCGCACGCTTAATGAACTGCCGCAGCATTTCCTCGGTAGCGATGAAATCAGCAATCACACCGTCACGTAGTGGACGGATCGTCTCGATCGATTCAGGCGTGCGGCCGAGCATCATCTTGGCTTTCAAGCCAACGGCCAGCACCTCCCGCGTCCCGTTATAGGACCGGATAGCGACGACGGACGGCTCGTCGATGATCGTACCGCGACCGATCACGTGCACCAGCGTATTCGCTGTCCCGAGATCGATCGCAATATCGTCCGAAAATACGCCGGTTACAGTCGATAACATGCGTCCAACCACCCATTACACCCAGCTCAGGCTCCGTTGCGTCACCAAAACGTTACTGCCAGAGCTCCGGCGCAGTCTTAGCAAAGGACGTGCCGTGCGTTGCGCGCTTTCTAGCGCTAACGTGTTATATCATAACGGCGAAGCTTAGACGCTGGATCGAAGGTTGAGTTGCCGATCCAATCTTAAATTTTAGACGCCGCCCAGTCGCTGCCGCACCTCAGCGGTCGTTTGCGGCGTTGCCTCGCGTTGGCGCTTGATCATGAGCTTGTTGAGGGCCCCGATGTAAGCCTTGGCAGACGCAACAAGCGTATCTGGATCGGCAGCCTTTGCCGTCACCGTGCGCCCCTCCTCATGCAGCCTGACCGAAACCTCAGCCTGAGCATCGGTTCCAGCAGTTACGGCATGAACTTGATACAGTTCCAGCACGGCCCGGTGCGGAACAAGTTTGTGGATCGCATTGAACGTCGCATCTACCGGGCCGTTGCCAGTGGCCTGCACCGTCTTTTCAATACCATCAAGATCAAGCGTTAACGTTGCGGATTGTGGGCCCATGGTCCCAGCGATGATGATCAGAGCAATTACTTTCATCCGATCGGTTGCCGTCGCAATGCCCTCATCTACTAATGCTTCGATATCCTCGTCATAGATGTGCTTCTTGCGATCAGCGAGCGTCTTGAACCGCGTGAAGGCATCTTCCAACTGATTATCGCCCAGTTCGTAACCGAGCTCCTGCAGCTTGTTGCGAAAGGCATTTCGACCTGAGTGTTTGCCCATCACAAGGGACGTCTTCGACACGCCGACGCTCTCTGGAAGCATGATCTCGTAGGTCTGCGTGTGCTTGAGCATCCCATCTTGATGGATGCCGCTCTCGTGCGCGAACGCGTTCCGCCCGACGATCGCCTTGTTGTACTGCACTGGAAATGAGGTCGCAGCTGACACCAGTTTCGACGCTCGATTGAGCATCGTTGTTTCCACCCGGCAATCATACGGCAGCACGTCGCCCCGGGTCTTGATCGCCATCACGATTTCCTCGAGTGCAGCATTGCCAGCGCGCTCGCCGATGCCGTTTATCGTGCATTCAATCTGACGGGCACCGCCTTCGAGGCCAGCAAGCGAGTTTGCCACCGCCATACCTAAGTCATTGTGGCAATGGACCGAGAAGATCGCTTTGTCGGAATTGACCACACGCTCGCGCACGGTACGAAATAGCGTGCGATATTCGTCAGGCGTGGTGTAGCCCACGGTGTCTGGAATATTGATCGTGGTCGCACCGGCCTTGATCGCCGCATCGACACACTGGCACAGAAAATCCATTTCCGTGCGCGTGCCATCCTCGGCCGACCATTCGACGTCTGACACCCAATTGCGCGCGCGCGCAACGGACGCAGTGACCATCGCCAGAACCTCGGCTGGCTCCTTTTGGAGCTTGTACTTCATATGGACAGGAGACGTGGACAGGAAGGTATGAATGCGCGGTCGCGCTGCCCCTTTCACCGCCTCACCAGCCCGGTCGATATCCTTCATGCCCGCGCGTGCGAGACCCGTAATGGTCGCATTTTTGATGCGTTTTGCAATGGCCGAAACCGCTTCGAAGTCACCGTCGGATGCGATCGGGAAGCCAGCTTCGATGATGTCGACGCCCATGTGCTCAAGCAGGTCGGCGACCTCGAGTTTCTCCTCGAATGTCATGGTCGCGCCCGGGCACTGTTCGCCGTCGCGCAGCGTAGTGTCGAAGATGTATACGCGGTCTTTTGATGGTGTTGTCATGATGTGCTCCATTGTCGTATGCGGCGCCTCTGGCTGCCGGGAATTTCCCTTCAGTTGCTTGGTAATCGTCCCCTGAGGTTCCGTTCGCCGCTAGAGCGCGAACTGCCAAAACTCAGGGGCTGATAAGCAGAAGGAGGAGCGGACGCAGATCACCAATGGGCGCCAAAAGCGCACCCGAATTCGGGATCAATGTCGCATCAGTCAACATAAAATTCGCATCCATTGCGCTCAAACTTTACTCGTCGCGCACTGCATAGAGCCCGTAAAAAAGATTAATTGCAAGGTCTGAATTGCTCAGAACGTTGCCGCAGAACTAGAGGCCAAGTCTATATTGATAGTCGTCCAGACGTAACCCGCACTGCGCTTCCACCAATTCGGACCGACGTCAATTTCCCTCCATTGACCTCCATGCCAAGTGCGATATGACTTGGTCGACCCATCTCGAAGCCTTGCTCAATGATGCGTTTGTGATGACCATCGCGAAGGCCGTCAAAATGATGGATGGCGCCAGCAAACGCTGCTGCGGCGGAACCGGTTGCTGGGTCCTCGACAACTCCCAATGCGGGCGCAAAGGCGCGCGCATGAAAGCTGGATGATGACGCAATCGTCTCGCGACAATAAACGTAAACCATCCGCGATTTGGTGTTTGCAAATGCTTCGGCCCAGCGCGCGGTATGCACGGTTGCACGCGCGATGGCTGCAAGTGAGCGAACCGGCAGAAACGTGACCGACGATCCTGCCGCGTACGAAGTCGGCTTATGATTGGCAAAACCAAGTTCACTCGGCTCAAGGCCAATCGCCGAGGCGAGTAGTTCAAGATCAGGTGGCACGCCGTTATCTTCCGGTAGCACCGGCGCATCAAACTCAGCGTAAGCCGCTTGCCCCTGGTGCAGGCGAACACCGACCCTAACCGTTCCAATATTTTCTTCGAGCACAACCAGACTGTCGCTATCACCCGCTGGCGCACCCATGCGCAGTTCAGCCAAAAGTATAGCGGTGCCAACAGTTGGATGCCCCGCGAATGGCAATTCGGCAGCTGGCGTAAAAATACGGATTTTTGCCGAGTGGGCCGGATTTTCTGCTTTTTGAAGGAAAACCGTCTCGGATAGATTGAACTCACGTGCGATCGTCTGCATAGCCGACGTATCTAGTCCGTCGGCGCCATGGACTACCGCCAATGGATTGCCAGCGAACCGTCGTTCAGTAAAAACATCCAGCGTGTGGAAGTCCAGTTCCATGCGAGCCCCCAAAAACCACCCTAGCCAGTTTTCGGCGACCATAGCATCGAATGAGCGAACCGCACGCGGGACTTTGCTCCAGCAATACCGCTTGATGCCCGAGACCAGTCGAAAATGATCGAGGGTTCGACTTCAATCGACGTAGAGGTGTACCGCGTGAACCGTCAGCGGTTGGCCCTGGCCAGACGCATCGCTTCTGATCCAGAACGTGTCCACCTTGGATGGCGACCTGTCGTCCGTGGGGGCAGCATACTCGAATCGATATTCTTGCCGACCAGCCTTTACTGGAAATGACTTCCAGCCGCTCTGGCCCAGACCATTTTGCACAAATTGGATCTCGGTTTTGTGATCAGCTGTAATCGGTGCTGCACTTGCCTCAAGTTCCACGATGATCTTTCGGCCAGAAATCACCGGCAGTTGCGGCCCTTCGACGCTTAGGTATGCGGCTCCATCGACGTTTACCGCGCCATTCGCTGCATTGAACGTGGATTTCAACTCCATGCCGCCTTGGACGGGCCGTAGCACGACGGTGGTCCCAGCACCGACCCGCCCGGGCTCAGCCAACACCGTAAGTGCCGGCTTTCGTGTAGCCTTGCCACCGCTTGTTGATGTTGATTTGGACAATGGAAGCCCAGCTTGACCGTCGAGCAGCCAAAGTGTCCCTGTGAACCCCGCAGCGCTGCCGATCAAACAAAGTAGGATTAGAAAAATTGTACGCATCGTTGCCTTCCGCGTCCTGCACACGAAGTGTTCAGGTTCCCTTAACGCCGCACGCGTGCACGGAGCAAATCACGAACTCAACTGCGCTACAATAGTGTCGGGACGTGGTCACCTAAACAGCACTCAGACGTACTGCAGCACGTTATCCCAGTGCCCCAGACCCAAGTGTCCGGGCGATACCTTGTTTGACATCGAGAAAACTATCGACATTTATTCTGGCGCGTAGTTTGGAGAGATCGGGAACCATCCTCACGCCGGGAGCGCCATCGCCACGTTGAAATACCGTTGGTCGTCCAACTTGCTGCCCAATTTGTTCTGCCAGTGCGCGAAACGAAACGGCATGCGGGCTTGCCACATTCCAGATCCCGCGCCATTCCTCGATGCTTGCGCGCGCGAAAACCGCTGCCGTGTCTTCAACATAGGTTGGCACGAACTCAATGCCGTCGCCTTCACGTGGCAATGTTAGCGTCGCGCCATTACGCACGTTGTCGATCAGGCGCGAGATCATCATATTCGTTTGCCCACGACCGTACAGGAAAAACACGCGCAGATGGGCAACCGCGAGTTTCGGTTGATAGGCCAACGTTAGTGTCTCGGCCGCGAGTTTGCTTGCGCCATAAAGACCGGTTGGGTTAACCGCTGCGTCTTCACTCATGCTACCGGCAAACGGTTCATAAATGCTGCCGGTCGAAGCAAACACGGCGGATTTAACGCCTACATCAAGCGCCCATCTCATCAGAGCTGCCGGCACTTCGACATTGACACGAAACACATCTGCCGCGCCGCCGGGGAAGTCCCGATATAAATCCGACTGCGCCAGATGGATGATCGCATCGGCAGTTACCGGAAGTGCGGCGGTATCGAGACCATTGCTCAGGTTCATCGGCAGCCATTTCACGTGGGGCAGACCGCCGCGTACAAATTGCTTCGCTCGCGTGATCGCCACGACCTCGTGATCTGCCAGCAAAGGCAGCAAATGCCGTCCTAGAAACCCAGTTCCACCGGTTACGAGAATGCGCATGCCGTGACCAAACTCAGTTTTTGGACTTTGCCCGCCGGGCCTCGACTTCACTCTTATGTGCCCGGCGCCAGTCGATTAATTGCTGTAATCCTTCGAGCAGTTGCACTTTGGCCGTGAACTTGATCTCCTTAGTGGCGCGCACTGGCGAGCCGATCCGGTTGCGCACCAGCGTCGCCTGACTGCGCTCCTGGAACTTAATTGGTTGATTCGAACCGGTCAGCGTGAGCAGCATCTCCGCCATCTCTCTCAACGACGTGCGCTTGCCCGTGCCAACATTGTAATAGCGCGCAACCGAATCGGCCTTCATGGCGCATACATTAGCCGCACCACAGTCAGCGACGGCGACGAAGTCGAACGCTTCGCTACCATCGCCGAAAATCGTTGGACCTTCGCCGCGATCAATCGCGTCCAGCATTTTCATGATGACCGCAACATATGCGCCTTCGTAATCTTGTCGCGGGCCATAGACGTTCATGTAGCGCAAGCCGACCAATGGCAGGCCGTAACGATAGTGGAATGCAGTGGCCATCGCTTCACTGGCGATTTTCGTCGCGCCGTAGAAATTCTTATTATGAAATGGATGATCCTCGGTCATCGGTTCTTCAATGGCGTCGCCATATACCGACGCTGATGACGAATAAACCAGTCGTTGCACTTTTTGGGCGACGCAAGCTTCCAATACGTTGAACGTTCCACGCACGTTTACATCGAAGGCTGAGCGCGGATACTCATGGCATTGCAGCAACCAAAGCGCCGCAAAATGAAATACACCATCGGCGCCTTCGAGAGCTTTATTCAGGATATCTGATTGCAGAATATCCCCGCCTACGTCGAAGATTTTGACCCGCGGATCCTTAAAGGCATCGGAAAGATTTTCAACACGCCCACGCGCAAAATTATCGTACACCACGATCTCGCGCGCTTTGGACTGCACCAGTTGGTCCACTGTGTGTGAGCCGATCAGTCCAGCGCCGCCAATCACCACCAACCGCTTACCATCAAGTTCCATCGCGCGCTCCTCAGGCACTTTCAGCCCTTTTCCGTCCCGCGGCGTATCGCAGATGTTGAAGTGACCAACAAGTACTCCATCCCCAGCCTTCGCACTGGCCTTGACATAACCACAGCCCGCCATGCCAATGCGGCAACTCTCAAGCTAACGTCGGCAGGCACACAATGTTGAAGACAGCGCTCTCCGTTCTCAGATCGTCAGACCTTGGCCTTGATGATCGGCTGAACTTGCGCGTATTCGGCGAATCGAACGGCCACATTAGTGAAGGCGTGATCGAGACGACAAATGGCCAGTGGTACCCCATCATTGATGGCGTGCCCTGTTTCCTGACAGGTCCTATGCAGCCTGATTTGTCGGTGTTTGCGAAGCGGCACGACCTAAAGCCCGCAACGTCCGGCGCTACCCGAGCAGCAGCATCCGAGCAGGCCCTGACCAACCAGACATTTTCCGATAAATGGCGTCGTTTCAAGAACTATGGACACGAAGCCTCCCACCAGGAGTTTTTATTTGGCTGGTATTGCAAAAAACTCGGAATGAACAGCGTTGAAGAGTTGAAATCATTTTATCGAACCAAGTCGTCCATTCTCGAAGTCGGCCCGGGCTCCGGTTTCAATACCAAGTTCATGGCGGAGAATTGCACCGGCCCGGTTTTTGCCCTCGACGTATCCGATGCCGCTTTCACAACCTTCGGCAACACTCGGCATTTGCCAAACTGCAATGTGGTCCAGGCCGACCTGATGCAGGCGCCTTTTGCCGACAACACATTCGACTTTATCATCGCCGATGGCGTTCTCCATCACACGCCAAACACGCGCGATGCCGTACGTGCACTTTATGCAAAGGTGAAGCCCGGCGGGCAGTTCTTTTTCTACGTCTACCGACAAATGGGTGCTGCGCGGTTCTTCACAGACCAGCACATTCGCAACGCGTTCATGCAGTTGTCGCCTGACGATTGTTACAAGGCCTGTGAAGGCCTGACGGAACTTGGCCGCGAGCTGTCAAAGATTGACGCAAAAATCACGCTGGAAAAGCCGATCCCCGTGCTGGGCATACCGGCTGGCACGCACGATGTGCAACGCTTGCTGTACTATAATTTCGTCAAATGCTTCTGGAACGACGCGTTCGATTATGAGACCAACAACATGGTCAATTTCGATTGGTACCATCCGCACAATGCTTGGCAGCACAGCCAGCAGGAAGTGGAGGGGTGGTTGAAAGAATTGGGCGTGACTGAATACTCATTCCAGGATGCCAATCCGAACGGCATTTCCACATTGCTACGCAAACCCATGTGAGGTCGCGCGCAGGCACCGCACGTGGCGAATTAGTCAGGTGAGCGAATAAGTTCGTTTTCGAGGTCTAGCGCGATCGCTGCTGGATCGCGCGCCGTCGACGACCCCATGCCACCGCCGCCGGAAGTTTCGATCACGAGGCGTTGACCGGGAGCGATCAGCTGGGTACCTTTGCCCTTAAGTCGAGTGCCAGATGCAAGGCTCACCCGCCCTGCTGCGCCATTGCCACCGCCATCGCGACCACGCGCTGGATGATCAATACGGTCAAACGCTGCCAGCAACTCAAACGGCTGATTGATGCCGCTTTCGATTTCGATCACTTGGCCCAGACCACCACGTGTGCGCCCTGTGCCACCTTAGTCGCGCCGGTACTCTTTCTTCCAAAAGATCAGCGGCATGATTTGCTCGGCGATTTCAACAGGCGTTCCCTTGACGCCAGATGGGTAGGCAGTCGTCGACAGGCCGTCGCTTTGCGGACGTGCGCCGGTTCCACCGTTCGACGTGAACGTGGTGGCGAAGCCATAGTTGCCGGTATCATCGTCAGCCATTCGTCCACGCAGCGTGATGTTCCACAGGCATGATGTGCCTTCCGCCGGAACGCGTTCGGGCACGGCTTGACGCAGGCAGCCAAACACCATGTCGGGTAACATTTGTCCCGTGATGTGCCGAGCCAGGACGGCCGCTGGCTTTTGGGCGTTAAGGATCGTGCCCTCGGGAGCCGTGACGACAAATGGCGAAAGCGAGCCAGCATTGTTGGGGACCCTGGGGCTGACGACGCACGCTAGTCCGAACACGGTGTAGGCCGTTGTGTAAGCCATCGGTACGTTGATACCACGCCGTGCAGCGGGACTGGTGCCTGTATAGTCGACCGTAATTTGGTCGGCGTCGACCGTCACCCGAGCAGCGAGATCGATCGGCTGCTCATAGCCATCAATTGTCATCGTGTGGGTCCATGACCCGCGCGGCAACTTAGCGATTTGTTCGAGCACAGCCGCGCGCGAGCGATCGCAGATGTGGTCGGCGAGCACATCCAGGCGATCCAGCTTGAACTCATCCATCATGCGCGCCAGCCGCACGGCACCAACTTCGTTGCAATTAGCGAGCGAATACACATCGCCGATGGTATCGACCGGTGTGCGCGTGTTGGCCCGGATCATCGACATCAAAGTTTCATTTGGACGGCCTTCGTCGAACAGTTTCAAAAAGGGGATGTAGAGCCCCTCCATGAATACGTCGGTCGCGTCAGGGCCAAAGCCGATCCCGCCAATGTCCATTAGATGCGAGGTACACGAGAACAGTCCAATGAGGTGGCCTTGGCGGAAGCACGGCGTCGTCACGACGAAATCGTTGAGATGGCCGGTCCCCATCCATGGATCGTTGGTGATGTAGACATCGCCTGGCTTCATGGTTTCGGCAGGGAAAGCCCTCAGAAAGTGCTCGACCGACAAAGCCATCGAATTAACGTGACCAGGCGTGCCGGTCACGGCTTGGGCGAGCATGCGGCCCTTCGCGTCAAAAATGCCAGCCGAGAGGTCTCCTGCTTCGCGCACGATCGAGGAAAACGCCGTGCGCAACAGAACTTGCGCCTGTTCCTCGACGACGGCAATCAGACGGTCCCACATGATCTGCAGGTCAATGCTGGAAAATGCGTGTTTGGTCGATGCCATTGCCTAACGCTCCCTGGCTATCAGAACCAGCGCACCGCCACCATCAATGTGAACCTGAAATGCTGCTGTGACCATCGTTGACGTTCCATCCTCAACGACCACCGCCGGCCCGTCAAAGTACATGCCTGGGGTAAGCGTGGACCGCAGATAGACGTTCGCTTCCCGCCAAGACTTGCTCGCCGTGTCGTAGAGCCGTCTCTGTCCTGTTGCCTTGGCACCGCTCAACCGCTGGACATCGGGCAGCACCGCTGGCCGCTCGTCGTGGGTTGACACGAGCACGCTCCAACTCATGATCTCGATAATGGCGTTGGGGATGTGTCGCGAAAACAAGCGCCGGTACTCAGCTTCGAATGCGGCACGAAATGCTGTCGCATCATCAGCAGACAAGGCCCGATCTGGCAGCTTGATGGCGATTTCGTGCCCCTGGCCGACATAACGCATATTCGCATGATGTGCCGTCGCCAGCACCTGATCACCTGCGGCTGACCGTGCAAGCCTCCGCGCTTCGGCTTCCATATCAAAAAGCACTGCGGTTGCCGCTGACGGGTCGAACCGGTCCAGTCGCATATGGCGAGATCGCACGAGCTCATAGGCTGCCGGTGCTTTAAGAAAACCAACGGCCGATCCGACCCCTGCGTCGGCCGGTACAATCACGCGTTTGATACCAAGCTTCTCCGCGAGTCGCGCTGCGTGGAGGGGAGCAGCACCGCCAAACGCGATCAACGTGCGCCCCGCAATGTCGGTTCCGCGCTCCACTGCATGGACGCGGGCGGCGTTCGCCATGTTCTCGTCTACGATCTCCGCCACGCCGTAGGCAGCGGTGACGGCATCGAGGCCCAGGGCAGATCCAATTTTTTCATCGAGTGCTCGGGTGGAGCTTGCGGCATCAAGTGTTATCGAGCCGCCAGCGAATTGCGCAGGATCAATTCGACCAAGCACGACATCGGCGTCTGTAACCGTCGGGTTAAGTCCACCGCGCCCATAACACGCAGGGCCAGGCTCGGACCCGGCGCTGCGCGGACCAACTTGTATTCGCTTCAAGCCGTCGACACTGGCGATAGAGCCGCCGCCAGCACCAATCTCGACCATCTCGATCACCGGAATGCGAACGGGCAATCCGCTGCCCTTCATGAAACGTGCTGAACGATCAACCTCGAAGGCACGCGATTTCAACGGACGACCGTCGTCGATGAGGCAAATTTTTGCAGTGGTGCCGCCCATGTCAAAGGAAAAAATAGCAGCTTCGTTTCGCTCAGCCGCAATATGTGCAGCCAATATCGCGCCTCCGGCGGGGCCAGATTCAACCAGTCGGATAGGAAAGCGCATGGCCGTGTCGAGGCTCGCCAAGCTGCCACCCGACGTGATGAGATGGATCGGCGCCTTCGATCCCTTGTCAGCAAACGCTTGGTCAAGCCGCTTGAGATAACCAGCCATCAGCGGCTGAACGTAGGCATTGGCAACGACTGTCGAGGTTCGCTCGTACTCGCGGGCTTCTGGCGCCACTTCCGATCCAAGTGACACACTGATGCCAGGACATATTTCGCGAATGATCTCGGCAATTTTTATTTCATGGGCCGCATTCGCATAACCATGCATCAGGACGATTGCCACCGCTTCGCATTGTGCCTGGGAGATGCGAATGGCGACCCTGCGCACTGCATCGACATCGAGTGCCAGTCGCACTGCACCATGGACGTCAACGCGCTCAGGCACCGTGAACCGCAGCTTGCGCGCGACGAGCGGCACTGTCCTTTCGATAAATACATCATACTGGTCGAAGCGACCCTCGTCGGCAATTTCGAGACTATCGCGAAACCCTTCCGTTGCAATCAATGCAACCCTAGCGCCACGGCGCTCGATGATGGCGTTGGTGGCCAATGTCGTGCCGTGGACGAAGACGCTAATGTCGGAAAAGCTAAGCTTGGCCCTCTGCAATACGGCGGCCGTACCGTCGATCACCGCCAGCTCCGGCGCACGGGGCGTTGTCAGCACCTTTGATGTCAACCGCCCAGCGGGCGTATCCAGAACGATATCGGTGAAGGTGCCACCAATGTCGGCTGCCAATCGTACCGCGCTTTTGCCCGAACCCATCCATCACCCGCTGCACTATGCATCAAACGCAATCAGCCTAACTGATGCGTGCAGAGCGGGCCATAGCGCTGGCGCCGATCAGGTGCGCTCAGTCTGCAAGTTCGACAAGGATATCCTCTGTGCTGCGTTGCTTAAGTTCGACGAAACGTCGCGTCGATCAACGCTAGAATACGTGGGTCGGTGAAATCGCGCACGGCGAGCACGGCTCCAGCTCCTTTCAATGTCGCCTCATCCAATCCGGTCATCATGCCAACGGTCGCCGCTCCTGCAGCGGCTGCCGATAGCACGCCCGAGCGCGAATCCTCGAACGCGACGCACCGTTTGGGATCAGCGCCGATGCGTTCAGCTCCTGTCAGATATGGTAGTGGGTGCGGCTTGCCGTGAGCCAAATCATCGGCAATCACCAGCACGGGAAAGCGTTTGCGGAGATTTATGCCGTGTAAGATCAGCTCGGCATTGAGACGCGGCGCGTTCGTCACGCAGGCGCAGGGAACGCTCGACTTTTCCGCCCAGCTGAGCAACTCCAGCAGGCCTTTGGCTGGTGAAATTTCGGTCCCAGCCAGCGCGCGGAATGCGGCTTCTTTTGCGTCCGCGACCTGGGAATGCGTCTGAGCCGACTCACGGGGCAGAAACTCAGCAAAGATAGCCGCGTTCGTGCGCCCCATGACACTGCGCTTGTAACCATCATCGTCGACGAGCACGTCGAACCGCGACATTACATCGTTAAACGCGCGCATGTGGAGATGATCGGTCTCGGCCAGCGTGCCGTCGATATCAAACAGCAGGCCACAGCCAAGCAGCGTCGGAACCATCGATTTTCCTTGTCATGAAAATGTTTTCGAACCCGCAAGCTGTTACAGCTCAATGCTGATGCGGCTCGGTTTTGGCAAACATGGCTTTCTGCTCTGCCGTCGCCTCTTGCTGATACTTTGTCTGCCACTCCTTGTAAGGCATTCCGTACACGGCCTCTCGCGCTTCATCCTTTGACAGCGGCTGCCCCGCCTTGTTTGCCGCTTCCTGATACCAGTTCGACAGGCAATTCCGGCAAAAACCGGCGAGGTTCATTAGATCGATGTTTTGTACATCGGTGCGAGCCCGTAGATGTTCGACGAGACGTCGATAGGCTGCCGCTTCGAATTCCATGCGAGACTGTTCGTCCTTCGGTGACATCGCAAGTACTCCTGTTGTGGCCGCTCGTTGGCGATCTTCAGATATTGCTGCGGGGTCGACGAAATGCGAGTTGCAAGTCGGGTCGATCAAGCAGCTGCCGCATCAATCGCGCCAGCCGCTGTGCCCACGCCGTTTGTCCTGTTTCATCGCGAATTAAATCCTGCCGCACCTCGATCAGCGCATGCGCCAAATTGCGGAGCGTACCGTGTTGCCACATCGTATCGCCTTCAAGCCCCCCATGATAGGGTTGGTTATCGCCGACGATCAGGTCGCCTTCGGCAAAGAGAGCTTCCAGCAAGGGAACCGCAAGGCGCGGGTCGCGATCCCACAATATGCCAGCATGCCATGGGCGCGGCACGCTCTTCCAACTTTCGGTAAAACTATGCACCGACAGAATGGCGGGGGTGATTCCGGTTGCGCTACACCTGTCGAGCACATCACTTATGGCCAAATGGTAAGGCCGATAATAGCGCTCCAGTCGGTCCTCCCGTTCGGCGGCGTCAACGTGACGGTTTCCTGGCACGATGGCACCATCGGAAAGGCGCATAATCAGCGTTGGATCATCCTCCCCCCTATTGGGGTCGATTAGCAATCGCGAGTAATGCGTCAACAGCGCTGGAACGCCGAGGATGGCCGCCAATTGGCGCGTGATCGCTTCCGCCCCGATATCGTAAGCAATATGACGTTTCAATTGAGCTTCGGGAAGCCCAAGCGTACCGTACTGGGCGGGGAATGCATTTCGAGCGTGATCGCAAAGAATGATCAGTCCGGCATCGGCCGCTCCAGTGATTACGGAGTAACTCTCAGTGTTCGACGCCGCAATCTGCGGACGCACGGTTCGGTTCGTTGACATGGCGCGACTAAATTCCGGTGTCCGAATTGATCTGGCGCTGTGGCGTTTCTGAGAGACTATGTCGTGATCATTGAGAAGGCCACCTTGACGTTTGATCCTTGTCACCAGCACATGACGCCTGATGGGCGCGAGTTGCCTCTGGTCGAGTCGTAAAATGACGAACATCGCAATGAAAAGTACGCTTTTGGCGCTTTATAATGCGGCAGTGAATGCAGCCCAACCAAGCCGTTGCCTGCCTGCGCACCTGCCAGCAGTGCCGCCAAATGGCCGCATCATTGTAATTGGTGCCGGCAAAGCAAATGCTGCGATGGCAGTAACCGCCGAAGCGCATTATTCCATGACTGCCACCGCTGGCCGTTTTGGCGGCTTCGTAACCACCCGCCATGGGTTCGCACTTCCAACCAAAATCTTGCAGATCATCGAGGCAGCCCACCCGGTGCCAGACCAAAACAGTGTCGCAGGGGCCGCACGCGCAATTGCTGCTGCACAAACGGCTGGACCCAATGATTTGGTGCTAGTCCTCTTGTCAGGCGGTGCGTCGGCGCTCTGGTGCCAACCCGTTGACGGTGTCAGCTTTGATGCAAAGCAAGCGCTCACCAAGCAACTCCTGCGTGCTGGCGCACCCATCGGTGAGATGAACATCGTGCGTAAGCACTTATCTCGGATCAAGGGCGGCAAACTCGCAACCGCCGCTTATCCCGCGCGGCTATTAACACTTGCCATCTCGGACGTGCCCGGTGACGAGCCAACAAGCATCGGCTCGGGCCCAACAGTTGCAGATCCAACCACGCTTGCCGATGCACGCGCTGTCTTGCAACGGTGGCGTATTGAGCCATCAGATGAAATTGGCGCTGCTCTCGCCAATCCTGCAAATGAAACCACTAAGACTGGCGATCCAGCCTTGCGCAATTCCTCATTCAAGATTGTCGCGGCACCAAAAGCATCATTAAAGGCCGCCGCCGCAGATGCACGTCGGCTTGGCTACGAGATCGATGTGCTCGGAGACAGCTTGGAAGGCGAGGCACGCGAGGTTGGCCAAGCGCACGCAGTACTGGCGCGTAAAGCGATGTCCAACCGACGCCGCGTTGCAATCATTTCAGGAGGCGAGTTCACCGTTACGATTACCGGTGACGGACGGGGTGGGCCAAATCAGGAATACGCCTTGGCCCTCGCCTTGGGGCTTGAAGGAGCACACGGGATCAGCGCAATTGCAGCCGATACCGACGGAATTGATGGCGGCTCGGGAAGCGCCGATGATCCCGCTGGTGCATTTGTATTTCCTGACACGCTTGTGCGTGCTTCGGCTCAAAACCTCAATGCAGCCACGTTCCTCGCCAACAACGATTCATCGCGCTATTTTGCAGTGCTCGGCGATCTGGTGCGGGTGGGGCCGACACAAACGAATGTAAATGACTTCCGCGTGATTCTCGTTGATCCACACTCCGCCTGATTGCAAATGATACAGCAAGCGACAACACGTAGAGACCGCCGCCTCGTGCCGAACCACGCCGCAAAACGATGGATCGTATTGCCCGATTGCTTAACCGCAGCCCTTGCGTTCATTTTGCTATTGGCTACGAGCAACTGCGCCTGGGCAGACTTCAAGCTATGCAACGCAACATCGAGCCGTCTGGGCGTCGCCATTGGCTATCAAGACGCCAAAGGGTGGGCCACCGAGGGTTGGTGGAACATTCCATCGCAATCCTGCGAAACACTGCTTAAGGTCATGCCCAGTCGTTATCTTTACGTCCACGCGGTTGACTATGATCGTGCGGGCGAGTGGGGTGGCACAAACTTTATGTGCACCTCCGAGCGCACATTCGTAATCAGGGATGTTAAAGATTGCCCGAAACGCGGCTATAAGCGTTCTGGTTTTTTTGAAGTAGACACGGGCGAGGCAAAGGACTGGACCGTCCGCCTGACAGACCCAGAAGAAGGCGGAGCAAAGCCGAAATGAGACGAAACAGGCGGGTCAAGATCGTCGCGACACTTGGACCTGCATCGTCCGAGCCCGAAATGCTTGAAAAGCTTTTTGAGGCTGGCGTCGATGTTTTCCGCATCAACATGAGCCACGCGAGCCACGACGTTGCTCGCAAACTGCACGCAACCGTGCGTAACGCTGAGGTTAAGTTCAAGCGCCCCATTGGCATCCTTTGTGACCTGCAGGGACCTAAGTTTCGCGTGGGCGAAATGGGCGGTGGACGAGCCTTCGTAACCGAAGGCTCGCTGTTCCATTTCGACCGCGAAGAGACGGCCGGTACCACTGATCGCATTTTCCTGCCCCACCCGCAGATCTTCGAAGCAATCGAGCCGGGACACACCCTGCTACTTGACGATGGCAAAATGCGCATGCGGGTTGTCGAATGCTCGGGCAAGCGGATCACAGCCGAAGTGCTCGTTGGCGGTGCGCTCGCCAGCCGCAAGGGCATTGCCATGCCGGACACCTTGTTGCCGATTTCGCCCATCACTGAAAAAGACCGGGCTGATCTCGACTATGCCCTGCGTCTTGGCGTGGACTGGATCGCACTTTCATTCGTGCAGCGCGCCGATGACATTCGCCTCGGTCGTCAATTGATCGGCCAAGGCGCTGCCATCATGGCAAAAATCGAAAAGCCATCGGCGATCACCGACCTCGACAATATTATTGCAGCCGTCGACGGTGTTATGGTCGCGCGCGGCGATCTGGGCGTTGAAATGCCGGTCGAACGGGTGCCCGGCCTGCAAAAAGAGATCACGCGCAAGTCTCGCGCGGCTGGCAAGCCTGTGGTGATTGCAACGCAAATGCTGGAGAGCATGATTTCATCTCCCGTGCCAACGCGCGCTGAAGTCTCGGACGTCGCAACCGCCGTGTTCGATGGCGCGGATGCCATCATGTTATCGGCAGAAAGCTCGGTCGGGCAATTCCCGATGGAAGCGATCCAGATGATGAATCGAATCGCCATCGAGGTCGAAAAGGATCCGACCTACGATGCGATCGTCCACACGACGCAGACCAAACCGCAGGCCACCGGTGCCGATGCCATTGCTGCTGCCGCCCACGCCATCGCCAACACGGTGAAGTTGTCGGCCATCATTTGCTATACGGCAACGGGCTCCACGGCACTCCGTGTAGCGCGCGAACGTCCGAATTTGCCAGTCATCGGACTAACCCCCGTACTTGCAACAGGCCGCCGTCTGTCGATCGTATGGGGCACCCATTGCGTGCTCACGAGCGATCCGGAGAACCTCGCCGACATGGTGCGTAAGGCCTGTCGCATCGCATTCGAGGAAGAATTTGCCAAGGCGCGTGATGGTATCTTGATTACCGCTGGCGTACCTCTTGGATCGCCAGGCGCCACCAACATGGTGCGGTTGGCATTTCTCGATGAAACCGGAGCACCGATTGCCGAAGGGGCGTGATGCAGTGTGCGACCGCGACGACAGATTAGCGCCATGCTGATCGCGATAGGTGGTCCCGCTGGCAGAGGTAAGTCCACTCTTGCCAGCCATTGCGTGACTTGGCTCGGACCAAATCCGCCTGCTGCTTGGATCAGATCGGACGTGATCCGCAAAGAGTTGGCGGGCGTCGTGCTAGATCAGCGTCTACCCGACGCTGCCTATGCGCCTAACTTCAAGGCCGATGTTTACCACGAGATTTGGCGCCAAGCCTAAGTCGCGGCACTGTCATAAATATCCCGGACTGTGCGCTGCCAACCCACACGCAAAGACTTGTGAGAGGTTGCGGCGAGCACTACAGTTTCTTGAACTTTGCAGGACTGCATTCAAGGGGTTCTAAGGTTTGGCCGACGTTGAATTGCGC
The DNA here is from genome assembly GCA_031429105.1 of Hyphomicrobiaceae bacterium. Lineage (GTDB taxonomy): Bacteria > Pseudomonadota > Alphaproteobacteria > Rhizobiales > Hyphomicrobiaceae > JAKFWF01. The sequence continues at coordinate 5,672 of JANOYV010000120.1, read as the reverse complement.
AGCATCACCAAGAACTGGGGCGACAAGGCAGCGGTCGATGCGATCAGCTTCAAGGCCGCCAGTGGCAGCTTCGTCGCCCTGCTTGGCCCTTCCGGTTGCGGCAAGTCGACGACGCTGCGGCTGATCGCCGGCCTCGATTCACCTTCGGCAGGCTCGATCTTGATTGGCGGGCGCGATGTCACGGCGCTGCCCCCTGCCGAGCGCGGCACCGCTATGGTGTTCCAATCCTACGCACTGTTTCCGCATTTGTCGGTCGCGGAAAACATCATCTTTGGGCTCAAGGTTCGCAAGGTCGCAACCGCAGAACTGAAGGAGCGGTTGGCTAAAACGGCGACCCTTCTGGGACTTACAGCCCTCCTTGATCGCAAGCCGTCACAACTGTCGGGCGGACAACAACAGCGTGTCGCCCTTGGTCGAGCGATCATTGCAGAAGCGCCGGTATGTTTGATGGACGAGCCATTATCCAATCTCGACGCTCAATTGCGTGTCGAGATGCGCCGTGAAATTCGCGAGCTGCAGCAGCGTCTCGGCATCACGATGCTGTATGTGACTCACGACCAGTTGGAGGCCATGACAATGGCCGACCAGGTGGTGCTCATGCGTGACGGACATATCGAACAGGATGCGGCGCCAGATGCGCTTTATGAAAGCCCACGAACAACCTTCGCTGCACGCTTCATCGGGACACCACCGATGAACGTGATATCGCTCTCAAAACTAGGCATCGAAGACCACGTGCTGGTACCGCACGCCCCCAAAGGGCAAGAGCACGAGCGCCTTGCGCTTGGCATTCGTCCGGAGCTGATACGTCTCAGCACGTCGGGCATACCGGCGACCGTTACCGCCGTTGAGTTTCTGGGTGCCGATAGCCTCGTCGAGGCAAGCCTCAGCGGCGAACGGGTGCTCATCCGCGTGCCCGGCAAGATCAGATTGTCGCGCGGCGCTGCAATACATCTGACATGGGACGTTGCTACGACCCATTGGTTCGATCTAGCGTCGGGTAATCGATTGGCATAACGCGAAACAGATCCTGGGAGGATTGGTTATGAAACGGCGCACATTCATTAAGGGAACTGCCACATCTGCACTTGCAACGATTGCAGGCCCAAGCATTTTGCGCGCCCAAGGCGCAACCGAACTGTCGTTCTTTTTCCCTGTGGCTGTCGGCGGGCCGATCACCAAATTGATCGACGGCTACGCCGAAGCCTTCGAAAAGGATAATCCTGGAACCAAGATAAAGCCGATTTATGCAGGCTCCTACCAAGACACCATCGTCAAGGCGTTGACAGCTCACAAAGCTGGTGCGCCGCCCGCAACATCGGTGCTCTTATCGACCGATATGTTCACGCTGATCGACGAAGAAGCGATCGTACCTATTGATGACTTCATCAAAACCGACGACGACAAGGCTTGGCTCAAGAGCTTCTTTCCGGCGTTCATGTTGAATAGTCAGACGGGCGGAAAAACCTGGGGTATCCCATTCCAGCGTTCAACCGTCGTTTTGTATTGGAATAAGGAGCTGTTCAAGGAAGCAGGCCTTGATCCCGACAAGGCACCCGCCGACTGGGCCGAGCAAGCGGCCTTCGCCGAGAAACTGACCAAGCGCGATGCCAGCGGCAACGTGACCCAATGGGGCATACAAATTCCCTCATCAGGCTTCCCCTACTGGCTGTTCCAGGGACTATCGACCCAGGCAGGCGCAATCCTTTCGAACCAGGATGGCAACCAAACCGCCTACGACGCGCCAGGCGTGATTGATGCCCTGCAGTATTGGATTGACCTCGCGAGCTCGAAGAAAGTGCACCCGCCCGGCATTGTCGAATGGGGCACCACGCCGAAGGACTTCTTCGAGAAGAAATGCGCAATGATGTGGACCACAACCGGCAACCTCACCAACGTGCGCGCCAATGCGAAATTTCCGTTTGGCGTTGCCATGCTGCCCGCAGGCCAACGTCGCGGAAGCCCGACGGGAGGTGGCAACTTCTACATCTCATCGAAAGTACCGCGCGCGCAGCAGGAGGCAGCCTTCAAGTTCGCCCGTTGGGCAACAAGTGCCGAACGTGCCGCCCAATGGTGCGTCGATACCGGCTACGTCGCCGTGCGTCCCGATGCATTTGATACGGCCGCGTTGAAAAAATATACCAGCGAGTTCCCGCCCGCACTCGTTGCCCGTGATCAACTGCCCCATGCCGTCGCCGAGCTGTCGACGCATGAAAACCAGCGCGTGACGAAGGCATTGAACGATGGTCTGCAGGCAGCTCTCACGGGCACCAAGCCTGCCGCCCAAGCCATGAAGGATGCTCAAGCCGAAGCTGATCGCATCTTGAAACCGTTCAAAAAAACGTAGAGCCTGACGGAGCCCCCTGCCTGGTATTTCCGGGCAGGGACGATACGACTGGATGGAAATACAAAACAAAAATTTCACCAGGAGGATTCGCCCATGCCAAAGTCGATTTCCCGCCGGACTATTCTGCGGGCCGGTGCCACTGGCGTCAGCCTTATAGCAGCCCCCTCATTGTTGCGCGCGCAAGAGGTCAAGGAGTTGACCTTCTACTACCCGATCGCCGTTGGTGGTCCGGTGACAAAACTTGTCGACACCATCTGCACCGATTTTGAAAAAGATAGTGGAATTAAGGTCACTCCAGTTTATGCTGGCGCCTATCCCGACACGTTCACAAAAGCCGTAACCGCCATCAAGGGCGGTAGTGGCCCCCAGTTTTCGGTGCTGCTGGCAGCTGATATTCATGCCGTTCGCGATTTGGATCTGGCGGTCTCCATCGATGAAATTGACAACAGTGCGGAAACAAAAGCATGGCTCTCTGGGTTCTTTCCGGGCTTCATGGCAAATAGCCTCGTCGACGGCAAAACATGGTCGGTGCCGTTCCAGCGATCAACCTCAGTTGCATTTTTTTCGAAGCCAGCCTTCCAGGAGGTAGGACTTGATCCAGAGCAACCGCCACAGACCTGGGATCAACTGATTGCCGCGGCTGTCAAACTGACCAAGAAGCAAGGCGATGCTGCGTCTCGATGGGGTGTAAAGCTCGCCTCCAATTTCGGCACTGCCCAGTGGATGTTTGGCGGTCTGGCCAATCAGGCTGGTCACACGCTGATGAATCCAAGTGGGACAGAAGCCTATTTCGATCACCCCAAAGCGATCGAAGCGATGAACTTCTGGCGGTCGCTCGCCTTCGACTACGGCGTGACGCCGAAAGGCACTACCGAGTGGGGCACGCTGCCGACCGACTTCATGCAAGGTGCGGCTAGCATCATCTACACGACGACGGGCAATCTTTCGAACATTCGCCAGAATGCCAAGTTTCCGTTTGGCGTGATGGGGCTGCCAGGCAAAGAGGGACCGCGCACCGTTGTCGGCGGCGGCAACCTCTACATCTTTAAGAATGCGAAACCAGCCGAGCAGTTGGCAGCCTTGCGATTTGCCAAATGGGTCACTGCACCGGAACGCGCGGCGGAGTGGTGCATTAAGACCGGCTATCTCGCGGTGCGCCCTGACGCCTGGGAGACCAAGGCGCTCAAGGATTACGTAACTGAGGTGCCAGCCGCAATCGTCGCGAAAAACCAGTTGCCAGTCGCGACTGGCGAATTGGCAACCTACGAGAACCAGCGCGTTTACAAGGTGTTAGCTGACAATATTCAAGCCTGTCTCGCTGGCACCAAGTCCGCAGCCGTTGCCATGAAAGACACACAAACCGAGGCCGACCGCATCCTTAAACCGTTCAAGAAAGGATAGCTTTGCCGAGGCCCCACCGCCGCTCCACAATCACCCTGGAGATAATCGCGCCGGCTCGGGAACGCTCAGAAAAACTGCATTCACTTCCGGCTACCCACCTCATGTCCTCACCGAAAAATGAGATCCACGCCTGGCTGCTGCTGTTACCGGCGATGAGCCTGCTTGTTCTCTTTACCCACTGGCCAGCACTCGCAACCCTGATCGATAGCTTCTATTCAACCCCGAAGGCCAGGCGGCCTTCGGTCTTTGTTGGAGCAGAGAACTACCAACAGATGCTGGCCGATCCAGTGTTCTGGCAATCGGCCACCAACAACCTGCTGTTTGCCCTTGGCACGATACCCGTTTCGATTGGGTTGGCGTTGCTAATGGCGGTCTGGGTCAATGATCGGTTCGCTGGACGCACCCTGGTTCGAATGGCGTTCTTCACGCCAACAATCCTGCCGATGATCGCTGTCGCCAACATCTGGTTGTTCTTCTACACGCCACAGTACGGGTTGCTTGAGCAGGTGCGCGGCACCTTCGGGCTGGCCCCGGTGAATTGGCTAGGCTCGCGCGACACTGCACTTGGCGCTGTCACGGTTGTTGCAATTTGGAAGGAGGCCGGCTTCTTCATGATCTTCTATCTCGCGGCCCTCCAGGCGATTTCGCCGAGCCTGGGAGAAGCTGCCGCGATCGAAGGCGCGTCGCGCTGGCATTACTTTCGACGCGTGCAGTTTCCTCTACTCATGCCCACGACATTGTTTGTGTTGGTGAATGCCGTGATCAATGCCTTTCGCATGGTTGATCACATCCTCGTTCTAACCCGCGGCGGCCCCGATAACGCGACGACACTGCTGCTGTTCCACGTCTACACCGTTGGTTTCAGTTTCTGGGATACGGGGTATGCGGCGGCTGTGACTGTCGTCGTGCTGCTCGTGCTCGGCCTGCTTGCACTCGTTCAATACGGCGTACTCGAACGTCGCATCCATTATCGGTGAACACGAATATGGCACGCCCGAGCACTATCGATGGCCCGTATCAACCGAAGGGTTTGAGCCTCGCACTTGAAACAATTGCCGCGTGGCTGTTAGCCGCGATCTGGATTTTGCCTTTGGCATATGCGATCTGGGCTGCGTTCCATAGCCCGGAATTCTCAACCAGATTTTCGCCATTTGCGCCACTGACGCTCGAAAACTTTACCCGCGCCTGGGATGCCGCACCCTTCGCGCGCTATTTTCTGAATACGTTCATGCTGGTGACACTCGTGCTGTCTTGTCAGCTCGTGCTGTGCACGTTGGCAGCCTACGCCTTCGCCCGTTACGAGTTTCGCGGCCAAGGCATTGCGTTCGCACTCGTGCTAGCTCAGCTGATGATCATGCCGGACATCCTAATCGTCGAGAATTATCGGACGCTTGGTAAGCTCGGCATCCTGGATTCAATTCCAGCGATTGCGCTACCCTATGTTGCGTCAGCCTTTGGAATTTTCCTGCTTCGCCAGACGTTCAAGCAAGTTCCCAAAGAGCTGGATGATGCAGCCCGTGTCGAGGGCGCAACGGCGCTACAGACATTATTGCGGGTCTATGTTCCCCTCGGTCGACCGGTTTATTTGGCCTATGCCTTGGTCTCTGTCAGTTACCATTGGAACAACTTCCTGTGGCCGCTGATTGTGACGAATTCGGTAGAGGCGCGGCCGCTAACCGTTGGGCTGCAGGTTTTTTCATCATCCGACCAGGGGATCGATTGGTCGGTGATTTGTGCGGCAACGCTGATGACATCGGCGCCGCTGCTTGTCGGCTTCGTTCTGTTCCAACGCCAGTTCGTCCAGAGCTTTATGCGCGCAGGGATCAGGTAATTTCTGCCACTCTCAATCGGCAATGATGACGTTGGCCTTGAATGCCGCCGCGCGCAACGCCACGTCGGCGAATAACGAGCCCTCTTCAAACCA
>JANOYV010000119.1:0-5303 GCA_031429105.1 Hyphomicrobiaceae bacterium | reverse complement strand
ATGTACCTTGGGCGGATCGTAGAGTACGGCCCTGCAGCGCAGGTTTTTGCTGGACCTTTTCATCCCTATACCGAGGCATTATTAGATGCGGCCCCCAGGCCAGATCCTGATGCCAAAGCGCCAACCATGGTGCTGAGCGGTGCCATGCCAAGCCCAACGGTGCAGCTTGTCGGCTGTGTCTTCGCCAGCCGTTGTCCTCGCAAGATCGGCGCCGTGTGCGAGCAGGTGCGGCCGCCAGTCCACCAGTTCGGTCAACACACGATTGCGTGCCACCTGGATCTGAAGCCCGCGGCGTAATCCGGCACCGTTGCCCTGGTGCGTCCAAGCTATGCGGTTTTGGGTGTTCGTTGCGTCGCATCTGAGGTTACAATTAGTGCAAGCAAGTGTGCGGTTGAGTGACCGTCGAAGATATATTCAGGAGTTGTTGAATGGCGCGCGCAGAAGCTGCAGCGATGGCTCAGACCTATGATGCGATCATCATCGGTGCGGGCTTTTCCGGCATGTATCAATTGCACGCCCTTCGCGACCGGTTAGGGATGAACGTAAAAGTGCTAGAAGCGGGCGATGGCGTCGGCGGCACTTGGTATTGGAACCGCTATCCCGGCGCCCGGTGCGACTCCGAAAGTCATTCCTACTGCTACACGTTTTCCAAAGAGTTATCGCAAGCGTGGGAGTGGTCTGAGCGCTATCCGGGGCAGGCTGAGATCATGCGCTATCTCAACTTCGTCGCCGACCGGTTGGATTTACGGCGCGATATCCAATTGGGCACGCGCGTTACGGCGGCGAATTACGATGCCAAAGCCAACCGCTGGTCGATTACCACGCAAGCTGGTGAACAGCTCACGGCCAAGTTCCTGATCACAGCCGTTGGCTGCCTGTCGACGGCCAACATCCCGAAGATCCCTGGGCTGGAGACGTTTGCCGGACGCTGGGTCCACACTGGCCAGTGGCCGCACGAGGGCGTCGATTTCACAGGGCTTCGCGTTGGCCAGATTGGCACCGGATCAACCGGCATCCAATCAGCACCCATGATCGCCGAGACCGCTAAGCATCTGACGGTGTTCCAGCGTACAGCCAACTACAGCGTGCCGGCCCGCAATGCGCCGCTGACACCTGCCTTCAAGGCCTACGTCAAAGAGAATTACGCCCAGATCCGGGATGTCACGAAGTCGACGCCGAATGGTCATTCGTTCCGCATCGAGGACCGGTCGGTGTTTGATGTGACGCCGGACCAGCGTCACGCGCTTTATGAGGAAGCTTGGGAGCGTGGCGGCCTTCAATTCCGTGCGACCTTCCGCGATCTGCTGGCCGACAAGGCTGCCAATGATACCGCTGTGGAATTCCTCTGCGACAAGATCCGCAGTGTCGTGACGGACCCCGCGACCGCCCAAACGCTTGCCGACATCGACCATCCGTATGCCGCCAAGCGCCCGCCGATCGACACTAATTACTTTGAGACGTTCAACCGCGACAATGTCACCCTCGCCGATGTGAAGGCCGATCCTATTGAGGCGATCACGCCAGAGGGCATCCGCACGAGAGACGGGTTCTACCCGCTCGATGTCATCGTGTTCGCCACCGGCTTCGATGCGATGACCGGTCCGTTGTTGCGGATCGACATTCGCGGTCGCGATGGCGTGACGCTTACCGATGCTTGGGCCGATGGGCCACGTAATTACCTGGGGTTGCAAGTTGCGGGCTTCCCCAACCTATTCACAATCACTGGACCAGGTAGCCCTTCGGTATTGTGCAACATGCCGGTGCCAATCGAACAGCATGTCGAATGGATTTCAGATTGCATCCAGCACATGCGGGATAGCGGTATTGAGCGCATAGAAGCACTGCCGGAGGCAGCCGATCAATGGGTGCTCGATGTCAACGCAGCGGCTAATGCGACGCTGCTGCCGCAGGCGCATCACTCGTGGTATCTGGGCGCCAACGTGCCGGGTAAACCGCGCGTATTCATGCCCTACGCTGGCGGCATGACGCGGTATCGGCAGATTTGCGACGAGGTTGCAGCCGATGGTTATCGTGGCTTTGCCTTGAGCCGCTGACCTAACGATGCTTATTCGCGATGGGTGCACTCAGTAATCTCGCGAGCGCTGGAACGGTTGCCCTTGACGGTGCGACCCCTGGCAGCGCATACCAAAGTCATGAAACGACCCGCGCATCAATCAGCCGTAAACATGTGTTGCGGCATTATTACTATCGGCAGCTAATCCAAGGCTGGCGCGGCCTGTTGTTCTTTTATTGAATCATCAATCTGCGCTCGGCCCCCGCTACTGGTCAGGGGACCAATTATGTCGCTTACGCTCTATAATACGATGACGCGCTCGAAGGTGGCGTTCAGCCCACGCGACGCTCAAAACGTGCGCATGTACGCGTGCGGGCCGACGGTCTACGACTTCGCCCACATCGGTAATGCGCGCCCGATCATCGTGTTCGACCTGTTGTTTCGCCTGTTGCGCCATGTTTACGGCGACGCCCACGTAACGTATGCGCGCAACATCACGGACCTGGACGACAAGATCAACGCGCGCGCGGTCGAACGCTATCCAGACATGGACCCAATTGCAGCGATCAAGAAGCTGACCACCGAGACAACAACGCAGTTCCACGCCGATATCGCGAGCCTCGGCGTGTTGGCACCATCCGTCGAGCCGCGTGCCACCGACCATATCGACGGCATGCGCCAGCTGTGTGATGCGCTGGTTGCAAAGGGGCATGCCTACGTTGCCGAAAACCATGTTCTTTTCAATGTGCCGTCGATGGCAGACTATGGGCGGCTATCGGGGCGTTCAACCGACGACATGCTCGCCGGTGCGCGTGTCGATGTTGCCCCCTACAAGCGCGACCCGATTGACTTTGTGCTGTGGAAGCCATCCGCTGCGGGCGTGCCAGCGTGGCCTAGCCCCTGCGGAATCGCTACTCCGGGTCGCCCGGGCTGGCATCTTGAGTGCTCGGCAATGGCGGAGAAACACCTTGGCCAGACCTTCGATATCCACGGCGGTGGCATCGACCTGAGCTTCCCGCACCACGAGAACGAGATCGCCCAGAGTCGCTGCGCGCATGGCACAGCTGCCATGGCCGACGTGTGGATGCACAACGGCTTCCTGCAGGTCGAGGGTGAGAAGATGTCGAAGTCGCTCGGCAACTTCATCACCATCAATGAGCTATTGGCGACCTCTAAGTTCGGCAACCAGCCCTGGCACGGTCGGGTGCTGCGACTTGCCATGCTGGGAACGCATTATCGCCAGCCCATCGACTGGACCGTGGATCGCCTCGCACAAGCGCGCGCTACGCTGGTCGAGTTTGCTGGCATGGTCCATGATGTGCCAGCGGCGCCACAGCCCTTGCCAGAAGTGATCGCGGCCCTGTCGGATGATCTCAATACGCCCAGTGCGATGTCGATCATTCATGGGGTTGCAAAGTCGGCACGGCGTAATCCACAAGCTGCAGCCGACCTGAAGGCGACACTGCAGTTCATGGGGCTTTATGACAACGAAAAGCCGTCGGCATTGGAATTGGGTGCTGCAACCCTCGCCATCGACGATGCCGAGATCGCAAGGCTGATTGCCGCTCGTCTTGCCGCCCGCCGCAACCGCGACTTCAAGGAGAGTGACCGCATCCGCGACGAACTGGCGGCCCAGGGCATCCAACTGAAAGACTCGAAAAGTCCCACTTCGGGCGAAATTGAAACCACCTGGGAGGTGAAGCGATGACCCTCTCCCGTCTCTATTTGTTCGACACGACGTTGCGCGATGGGGCGCAGACGCAAGGTGTCGACTTTTCCGTTGCCGACAAGCTGCGGATAGCAGCCGTATTGGATCAGCTGGGGCTCGATTACATCGAGGGCGGCTATCCTGGTGCCAACGCAACCGACACGGAGTTCTTTGCCAATCCCCCGCCGCTCGCAACCGCGACGTTCACAGCTTTTGGTATGACCAAGAGGGCGGGGCGTTCCGCGTCCAATGATCCTGGGTTTCAAGCGATCCTGCAAACGTCGGCACCAGCGGTTTGCCTCGTGGCGAAGGCCTGGGATTATCACGTGCGCGTCGCACTCGGCATCACCAACGAGGAGAACCTCGAAGGTGTGGTTGAAAGCGTCAAGGCGGTGCGGGCCAGCACCGCGACCCGCGAAAGTATGATCGATTGCGAGCACTTCTTCGATGGCTACAAGGCGAACCCGGCCTATGCGTTGAGCGTTGCGCGCGCGGCATACGATAGTGGCGCGCGCTGGGTCGTGCTGTGCGATACCAACGGCGGCACGCTGCCACACGAAATCGAATGCATCGTTAGCGCGGTGACAAACTCAATTCCGGGCTCACACCTGGGCATCCACACCCATAACGATACCGAGAATGCAGTCGCTAATACGTTGTCAGCGGTCCGCGCCGGTGTCCGACAAATCCAAGGTACGCTCAATGGCCTGGGCGAGCGCTGCGGCAACGCCAACCTGACGTCGATCATCCCAACGCTCCTCTTGAAATCCGAGTTTGCCGAACATTTCGAAACTGGCGTTACGCCGGAGCGCTTGGCGCACATCACGCGGGCGAGCCGCGTACTTGATGAAATTCTCAATCGTGCGCCCACCCGTCAAGCGCCCTATGTCGGGGAAAGTGCATTCGCAACGAAAGCTGGCATCCACGCGTCGGCCATCGTCAAGGAGCCAGAAACCTATGAGCACGTGCCCCCGGAAAGCGTCGGTAACCGGCGCCGTGTGCTCGTGTCGAACCAGGCTGGTCGCTCGAATATCCTGGCAGAACTCGAGCGCGTGGGCATCGCTGTCGACCGGACCGATGCACGCGTCACAGCACTTCTCGACGAAGTAAAATCGCGCGAGGCGTCGGGCTATGCCTATGAGGGCGCGGATGCCTCGTTCGAGCTGCTTGCGCGGCGGATTATTGGCGAGGTGCCGCGCTATTTCTCCGTCGATAGTTTTCGGGTGATGGTCGAGAAGCGCCATAACGCGTTGGGCCAACTCGTCACCGTTTCCGAGGCAACTGTGAAGGTCTTTGTCAACGGCGATAAAGAGCCTTTGTGGTCGGTGGCCGAGGGCAACGGTCCGGTCAACGCACTCGATAGTGCGCTGCGCAAGGATCTGGGGCGCTACCAGGCGCACATCAAGGACATCGAACTGGTCGACTACAAAGTGCGCATTCTGACTGGCGGCACGGAGGCAGTCACGCGCGTGTTGATCGAAACACTCGACAAGGCCTCTGGTGACCGTTGGGTCACGGTCGGCGTATCACCCAATATCGTCGATGCGAGTTTCGAGGCGCTGCTCGACAGTATCAACTACA
>JANOYV010000118.1:0-19490 GCA_031429105.1 Hyphomicrobiaceae bacterium | reverse complement strand
GTCATCACTAGCCACACTGGTCGCGCCACTATGGCTTATCCGCAACATGTCACCGAGATCGTCCATGAACCGTTTTGATCGATTGTTCGGCATCCGCGGCGAAGCGCGGGTTCGGTTCGGTGACGGCGATTTCAAAGTGATTGCAAACGGCGACTTCGTGCGTTGCGCCGTCACAGGCGAACCAATCGCGCTTGGTGATTTGCGCTATTGGAACGTCGAACGACAGGAAGCTTATGTGTCTGCAGCAGCCTCGTTACGCCGCACGCTCGAACTGCGCCGTAGCGAACAAGGTGAGACTTAAGCAGCCCCAAGCGACGGTTTGGCGGCTTCTCGGGCAGCGTTAACGACTGCGATGGCGCTCATGTTCAAGAGGCCGCGGACGGTTACCGATGGCGTGACAATGTGAACAGGTTTAGCTGCACCAAGGAGAATTGGTCCGAGCGTAACTGCGCCGGACACCACCTTCAACAAGTTGAATGCAATGTTGGATGCGTCCAATCCTGGCATAATTAAAAGGTTGGCGGCACCCTTGAGCCGTGAGTTCGGAAAAATCTCATCACGGATAAACGGCGACAAAGCAGCGTCGGCATGCATTTCGCCCTCGACTTCAAGGTCTGGTGCCCAGGTGTGGAGCGTAGCCAGCACATCGCGCATTTTGTGCGATGATGATGTGTTCTCTGAACCGAAGTTCGAATGCGACATCAGCGCGAGCTTGGGTGTCAGCCCGAACCGTCGAACTTCTTCCGCTGCAAGCAGTGCAATTTCGGCCAAATGTTCAGCGTCTGGGTCATAGCTGACATACGTATCGGCAATAAACAGTGGCCCATTGGGTAGGATCAGGCCGGACACCGCGGCAAAGCCGCGTACGCCGCCCTTCATGCCAATAACCTGAGACACGTGCCGCAGTTGTGTCTGATAGCGACCAACGGTGCCGCAGATCATGGCGTCGGCATCGCCACGCTTCAATAGAAGGCCAGCCGTTACAGTCGCGCCACCACGAACGATGCGTCGCGCGTGTGACGGCGATATGCCTTGGCGTTCAACGAGGTGCTCGTATTCGGCCGTCATTTCGGCAATGCGCGGATCGCTGTCTTGATCGAAGATCTCAAAATCCTGGTCCGCCTTCAATCGGAGGCCCAGGTGCAACATCATTCGTTTGATGACATCGCGCCGTCCCACCAGAATCGGCCGCGCCAGCTTTTCGGTAATGACCTGTTGGGCTGCTTGCAAAACATAGGGGTGTTCGCCTTCAGCAAACACTAAACGCATCGGCGTGCGCGCGTGTTCGCGTTTTGCTGCATCAAACATCGGCTTCATAACGAAGCCAGATCGATAGACAAAGCGTGAAAGTTTTTCGCGGTAGATATCGAAGTCAGCAATTGGTCGTGTCGCAACACCACTTTCCATGGCCGCCCTTGCGACGGCTGGAGCGATCTCCAAGATCAAGCGTGGATCGAACGGTTTCGGAATGATGTAGTCTGGACCAAAGACGAACGAATCGGCTTGATAGGCTGACAGAACGACGTCCGATGCCTCACTCTCGGCGATTGAAGCGAGGGCCACAACCGCCGCTTTCTTCATGTCTTCGTTGATCGTCGTTGCACCGACATCGAGGGCGCCGCGAAAAATAAACGGAAAGCACAATACATTGTTGATCTGGTTCGGATAGTCGGTGCGTCCAGACGCAATCACAGCATCGGGACGAACCGCTTTCACATCCTCCGGCATGATCTCGGGCGTCGGATTGGCGAGCGCGAAGATTAGTGGCTGTGGCCCCATACTGGCCACCATATCCTTGGTAACGATCTTGCCCGCTGACAGCCCGAGGAAAACGTCGGCCCCGGCAATGACTTCCGCCATCTGGCGCGCGTTGGTTTCGCGTGCATAAGGCTCTTTGTAAGGGTCCATCAATTCAAGGCGTCCCTTATAAACGACGCCTTTAATGTCGCAGACGAATGTATTTTCGCGCTTGAGGCCGAGGCTGACCAACTGATTGAGGCACGCAAGTGCTGCAGCACCCGCACCGGAGCAGACAAGTTTCACGTCGGCCAGTGACTTACCGACAACTTTCAAGCCGTTGAGAATGCCGGCCGCGACAACGATTGCCGTCCCATGCTGGTCATCATGGAACACCGGGATCTTCATGCGGGCACGCAGACGCCGCTCAATCTCAAAGCATTCAGGGCTCTTGATATCTTCAAGATTGATGCCGCCGAACGTCGGTTCGAGCCGGGCGACGGCCTCGACAAAGGGATCAATCTCCTTTTCATCGATTTCGATGTCGTAGCAGTCAATCCCAGCGAACTTCTTGAACAGGACCGCCTTGCCCTCCATAACTGGCTTGGACGCCAACGGCCCAATATCGCCGAGGCCGAGCACGGCTGTGCCGTTGGTCACGACGCCGACTAGATTGCCGCGTGCCGTGTAGCGGGTTGCATTTGCTGGATCATCAAAAATCGCCATGCAGGCGTGGGCAACGCCGGGGGAGTAGGCCAGTCCTAGATCATGCTGGTTGGCTACTGGCTTTGTGGCGTGGATTGCGATTTTGCCGGGTGGATCAGACTCGTGGTAATCGAGGGCCTGCTGGCGAAGTAGATCGTCCGACATCTTGTCGTGTCCTTTGCATCGTTCGACCGCTAGCTTGCACGTCCCTTTACAATTTGGAAGCACCGATGCGTTTCAGCGACATGCCAGCCGGTTGAGTGCGCAATTGGGTCGGAATCTGGATATCGCCAGACGGCGCTGGTCTAGTATATTTGTATCGGTCGTCTTGCCTGTCGGGAATTTACTTTCTCCCGCCTGAGGAGCCACGAAATGACACCTGCCGAAGCCCTGCGGTCACTTGATGCCCGAAAGCCTGATCACAGCTTGCACCAGCAATTCTATCTACATGAGAGCTTGTTCAAGATCGATCTTGAAACGATCTTTTATCGCGATTGGATTTTTGCCGGCCACGACTGTGAGATCAATCAGCCGGGCGACTATTTCACGTTTTCGATCGGCGACTACGCAATCATCGTTAATCGCGATGCCGACGGCGCCATTCGTGCGCACCACAATTCCTGTCGGCATCGCGGTTTCAAGGTGTGCGATGCGGCCAAAGGCAATGTAAAGCGCCGTTTCGTTTGCCCCTATCATCAATGGTCATATGAGCTTGACGGCAGTCTCGCACGCACGCGCGGCATGGGCAGTGACTTTGATCCGGCAAGTCACGGCTTGAAGCCGGTGCATGTGCAAAGCGTACTGGGTTGGATTTTTGTTTGCGTTGCAGCAGTGGCGCCCGACTTTGCTGCATTTCGATCAACCGTCGCGCCCTATTTCGAACCCTACGACCTGACCAATGCTAAAGTTGCCTACGAAGAGACCATCATCGAGAAGGGCAATTGGAAGCTCGTGATGGAAAACAATCGTGAGTGCTATCATTGCGTTGGCTCTCATCCGGAATTGTGTCGGACGTTCCCAGATACACCGGTGCACGTTGGCCCCGAGGGGGCAGTCGATGCCAAGCACATTTCTGAATTTGTCGCGTATTGGGAGGCGAAGGGGTTGCCAAGCGCGTTCAAGATTGCTGACGACGCGCAATATCGCGTCATGCGTCTGCCATTCCTGGAGCACGCCCGTTCGATGACGTTATCGGGGGCGCCCGCGGTATCGAAGCGACTGGGTCGTGCGCCCGAAACCGAAAACAGCGGCGACGTTCTGCTGTTTCACTATCCCTCTTCGTGGAACCACATTACGGCCGACCACGCCTTGAGCTTCCGATGCTTGCCTTTAAGCGCGACCGAGACTCAGCTCACAACCAAGTGGTTGGTGCCGAAGGATGCTGTCGAAGGCGTGGATTACGATCTCAAGACGTTGACCGAGGTGTGGTCGGCAACCAATGCGCAGGACACAGCTTTGGTGGTGCGCAATGCCGAAGGCATCAAGTCGCCGGCCTATGAGCCCGGACCCTATTCGCCGGTCCACGAAACTGGCGTCATCCAGTTTGTAGATTGGTATTGCGGGAGCGTGCAACGGCGGTTGACTGAAGGGAAATCGAAGTTGCATGCAGCAGAGTAGTACGCGCAGTGAGTTTCAGCCTGCAACGGTCTCAGCCAGCAACTGTTCGAGCCAATTCGACAACGCGGTTCAGCATCGGGCTGCTTGGTCGCGTCAGTTCATCAACGATCGTGAAGTGATTTGTATCAGGGATGATCGCACATTCGGTGGCGATCCCGCTTTGCGCCCAATGTGCTGCAAACTCGCGCGCCTGGCGAATGAACTCACTACTTTCATCGCGACCGGCTGCCGCGACAAACGTGCAATCAGCACGTGGCGTCGCTCCGTGCCTGGGGCTGACAGCACGCGCCTCGATTGCATCAAGTCGCAGTGCGTCGTTGAGCGTCGTACCGATCAGCGGCTCAAGATCGTAGGCGCCGGAGATTCCGTAGGCAGCGCGGATCAGATTGTCCGGAGCACCATTGATCCCCCCGCGCGCCATCAGCATCGCCGCAAGATGCCCACCCGCTGAATGACCGACCAGCACAGGTCGCACGCTCGTCATGGCCCAAAGCTGCGAAACGAACAACGCAATCTCATCAACGATCTCAGCGATGCGGATGTCTGGGCACAGTGTATATGAGGGGATCGCCACCGATACCCCACGTGTCACGAGTTCGCGGGCGACAAATGCATAGTCGCGGCCATGGCCACGCTGCCAGTACCCGCCATGAATGTAGACGACAAGGGGTGCGGATCCCGTCCCGGCGGCCGGGTACATATCAAAAACCTGCCGCGGCTTAGTCCCATAGGCGACGTCGCGCTGGCCCGGTAAATGCTGCCTCGCTTGCGCAGCTTCCACGGTCCATCGCGCGATAATCTCCGCCGAGTTCGCCACCCGTGCACGGTTGTTGTACTCGGCTTCGAGGTTTAGGGCGGGCATCGTATCTCTCCTTAGGCCGCAGCAGCTAGACGCGCCTTGGCATCCTCGGCGATCATGCCGGCTGCCTTCTCGCCAATCATGATTGTCGGCGCGTTGGTGTTACCTGATGTCATCGTCGGCATGATCGAAGCGTCGGCAACGCGTAGCCCTGAGATACCATGCACGCAAAGCCGCTCATCCACGACAGCCTTGGCGTCGCGCCCCATCTTGGCCGTACCGCAAGGATGAAAGATCGTTGTGCCCATGTCGCGTGCAAAACCCATCAACTGCTGATCCGAGGTTTGGTCGCTGCCCGGCAGATGCTCGCGCACGATAATATCGCGGAAGGGCGACCGCTCGACGATCCGGCGGGCTAACTTCATGGCATCCAGCAGTACCTGTTGGTCGAGTTCGGCTGCGAGATAGTTCGAGACGATGGATGGTTTCACCGCCGGATCAGGCGATGTGATGCGCAAGTACCCGCGGCTCTCCGGCCGGAGCTGGCATACCGACACGATAACGCCCGGGAACTTGTGCAAGCCCTTGCCCGGCCCTTCGCCAGAAAGCGGAATGAAGTGGAACTGGATGTCTGGAATATCAACTGACATCGATGACTTGGTGAACACGCCGACGACGCCCGCACCAAACGTCAGCATGCCGCGACGCCGGAAGACATAGTCCATGCCAGTCAGCAACTGCTGCCAGCGGCTGTGCCAAACCTCGTTGAGGCTGCCACGCGCGCTCACTTCGTAAACCATGCGCGCCTGATAATGATCCTGCAGGTTTTCGCCAACGCCGCTCAGGTCGTGGCGAACATCGACGCCGGCACCTTTGAGTACCGCGCCTGGACCGATGCCCGAAACTTGCAACAGCTGTGGCGAGCCAATCGCTCCCGCAGAGAGGATGACCTCGCGCTTGGCGCGGACTGTTTCAATGGTGCCGTTGTGGCGAATACGGACGCCGGTTGCTCGT
This sequence comes from Hyphomicrobiaceae bacterium, assembly GCA_031429105.1. Lineage (GTDB taxonomy): Bacteria > Pseudomonadota > Alphaproteobacteria > Rhizobiales > Hyphomicrobiaceae > JAKFWF01. The sequence goes on along the minus strand of JANOYV010000118.1, from coordinate 13,618 downwards.
TTGCCGTCCAGCACGATGGACTGAGCTTCGGCATTGGTTATGACGTGCAGGTTCGCGCGCGTGCGAATGGGTCGCAGATAGGCGACTGCAGAACTTGACCGGCGTCCGTTGCGGTTGGTGACTTGATAGTAGCCAACGCCTTCCTGGCTCTGGCCGTTGAAGTCGGTGGTCAGGGGAATGCCCTCCGCCAAGCAAGATTTTACGAAAGCCTCACAAACCGGATTGGTCATATGTAAGTCTGAAACGCCTAGGGGGCCGTCGGCACCATGGAGCGCGTCGGCGCCGCGTTCCTGACCTTCGGCGCGCTTGAAGTAGGGCAATACATCCGTGAACGACCAGCCGACGTTGCCCAGTTGTCGCCAGACATCGAAGTCGTGTGATTGCCCGCGCACATAGAGTAGGCCGTTGATGGCGCTTGTTCCGCCCAGCACGCGACCGCGCGGCCAATTGATCAAGCGACCGCCGAGGTGTGGTTCAGGTCCGGACGTGAATTGCCACGTGATCTTTGGATTAAGGACGTTGCGGTAGTAGCCGGCTGGAATATGGATCCATGGGTTGGTATCGCGTCCACCAGCTTCGAGCAGTGCAACCGTCACGTTGGGGTCGGCACTCAAACGATTGGCAAGCACGCAACCAGCGGACCCGGCACCTACAATCACATAATCATAGCCGCCCGTAGCAATCTGCTCAGCCATTGCGCTTCCCCACATCCGTGTCAGTTTATTGTCGCGATGATAAAGGTGCTGGGTTAGGTTTGCCAACGGGTGGGGCGAGTTAGGCTGGCATGCGAGTGTTGAGGATCTCTTGAGCGAACCATGCTATCGCTGATTTCAGTGTGCGGTCTGTTAGTCGCCAAGCCGTCGCATTAGTTCGTCTTCAATCAACATGAAAGCAAAGCCAACATGGCAAAGAAACCTACCGGAGAAAGCACTGGAAAGGCTGCGGCATCCGCTGCAGCGCGCGTTCTTGCTGATCCTTCTGCATCGAAGTCCGAAAAGAAGGCTGCCGCCTCAGCACTTACTCAAGCCCATAGCGCCGAGAAGACTGGCACCAAGGCTGCAAGTGCTGCGTCCAAAGTTTTGCGCGACCCTAAGGCCAGCAAGGATGCCAAGACCTCTGCTGCCTCGGCACTGACGCAAAAGGCGAAGGCCAAGGCAAAATCCAAGGCAAAGAAGAAGTAAGGCGTTTTATCATGACGGCTCAAAAGGCGCCGATCCCCCTGCGGGATCAGGCGCCTTTTTTCTTGCTGCCTAAAGCGCGATAGGTTTCGATCACTTGGCTATCGTCGCGGCCACCGAGGCCCATGCCGGACGCCGCAATGAACAGCTGGTGGGCGGCGGCCGACAATGGCAACCCGATCTTGGCGGCCCGGCCAGCATCGAGGACCAATCCCAAATCTTTGACAAAGATATCGACGGCGCTATTTACTTGACCGTCATCAGCAACCATTCGGGGACCACGGTTCTTCAGCATCCAACTGGACGCCCCCGATCCCGACAGGATTTCGAGTGCCAGCGCTGGGTCAATCCCTTCACGCTCGGCCAGCGCCATACCCTCGGCAGCAGCAGCGATGTGTACACCGGCCAGCAATTGGTTGACCGTTTTCATGGCTGCGCCTTGGCCGGGACTTTCGCCCAGGTGGTAGAGGTTCGAGCCCATGGCGGTAAGCAGGGGCCTCGCCCGCTCGAAAACCGTTTTTGGTGCGGCAGCCATGATCGTCAAAGTGCCACCGGTCGCACCAACGACGCCGCCTGACACCGGCGCATCGACAAACGCGCGCCCGGTATCGACAACCCGCTTCGCCAATGTCGCGATCCGGGCCGGCGCACACGTTGCCATCACGACAACGACGGCTCCCGGGGCAAGCGCCGCAAGCGCGCCATGTTCGAATAACACCGCCTCGGCTTGATCGGCATTGACCACCATAACGATGAGCGCGTCCGCACCCTTGGCAGCGTCAGCCGCTGATTTGGCACCGTGTCCACCACTGGCAACTAACGTCGCAATCGCGTCCGGGCGCATATCGAAGCCGGTGACGTGTAACTGCTGCTTGACCAGGTTTTCGGCCATCGGCAGCCCCATGGCACCAAGGCCGACAAATGCGATATTTTTCATGAGCTGTGATCAACCTTGTTTGGCAGCGCGTCGATTGGCGACGCTTTGCGGCATATGATTTGAAAGACCCGGCGCTAATAGTACATCCGATGGCTGGAAGCACAATCGCGTGCAGCAGGGCAGGTCGGCTGCGGTGATCAGTGCATGTCGGCTTTAGCTTTGCTACAGGGAGCTTTCGACCGCACATCCGACCGGCAGTTGCTCCCCCCATGCTCGCAATTATCAGTATCGTCGTGCCGGTGTTCGGCATCCTGGGACTAGGGTTCCTGGCTGCGCGAACGAATTATCTGTCCGAGGGGGCTGGGCGAACGATCGCCGAATTCGCTTTCAAGGTCGCGATGCCCGCCCTGTTGTTTCGTGCCATGTTGGCGATTGGCCCGTTACCTGGTGCGCCGTGGCGCTTGGCTGCTGCGTATATCGTCTCGATCCTCGTCGTTTGGATCATCACAACTGTTGCAACGCGCGTGCTGCTCCATCGTCCAGCGATTGATGCTCCGTCGATTGCGATGGGGGCCGTCTTTGGCAATACCGTAATGCTCGGTATTCCACTTACCATAATGACGTTTGGTCCCGATGCTGCAGCACCAATCGCCTTGCTGATTTCGATCGACACGCCGCTACTTTGGATCATTGCGACGTTACACATCGAATTTGTGCGGCGAGGCACAGCCGATACCAAGGGCTCAGCGCTGGGTGCTTTGGGGCAGGTATTGTTTGACCTGGCGCGCAATCCGATTGTGGTCCCTTTGATTGCGGGTTCGTTGTGGCGTCTCACAGGCATTGGCATACCTGTACTCCTGGATCGGCTGTTGGAGATCCTGGCTGGCGCTGCCGTTCCGACGGCTTTGTTCTCGCTCGGGCTCTCGTTGGCCGCCTACAAGATTAAAGGACAAGCCGCGACTTTGTCGTTCATCGTTCTTGTGAAACTGCTGATCTATCCAGCGGTGGCCTACGCTCTGGCCGTTTGGGTATTCGACCTGCCGCCGCTTTGGACGTCGATCCTGCTGTTGTTTGCGGCGATGCCCGTTGGTGCTAACGCCTACCTGTTTGCGATCCGGTATGATCGGGCTGTGAACTCCGTTTCGGCTTCGATTGCCGTTTCAACGGCGTTAGCCGTGATGACGATTGTGGCACTGCTGTATGTCTTGAAGTTCCATGCAAGCTAGGCTTTCAGGGAGTTGCGATTATGTCGAGTGTTATGACCGTCGTCATTCCCGTGTTCGCATTGATCGCGCTCGGGTTTGCCGCCGGTCGGTTTGGCTACTTCTCATCGGACGCTGTCAAATCGATCAATGACTACACATTCTCGATGGCCGTGCCGGCTTTCATGTTTCGCACCATGGCCAAACTGGAAATGGAACAGCCGCCAGTCGATCTTTGGCTGGCGTTTTTTGGTGCGGCGGCGATGACGTGGTTGCTAGCAACGCTGGTGACGCTGAAAGTTCTAAAGCGGCCTGCTGCCGACGCACCATCGATTGCCATGAGCTCGTGCTTCGGCAATGTCGTGATGCTGGGCATCCCGATGTCGATCGCAGCCTTCGGAGAAAAGGCTGCCGTGCCGGCGGCGATGCTTGTCTCCCTCCATACGCCGACGCTGTTTTTTGTCGGCACACTGCATCAGGTATTCACCGCCGAACAACGGCAGGCGACACTTGCAAGTACCGCGCGCGAATTGTTCCTCGAACTCGCTCGGAACCCGATCATCCTAGGGATTGTCGCCGGCACCCTTTGGCGATTGACTGGCATTGGTATTCACCCAACACTTGATCGCGTTCTACTCCTCCTCGGTCAGTCGAGCGTGGCGACCGCATTGGTGGGATTAGGCCTAAGTCTGGTGACGTTCGAGATCAAGGGGCAGGCCCCAACACTGTCGCTTATTCTGCTCCTGAAGTTGATTGTCATGCCAACTTTGGCATGGTTTCTTGCCACGCGGCTGTTTGATGTATCGCCTGTCGCCACAGCGGTCTTGGTCTTGTTCGCCGCCATGCCCACCGGAGCGAACGCCTATCTGTTTGCAATGCGGTCGGGTAGGGCTGTCAATTCGGCATCTGGGGCTGTTGCGCTGGGTACCCTGCTGGCGGTGTTTACGGCAGCTGTGGTCGTCAGTGTCAGTGGAATGAAGTAGCGGCCACCCATTTGTTGGTCGCAGTAGGTTGGATTTAAGCTGCAAGCGCCTGCGAGGTCTGCACTCTCAAAGTAAGTGCGTGTTCGCGCGCGGTCAGTGGCGAAGTAACAGAGGTTTTGACGACGCTGCCAAGCTCACTCAAAAGTGCGTGCAGTGCATATTCGGCTGCTTGCAGCTGGCGCAAAGCCGCAGCGTGGTGAGCCGCCATGTCCGTTGCCCGGGTCAGCGACAACTCAACCACCGACGTTGCGCGCTGCCAGTGCGCTTGGCCGTCCATGACAGTGAGGGCGGCGATTTTCCGGTTCGGCCGTACAGATCCGGTGCGACGTTTCCAAGTCGTCGAAATGAACCAAGCGAACCCCATAATCAATGAGCTACTCAATAACAGTGCTATTTGTTCAGCGAGTTCCATCGGAATACCGTGTTTATGGCTGCCATTGTTGTGCGCGCAACACTAATGCGAACGTATATTGAACATCTGAACGTCTATTCAAATTGATCTTATTCGCCCTAAATAACAAGGCTCTAGAGTTTGAGTGATATGAAAAATGTCAACTGGTGGTGATTTTTCAATCGTATTCGCTTATTTCGATGTCAAATTGGTTAATAACTTATCCGAAGGATCAATATCGCCGACGACCATTCTGATCTATCTGATTTTATTTACAACTGAAGCGCGCAAAGATTTTACCGAGGTAGATGCCGGTACAAACGATGGCGTCAAATTATTTAATCCGGCACGAATGACTTGGTCGGACGGAACGGTTGGTTTTTTAGCCGCAGCTGCTGATCTTAGCGCACCGTCAAAACGGTAGTGCCCCGTGATGCGGTCAACGAACAAGGCATCCTCCAATTGCGGCCCCCAACCCCGATTATGCACAATCATGGGTTGCCCGGACGATCCAATACGATCGGATACAATTGCAATATGAGCGCGCGAGACCCGACTATACGGACGATAATACGTAACAATGTCGCCCGGCTTATAATCCTCCGGAAAGGTGGAGGGCGGGATTATATCTCCGTGTCGCGCAAATAAAGTTCGCAGTGTTTCAGTGCGGCGATGGTCGATATTCGTGTCGCCGCCACCAACCCGCGCCCTTTGCACCATTTCCTGCAAATCGACCCCCAATGAACGGTAAGCGCGGATGACAAGATCCGAACACGCGCCGTAAAGGGATGGAATATCGCCCATTGGATAGGCGATGCGTTTGTAGGCAGCGCTGTAAATCACGAAATCTTTGGTTTGAGCTTCAGCAGCTTCAGCAAGTTTCAAGCCGAAATCGGCAGGAGCGAACGCCGACGAGGCAATCGCTTGCTTCGGGGGGGCGTGGCAAACCTCAACTGGTTGTGGCGACGTTGGTACAGGAATGAGAGGTGCGGCCAAAGGCATCGCGAGGCGTGCGGTCGGCACGTTCAGCGAGGCAACCGGGGGTAACGGCGCTTCGACAGCTGGAAGCGGTACCTCAGCAAGTGGCGACTGTCGTATGGCCAAGTCGTTAGGGGGCACAATTGATGGCCGTTCAATTCGGATTTGCGGTGGCGATGTCGGCAACGCGAGTGGCGCGAGCGCCAAGGTCGGCGCAAACGACGGCAAGGAGACGGTTGGTGGCACTGGCCGCGCCGCATTCAGCCACCGCGCGGTCGGCCTCATGGACTGAGCCATCACCAGCGATACGGCCACGATCAGGAAAGGTACCAGCAGTAGTGCCAGTGCACGACGGTCATCGACCCGATCGAATGGCGTTGCGACTGTTCCAGTTGCCGTCCGAGGGCTCCAGGAAAGGCCAACAGGCAGTCGACGATCCTGTGGGCGAACCCGAGTCTGCTCTGGGCTTGCCCGCCGATCAACGCTCAAAACAGCCGAGACCGTCGGCGGAACGAGCCGATCTACGGGCCTCTTGGTCTTAGGTTTACCGCGTTTTTTCACGTCAACTGACCTAGCCTACGCGACTGCTTCGTATCAATATCAGAATATGCTGTGAACAGTATGGAAAACAAGCATAATTTGGCATTGTGTAGAAAGTTAATTCGCACACGTCGTTGGTCTTTCAATTGGCGTTGCCGGTACAATCACCGCCGTCGCCACGGCCTGGCTTATAGCTGCGGTGGATGGCCTCGACGATAGCATCGTACTTACGCCGTTGCGCGAGGGGGTAGTTGACTTGCCAGCCGTAGATGAAGCGCCCTTGGCAGGTGAACGTGATCCGTTCGTAGAAGATTACATCACCTTTTTGGCCGGAGAGGACGAACCAGTTTTCCTTTTGCGGCGTGTAGTCGAACGTGGCGTCAGCATAAGTCTCGCGCATCACGAATTCGCGGTACGACTCCAAGGTTTCTGCCGTCTCGTTCGGTGTAGCAGTCGCAAGCAGCCGCGCGGCGCCATCGATTGAGGTCCATAGCGCACCGCTTTCCGCGTTCGGGGTTTCCTTGCGAACGAACAGCCCGCCAGGATAGCTCAGCTGAAAGCCAAATCGCTCGTTGCGATAGTTGGACCAGCCTTGCGTCGAGGACGTCGCAGCCTTGCCGGTTTCGATTGCGATGCAAATGCAGAGGACCGTGAGGGTCAACGCATAACAAAAGCTTCGAACGTGGCTTGAACGGCGAACGGTCATGAACGCTCACTCCTACACACTTGATTGTACCACTATTGCATGGCGGCCGATCATGCGGAATTGTGATGCATCACTTGCACCGTGATAAGTTACGGCAACGGCACATAAGAGTTTCATCAAATGGCTTTGCGTTCGCGTCCTTCCAAGATCTTGCCAGCGCGGGTCATCGCTGTCGACGACGATATCCGTGAAGGCATTCGCGCGATGCGACGCAAATGCAGCGTCATCCGCCAAATGCATAAACTGGCTGGCGATCCGCCTTTGCGTCGTCGCGAAGCAGGCTTCGAGGGCCTCGCCCGGATCATTGTTTCGCAGCAGCTATCGGTCGCCAGTGCCAGCGCCATATGGACGCGCTTTGCAGATGTTGTTCAACCGATGGACGCGCGGATCGTGCAGGGAAAAACCGACGACGAACTGCGCAGCGCCGGCTTGTCCCGACCGAAGATCCGCACCTTGCGCGCATTGTCAGTCGCGGTCGTCGAGGAAGGTCTGCTGCTCGATCAACTCGACCACTTGGAAGAGGAGGCGGTGCATGCTGCCTTGACCCGGGTCTCCGGCATTGGCCCTTGGACCGCGGATATTTTCTTGATGTTCTGCCTCGGCCGCGCTGATTCGTTTGCGGCCGGCGATCTGGCGCTTCAGGAAGCCGTCCGCATGGCGTTTGAGCTTGATGAACGACCAAATGCGCAGGAATTGTTGGAAATCGCGGAGCGGTGGCGGCCCTGGCGAGCGGTCGCGGCGCGCCTGCTGTGGGGCTATTACAAAGTCGCCAAGGAACGTGAAGGCGTAACCGATTGATCGCGCTTTCGTTCAGGTTTTTCCACCGGTTCGACTTGCCGCTTCACAGAACCGACACAGGCAGATAGTATGTTTCCTATCGGAGCGGGAGTGCGAGACCGATCCGACGGGAAACCGCGAGGGATCTTGCACGTGAATATGCACGCGACGTTACCAGACCACTGTCCTGCGCTCGTGTTGAACGCGGACTTCAGGCCGCTAAGTTACTATCCGCTGTCGCTATGGTGCTGGCAGGATACGGTGAAAGCCGTGTTCCTTGATCGGGTAAACATTGTTTCCGAATATGACCGCTGCGTGCGCAGCACGTCATTCGAGATGCGGCTGCCGAGCGTCGTCTCGCTCAAAACTTACGTTAAACCAGCGCGATACCCAGCCTTCACGCGGTTCAATGTATTCCTGCGTGACAGGTTTGCATGCCAATATTGCGGGGCGAAACACGACTTGACGTTCGACCATTTGATTCCAAGGGCACGTGGTGGCACGACCCAGTGGGAGAACGTGGTTGCTGCGTGTTCGCCGTGCAATCTGCGCAAGGGCAGCGATATGCCGAATGTCGCTGGTATGCACCCGATGCAGCATCCGTATCGTCCAACGGTGTTTGAGTTGCACCGCAACGGACGGCTATTTCCGCCGAACTACCTACATCAATCCTGGCTCGATTACCTCTATTGGGACACTGAGCTTGAGCCATAAAAAAGGCCCCTGATGCACGCGCCAATAGGGCGGCGTCAGGGGTTGAGTTCGGTAATTGAGAGAAGTGACTACGCAAAAGGCTACTGATGTCTGATGTCGGTGCTGTGACACCGAGATTTCGGGCGAATTGCGATCAAGCGGCCCGGCGCAGGCGATCTGTGGCGCATAGCGACTGGGCAATCGCGTCAACGGTACGGCCCCAGTCCATCACCTCGGACGGCGAAACCTTTACGCCGAATGCGGCCAGCGCATCAGCTGGGCTTCCACCATCTCGGAAAACGCGTGCGCAGGTTTGCCGGGCGAGGCCCTGTGACTGGGTCCATTGTACGGGATTGATGTTCGATGGGGTCATTGGGGTTGCCTCAAATGGTTGGGGGACCGACGCGAGCCGCACTAGAACGCAGGACTGGGACGCCAAAAAACGCAACAACACGTAACCAACGCAACCAGCAACCGTCGCTGCTGTTAAAAAGGTCGGCAGACGCACTAAGTGCGCATACATCACGACGCGGAACCATGAACAATGATGCTTATTCGGACTACGGGTCCTGGCACTCAGCACGTCTGCCTACTCGGTAGCAGGGGCCCTTAGATAGGTGGGCGCAACCTGCCGAATTCAATATTTATTTTCGGCGCACGAACTTCAAGCTGCCTTCGATTTGGGCTCGGGCAGAGGGCTCACCACAAGCTTCAGGCGACGGCGATCAAGATCGGCAAGGATCGATGACGCAACACCACCCAACTGACGCCACTCGGTAGTGTCTTCTGGACGCGACGCTTTCAGGGGAACGACGGTGGCACTGGACTGACGGGTACTGGACAACATGAGGATCACCTTTACGGACACGCGGTGCGACGGGACTAATGCTACGAAAACGCAACTGGTCACAACGCAAACAAACGGGACGCGACGGTACGCAACGGCACACAACCAAACGCTACAGAACAAAACTCAATGCAACACAACAGGACGCAACTCAGACCCACGCAACGCCACCTGACTGGACTTCGAGTAATGGGCGAGCTGCTCCAACGTACGCTTGGACTTTCTCGCAACAGCAGCTCGCTTGCATTGTGTGAGCGTGCTCTGCAGCACGTCTCTTGGGGATACGGACGCAACAAATGGGGACGCAACAAGACGCAACTGACGCTGTATTGACGCAACGGGTACGCAACGCTTTACAAATGGGGCACTGGAAAGATCTACGCTTCTTTCAGATGTGACCGACGGAGTCAGACGCACCAACGAACTGATTGACGCTGAAACGCTGGCAGGACGCGCGACGCTACTGAACTTAATCTGCCCGGCACCAATCGGTTGGTTTGAGCTACGCGGTACTCGTCTCACGCTCTCACCTGGAAGTTTTACGCGACACCGTCGTTCGCTCTGTGTTCCTCGAACAAGGGAGAATTAATACCCCTCTCGTGTCCGAAAAGTGACAAGTCAGAGGAAATCCAGTGGTCTTTTGCTGAATCAACTTGCAGCTTTGCTTTTTAGTCGAGGTGATTGCCTCAGAAATAAGTTAACTATCTGTAATCGTTAGTTTTTATATTTTACTGCGAAAGCCGCTTGTAGCGCTCCAACACTCAACGCCACGGAGAGAAACACATTCCATCCAGCGAATGAAAGGCCCAGAAAGCGGCCCGCGGCCTCGTCACACCGCACGACCTGCGTGTTCTTGAGACGTTCGAGAATCGACTTGGTGGCATCCGATGTCATGTCACCGGCGGCGCAAGTATCTGGCCCAGGCCAGAATTTCCATTCAGCGCCTGCGTGATAGACGCCCAGCCCGGCGTTCGCCAGGAACACCATCGAAACCAGGAAGAACAAAATGCTGGCATTGCGCTGCTCTGCTGCGCCAAGCAGAGCAAGACCTAGAAATAGAAGGGGAATGGCGAGGTAATAGGCATAGCGCTGTTGCAGGCAAAGTGGGCACGGCGCCATTCCGCCGATGTATTGGAACCCCAGGGCAATGATGATGCCCGCCAGCGCCGCCATTAAAGTCAGCGCCCCCCAGCGATAGGCCGGGCGTTTATGGGCATTGGTCTGGGAAACGAGCATCGGACGCGGAACTCTTGGTCGTTAGGCTTGCCGGTAACGCTACACTAAAAACTTCACTGCGACGAACCCGCCGACGAGCAATGCGACGCCGACGGTTGTCACCAGCGTCAAACGCTTTTCGATAAAGTTGCGGATTGGTTCGCCGAACCAATAGAGCAGGCCAGCGACCAGGAAGAAGCGCATTGCGCGGGCGATCACACTCGCCCCCATGAATGCCAATAGGTTCATGTGGACTGCGCCAGCGGTGATTGTGAGAAGCTTATAGGGAATCGGCGTCATGCCCTTGACGATCAGGATCGCAACGCCCCATTCGTTGAACCAGCTGGCGGCCTGTTCGAACTTGGCCGATAGGCCGTAGAAATTGATCACCGGTCGTCCGATGCTTTCGAGCAGGAAATAGCCGATGGCATAGCCAAATGCGCCGCCGATCACGGATGCGACGGTTGCCAATGCTGCGTACCGCCACGCCTTCGCGCGGTCCTTGAGGATCATCGGGATCAACATGACGTCGGGCGGGATCGGGAAAAACGAGCTTTCCGCGAACGAAACCCAAAACAAGGCCTGCGGCGCCCGTCGGTCGCCAGCCAGTCCCATCATCCAATCGTACAGGCGTTTGATCATGGTGCTCGAAGTAAGGTTGGTTTCGCGGTCTGTCTACAGGATCAACCGTTAATGCACCTTGCTTGGGGGGCATGGCGTGCGATCGGGACACTAGTCGCGGCCGACCCAGCAGCTATAAGGCTTGGCACTGCAGAGCAAGGTCGGGGGCTGGGATAGCGTGGCTGAGAGCAAAACGGTGGGTCGTGGTTTCGAGCACATCCAGACCTGGGTGTTCGATCTCGACAATACCCTCTACCCAGCTGAATGCGATCTGTTCGCGCAGGTCGACCGCAAAATGGGCGAGTACATCGCGACGTTCCTGGGTGTGCCTTACCCTTATGCGCGACATTTGCAAAAGAGCTATTACCGTCAATTCGGCACCACGCTGTCCGGCTTGATGCAAGTGCACAAGATGGACCCGAAGCCATTCCTTGATTACGTGCATGATATCGATTTGACGCCGGTGTCTGAAAGCCCGGCCCTGGCGGCCTCGATCGATAAGCTGCCAGGACGCAAGTTGATCTTCACCAATGGTTCTGTGCGCCATGCCGAACGTGTGGCTGGCAAGTTAGGCGTGTTGCACCTATTCGAAGGCATTCACGATATCGTCGCCTGCAACTACGTGCCAAAGCCTCATGCGCCAGCGTATGCCGACTTCGTAAAGTCGTTCGGTGTGGCGCCGGCCGCGGCTGCCATGTTCGAAGATATGCCGCACAACCTTGAGCAGCCGCACGTGCTCGGCATGACAACCGTGCTGGTTCATTCGAGTTACATGGACCATCCGATACAGCAGAAGATCAAGGGTTGGACCAAGCCGCCAGCTCACGTCCACCACATGACGGAAGATCTGCTCGGGTTTCTCGATAATCTGCACGCGATCCGCACTGCGACCCCAGCACCGTAAAGACGAACCCCTCCCCATGCTGACAACGCTCCTCTGGATACCTGCCACGTTAGCCGCAGCCGCCGCGCAGACGGCGCGTAACGCGATGCAGCGGCACTTGACGACGACGCTCGGCACAGTTGGCGCCACCCAAGTGCGCTTTCTTTACGGTCTGCCATTCGGCTTGTTACTGTTCGGGCTGGTCCTCTTGGCGACCGGCGCTAGCGTCCCCGGCATGACAGCAAAATCGATGGGATTCACGGCGGTCGGCGCGGTGGCGCAGATTCTAGCAACCGGCCTGATGCTGACTGCGATGAAGGATCGCGGTTTCGCCGTGACGACCGCCTACACCAAAACTGAACCGGTTCAGGTCGCGCTGTTCGGACTGCTGGTGCTCGGCGACACCATGACGCTCAACGGGGTAATTGGCTGCATCGTCGCCACGATCGGCGTCGGCTTAATGTCATGGAAACCAGGCGCTGCTGGGAGCGATGGTGGTTGGAAGCCCGCGGCCCTTGGAATCACCGCTGGTGCGTTTTTCGCGATTGCCGCGATCGGCTTTCGCGGCGGTATCACCAATCTTGCTGACGGCTCCTTCCTGGTGCGCGCATCGACGATCCTGGCCCTCGGGTTGACGATCCAGACCACGCTACTTGTCGGCTGGATGGTTGCGATGGACCGCAAAGCGTTGGTGACCAGCCTGGGAGCGTGGCGGCAATCGATGTTTGCCGGCCTGATGGGTGCCTTTGCGTCCCAATGCTGGTTCATCGGGTTCGCTCTGACGAGCGCAGCCAACGTCCGAACGCTGGCCCTCGTCGAAGTCATCTTTGCGCAGGTTTTGTCCAAACGCGTCATGTCGCAAGATACGAGCGGGCGCGAAAAGCTCGGCATGGCGCTGATCGTGGTGGGCGTTGCCGTGCTGCTGATGGGCGTGCTCGGCTAATTGAATTGAATCAATCGCAGTGGGCAAACAAAAAGGCAGCCCATGGGCTGCCTTTTCGCGTCACGCAATTTTTGCAGACTTAGTTCTGGACGTAGGTTGTCTTGCCGTCAGCGCCCTTTTTCCACGTGTACATCACGTAGTCGGGACGGGTGATGTCGCCCTTCTTGTCAAAGGCGATGCCACCGATAACCGTTGGCCAGGCCTTGCCGTTCTTCATCGTCTCGGCAACCTTCTTCGGGTCGATCGACTTAGCTTCGGCAGCAGCAGCAGCGAGGATCTCGACCGCTGCATAGCTGTAGAGTGTGTAGGCTTCCGGGTTGAACTTCTTGGCTTCGAATGCCTTCACGACAGCTGCAGCTTCCGGACGCTTGCGGGGATCCGGTGGGAACGTCATGAGGGTACCTTCGACGGCTGGGCCGCCGATTGAGGCGAACTCATCCGAGGTGATGCCATCGCCTGACATCATGGTGGCGGTGACGCCCTGATCGCGCATCTGGCGGGCAATCAAGCCGCCTTCAGTGTGCAGGCCACCCCAATAGACGATCTCGGCGCCAGAGGCCTTGATCTTTGATACGAGCGCCGAGAAGTCCTTCTCGCCGGTGTTCACGCCTTCATAGAGGATTTCCTTGACGCCTTCCTTGTTGGCAAACTTCTGGGTCTCGTCGGCGAGGCCCTTGCCGTAGGTTGTCTTGTCGTGGACGATGGCGAGCTTCTTGCCCTTCAAGGTCGTAGCAAGATACTTGCCTGCAACTTCACCCTGTTGGTCGTCGCGACCGCAGGTGCG
>JANOYV010000117.1:0-4488 GCA_031429105.1 Hyphomicrobiaceae bacterium | reverse complement strand
GATTGCGAACCGCGTAAAGTTTGGCCCAACGTTGGCTCAGATCAAACCTTGCCGCTTAGCGATTTTGAGCAACCACGGAGCAGTCACCGCCAGGAATGCACATGCCAATAGGAAAGCTGAGATCGGCCGCGTGAAGAAGATGTCGACACTACCATGCGACAGTGTCATCGATTGGCGCAGCGAGTTTTCAAAGATCGTGCCGAGCACCAGCCCCAAGATCAGCGGTGCGGCGGGCCAGTCATAACGCATCATCGCCCAACCGAGCGCACCAAAGCCGACGAGCATCCACACATCCTCGATCGAACTCGCCTGCGAGTAAACGCCAGCGACGCACAGCGCAAGTATAGGTGGATAGAGCCACGAATAAGGGACGCGCAGCAATTGGGCGAACAGGCCTGCGAGCGGCAAGTTCATAATCAGCAACATCACATTGCCGATGTACATGGAGGCGATCACGGTCCAAACCAACGCTGCGTTCTTGTCAAACAGCTCCGGGCCGGGGCGGATTCCGAACATGATCAGCGCGCCCAGGATGATCGCCGTCGTCCCGGAGCCCGGAACGCCGAGCGCCAGCATCGGCACCATGGCGCCAGCCGCTGCTGCATTGTTCGATGCTTCGGGACCAGCCACGCCTTCGATGGCGCCTTTGCCGAATCGTGACGGGTCCTTGGCGACTTTTTTCTCGACGATGTAGGCCAGGAACGAGGCAATTGTAGCACCGGTGGCGGGTAGCACGCCGATGAAGAATCCGATCACTGTGCCGCGCAGAATCGGCATGCGACTTTGCAGCCATTCCGCACGCGATGGCAGAACATTGCCAACAGCAGTAATTGGCTTTGGCATCGGCTTGCCGGCACTCGAAAGTACTTCGCCGATGCCGTAGAGAGCGACCGTCAGCACAATGAAGCCAACACCATCGAGCAGCCAGACTTGATCGAAAGCGAACCGCGCAACTCCGGTTTGCTGATCGATGCCAACGGTGCTCAACAGCAAGCCTAACATGCCGGTCGTCAAGCCCTTGAGCACGGAGCCGCCGACAGCTGCCAGTGCGGTCAGACCAAGCACGACGAGAGAAAAATATTCAGGCGGACCAAACGACAGGGCCACGCGTGCCATCGGTGGCGCCAGCAGCATCAAGCCAATGGTCGAGATCGTTCCGGCAATGAACGAGCCGATCGCAGCAATACCGAGTGCCGTGCCGGCTCGTCCCTGCAATGCCATCTGGTAGCCGTCGATACTGGTCATCACGCTCGACGGTTCGCCGGGCACGCTGATCAGTACCGAGGTCAGCGTGCCGCCGTACTGTGCACCGTAATAGATGCCGGCAAACAGGATGATCGCTGAAGTCGGATCAGAGCCGAATGTCAGTGGTAGCAGTAGTGCAATTGCCGATGACGGCCCAATGCCCGGCAACGCACCGACGAGCTGACCGGCGAACACACCGAGGAAGCACATCAGTAAGTTCCACGGCGTCAGTGCGCCTGCAAACCCCATCAGCAGATCATTGATCACTGACATCGGCTAGAACCCCCAAGGGCCAACAGGCAGAGGCACGCCGAGCCACGTGCGGAAAACGAGCGTCAGGACCAATGCAGAGGTGACGGATGTCAGCAAAGACGCTGCTAACGGCAACTGCTCTGCGACTCGAAACAGAAACAACATCGCCAGAAACATTGACACCGCAAAGCCTGCAACCTCGATACCGGCAACGCCAGCCCCTAGGGCAAGCAGCACCAATAGAGGACGTTGGACAGGATCTTTTGGTTCGGCATCTTCATTGGTCGCGAACACATCGACGACGGTTGCGGCAATGGCAAGGAGCGCCATCAGCACTCCGTACACCAGCGGCATAAAACCCGAAGACGGGGCGAAACCGTCCCACATCACCATGCCGCTAGCAACAACGATCCAAAATACGCCCATCCCGATGAAAATCAGGCACAGCGCGAGTTCACCCCACAAGGCGCGCAGTTTCACCATTTACACGGGCTTACCGAGAAGATCACGGTAGAGCTTTTCCTGATCACTTAGGAATTTCTCAAACGCGGCTCCGGGAATGAACGATTCCGATGCGATGTTCTCAGCAATGTATTTCTTGAATGCCGGAGTGGCGACAACCTTGGCGATGATGCCTTCCCAATACTTCGCCGCGTCGTCCGGCGTGCCCTTAGGCGTCGCCACACCGCGCCACATTTGGAAGTTCGGCGCATTGATCCCTTGTTCCTTCATGGTCGGCACGTCGGGCAATGCCGCAAAGCGGTTGTCTCGGAATACGCCAAGCGCCCGCACGGCTTTGGATTGCAGGTGACCCATGAACTCCAGTGGATTGCCCATCGATGCCTGCACATGGCCACCCAGCAACTGGGTCAGAGCCTCACCGCCGCTGTTGAAGTTCAAGACGTTGTATTCCGCGCCCGTTGCCTTGGCGAACACGGTAATCGCCATCACGTCTGTCGTGCCGCCCGTGGCGAACGCCATCGACTTTGGCGGCTTACCCTTGGCGTCGGCCACAAACTCCTTGGCATCTTTCCAAGGCGCGTCGCCCTTCACGAACAATACAAAATCATCGAGCATCAGATTGGAGATCGGTCGCACCTCGGACAGCGTCTTTGCTGCCGGGTTCAGGATCGGTGTGATCTGTGTCGAGCCGTTGACCAGAATTATGGTGTGCGGATCCGCTGCTTTACGCGAGGTGACGTATCCGATGCCTGAGGCGCCACCGCCGCCCGGTCGGTTGTTCAGCGCAATGGCAACCGGTACCAGTTTTTCATCGATGATAATTTTGTGTACGACGCGGGCCAGCAAATCGGCACCGCCGCCGACGCCAAACGGAATGACGAATTCGACTTCCTTTGTTGGCACCCAGGCTGATTGTGCTCGAGCCCGTGGCGCAACACCAAAAACTGGAGCTGCCGAAGCCGCAAGCACAAACGTGCGTCGGGTGAGCATAAGCCTTACCTCCCAGGGTTGTGAGTATTTTGCTTAGTTGAGATCCGAGGCTAACACTCGCGCAAAACCTGTCAATGAGACCGATGCTGCGTTCAACTATGCTGTTTTGTTTGGCGCACCCGGAATGGAATCGAGCATGTATGACTCATTGCCGACGTCAGTAACGGTCGAGACGATCTTGCCGTTTTGCAGATCGAGCAGCCACACAAGGCTGCTGCGCGGTCCCGATTTGGCGCCGCCAATCACGCAGGCGTAGCGACCGGCAGCAATGGTGATGCCGCGAGGTCGTGCCGCGGCACCATTCGGGGTGGTTGGATAGAGACGCAGAATTTCTGATGGCCGACCAGCGATCGCATCGGCAACGTCGACGATCGAAATCGTGTTGGAGCGAAAACATGAGACAACGACGCGCTTGCTGTCCGGTGTGAAAGCGACAGCGAACGGCCGCGTCGGCTCGTTGGGATCATCACTGCCGACGCGAATACGGGCAACTTCCGCATCCTTGGCGCCGACTGAGGCGCGTTCCACATCGATAATAGAAATTGTTTTGCCTTCGACTGCCATCGACATGCTTTCGCGTGCCGCCGCAGCGACGTATCGGCCATCGGGACTGACGGCTAAGCCGAACGGCCCGGTCTCGATCGGCACGCGACAGATCTCAGCGCTGGGATGGCCGGCCATCGCCGCCGGCAAATCGAACACCGATACGTCGCTAAAACCGCCGTTGCCGACAAACAGGAGCCCACCCTTCAGCGGTGAGATTGCCATGCCGGTGGGGTTTGCATAGCGCCCGAATGACGGATGCGGGCTATCAAATGCACTCGGACCGCGCGCCGCATGTCCCGGCATTTCGACAAGCGGGATGCGCCGCACGACCGTGCGCGTGGCAACGTCGATCGCGGTCACTTCGTCGCCGCCGTCCTCGCTCTTCGATGCCTCGCCGCAATTGACGAACAGCGTGCGACCGTCCGGCGACAAGCCGCAGCCCGTGGGGCCCGTGCGCCCTGTTGGTATAAATCCGACCACGGCGCCCAGAGTGCCGTTGTGGATCGGATCGCGTGCCGCTGCCAGATCGACCACTGTGATAAGGCCAGGATGTCCGTGCTGGTATTCACCCGCTGCCTGTGGCGTCGCCGCGCCCGAATGATTGACGACATAGGCATAGCGCGCATCGCGGTCGACGGCGACGACGATCGGCTGGCCGCTGGCCCAGGCATCGACGACGCCATCGCCGTTGGTATCGACGTCGGGCGTCACTCGGGGGCGAGAAATGATTGCATTCGGCGTGGCGTCATTGCCAGGCGCCAAGGCCTTCTCGATATCCACGATAGCAACGGTATTGTCCCAGCGGCCGCTAACGATCAGATGCCCAAGGCGCATGGCCATTCGTGGCACTCCCCCACTACTTTCGTTTTTTGAAAGGTTAGTGAGGTTACTCAACCGCGGCAATCGCCAATCTGATTTCGCTGTCGCTGGTCTATGCCTCACTGGGCGCAAATCTATTTGCGGCGCTCACTTCTCATCGCTCTGCTTCACTTG
>JANOYV010000116.1:0-19557 GCA_031429105.1 Hyphomicrobiaceae bacterium | reverse complement strand
GTGCGGAAACAGATTAAACTGCTGGAACACCATGCCGACTTCGCGTTGGACCGCGCTGATGTTTGCCATGTCACGGGTGAGTTCGATGCCGTTGACGGTTATCCGCCCTGCGTCATGTTCCTCCAACCGATTGACGCAGCGGATCAGCGTCGACTTACCCGAGCCGGAGGGACCGCAGACGACCACCTTCTGCCCCTTGGCGATTGACAAGCTGCAGTCCTTCAACGCCTGAAACGCGCCGAAGAACTTGCTGACCTTCTCGATTTTAATGATCGGCTCTGGAGGTGTTTTCGCCATCTGCGCCCTCACTTTTTGATGTAACGGCTGAAACGATGCTCGGCTGCACGCAAGCCAAGCTGAATGACCCAGGTGATCGACAGATAAACAATGGCAGCCGCGATAAAGATCTCATAGGGCGCAAAGGTTTTTGCAACGATCGTGCGCGCAACGCCAGTAATGTCACTCATCGTAATCATGCTGACCAATGCTGTGCCCTTCAGCAGACTAATGATCTCGTTGCCGTAGGCGGGCAGCGCCAGTCGGACGGCAATTGGCGCCGTGACGTGGATAAATCGTTGCGAAGGCGATAGGCCAAGTGCGCGTCCAGCCTCATGCAATCCGCCATCGACGCCTTGAATGCCACCACGCAAGATTTCCGCCGTATAGGCCCCGCAGTTCAGCGATAAGGCGATGATGGCGCACCAATAGGGCTCGCGTAGGATCGACCACAGCGGACCATTGCGCACGGCTTCGAACTGCGACAGCCCGTAGTAGATCAGGAAGACCTGCACCAACATCGGGGTGCCACGCAGGACATAGGTGTAGCCGAATGCTGGCCATGCCAGTAGCCAATTGCCGCTGATCCGCATCAGCACAACGCCGACACCGATCAGAGTGCCAAGCACCAACGAAATTAACAACAACTGCAGGGTTAAGCCGGCGCCGAGCGCAATTTTTGGCACACTACTGGCGATGAGCCCGAAATCGAAGTTCATCGGGTCTTCCTCAAGTGTCGATTGGCCTGGAGCTCCAGTCGCGACACGGTCAACACAACGAGCGAGGTGAAAGCCAGATAGATCATCGCGACGACCAGGTACATCGTGAACGGCTTGCCGGTCAGCGTTGTCGCCATCTCGGCGGTGTACGTAATTTCCTCGACACCGATCACTGACAACAACGACGTGTCCTTGATGATCGAGTTCATGTGATTGCCAAAGCCGGGCAGCGCGAGCCGCCACATCTGCGGCAACTTGATGTGGAAGAAGATTTGGGGACTGGAAAGTCCTAGGGCACGGGCGGCTTCGACTTGGCCTCGATCAACGCCCAGAAGCGCACCGCGAAATGTTTCGGTCGCATAGGCGCCGACGATCAGGCTGATCGCGAGTGCACCAGCCCAAAACGGCGGGATATCGACGAACTTGATCGCCGGGTTCCATTTCTTGGCGAGCCACGTCAGGGTAATTGCAGAGCCAAAGTAGAGGATCAACACGACAAGTAATTCGGGAGTGCCGCGGAATACCGTCGTGTAGGCATTCGCCAGCTTTTGCAGCAGCCAACTTTTTGAGAGCTTGGCTGCAGCGCCAAGCATGCCCCACAGGATCGTCAAAATCAAAGCGACCACAAACACTCGAACGATGACGAGCGCACCCCAGAGAAAACTGTCGAGCCAGGCGTAGACGATCGACATGGGGTGGGGTGCGGCTCTCTTTTTTACGATACTGGGCGATTGCTACCTGGGTGCTGATACAGAATTGCCGAATGTATATCCCCGTAATTCGGGTAGAGGCGCTATCGGTCGGCACCCGCCACCTACCGAATAAGTTTCGGGTCTCGCGCAGTGCCCACCCAACTCACAGTCATGCGACCGTCAGTTCACCGGGAAAATAGAGAACGGGAAGTAGGTCCTGCTGAACTTTTCCAGCGTGCCGTCTTTTTTCATGTCAACCAGAGCCGCATCGATGCGCTTCAGTAGTGCTTCTTCGCCTTTACGGATGCCGACACCTGCGCCAGTACCAAAGTATTTTTCCTCGTCGATCTGCGGGCCGATCACTTCGTAGCCAGCACCATCTGGCTTACTGAGAAATTCAAGGTGCGTCTTCATCGGGTTGGTCATGATGACGTCAACGCGGCCAGCCTTCAATTCGAGATACATCTGCTCGACAGTGTCGTAGCGCACGAGCGTTGCGTCCGGCACCTTGGCCGTAATCCAGTTGTCATAAGTCGTCGCGCGCTGCAGACCGACGCGCACGCCTTTGAAAGCTGCCACATCAGGCGTCTTGTCGTCCTTGAACAGCTTAAAGCCTTTGACTTTGGGGCCAACGAACTGTCCGATCGATAAACGGTAGCCGACCGAAAAATCGATCTTCTGGCGACGCTCTTCAGTAATCGACAGTGACGCCAGGATCAGATCGAACTTGTTAGCCAGAAGAGAGGGCAACATGCCATCCCACTTCTGGCACACCCACTCGATTTTGAATTTTAGTCGTTTGGCCAACTCGTTGCCGACATCAACGTCGTAGCCCTTCAGGGTGCCATCAGTGTCCCGAAAGTTGAAGGGAAAGTACGTGCACTCCGTACCGGCTTTCAACGATTCCTGCGCGACGGCTATTCCGCCACCGAAAGTAATCAGAGCGACGGCGGCGGCAATAACTTCGATCACTCGTCTCACGGGGTCTACTCCTGCGTTACGGTTACTACTCGTCTGATGAAAGGACCAAGTTCGAGATCGTCATCCACATTCTCTGCCAAGCTGTTCGGAGTGCTCGAGCTTTTACGGAGTTGTCAGTATTTTTAGAGTTTTATTGCTTTTTTAGAATGGACAAATTAGACGCGTTGTCAAGCTTTGCAGAAGCGCTTCCATGACGAGGTTCTGGGATGCAATATGATGTCGATTTGGTGCGATCGCAGTTTCCCGCGCTGACCAGAACTCATGATCACGAGCCTCTCGCCTTCCTTGACAATCCCGCCGGCACTCAAGTTCCGCAGTCTGTCGTGGATCGGATGACAGCCGCAATGATCGGCGCCAACGCCAATCTTGGCGGCTTTTTTCCTACGTCGATCGACGCAGAATTTCTTGTCGCGTCAGCACACGATGCGGCAGCGATGTTCGTCAACGCCCGGGACCGCTCTGAAGTATTCTTTGGCCAGAATATGACCACGTTGACCTTCGCGATGTCGCGCAGCATCGGTGCGTCCTGGAGGCCTGGCGATGAGATCATACTTTCGCGCATGGATCATGATGCGAACATTTCGCCATGGCTATTGCTAGCCGAAGACCGCGGGCTCGTTGTCCGCTGGCTGGAGTTCTCGCCCGACACTTTCGAATTCAATCTCGATGACTTGCGCCGGTTGATCACGTCCCGCACAAAGCTCATCGCGGTCTGCTACGCAAGCAACATCACCGGGACGATCAACGACGTTGCCGCAATCGCCTCGATCGCACACTCAGTCGGCGCGCTGGTCTATGTTGATGCCGTGCAGTATGCGCCACACGGCCTGATCGACGTCCAGGCGATCGATTGCGATTTCCTCGTGTGCTCGGCGTATAAATTCTTTGGCCCCCATTTCGGTTTATTCTGGGGGCGACGGGAGCTGTTGCAGTCTTTGCGGGCCTATAAGGTGCGCCCCGCAGCTGAAGAGCTGCCATGGCGTTTCACTACAGGAACATCGAGCCGGGAGGCACTGGCTGGCGTGCATGCCGCCATCGACTACATTGCCTCACTTTCCCGCTATGACCGCCACTGCGCGGCGGGCGCAACGTTGCGCGAGCAGTTAACAGCTGGATTTTTGGTAATGAAGGCCCACGACGACATACTGACGCTGCGGCTCATCGAAGGTCTTAGGTCAATGAACCGAGTGCGTGTGCTCGGCATCAGCGATCCAGCTGCTATCGATCGGCGGGTATCCACCGTCAGCTTTTTCGTTGAAGATGGTCAGTCAGACGACATAGCGCGATCAATGGCACTATCCGGTCTTCAGGTGTGGAGCGGAGACAACTATGGTGTTGAGCCATACCGGCAGCTTGGCCTCTATGATCAAGGCTCTGGCGTGCGCGTGGGGCCCGTACATTACAACACGACCGAGGAAGTCGATCGTGTCATTTCTCGTCTCGAAACCTGGCTGAGGACGAACTAAGTCGCTTCCAGTGCGCCTGAGACTTGGGCTGCCTGGATGAAGACGGCGTTGCGAACCGATGAGCCTGGTCGTACTGGCCTGACATAACGCGCATCCGCAAGATTTGGCGAGTTGAACACGTGAGCAAACGAAAAAAACCCGCAATCTCACCTGATCTGCAGCAATTCACCGAGGTCGCCAATGCCATGGCCCGGTTATTCCGGCCATTTCTTGAAGTGGTGGTTCACGACCTCAAGTCGGAGACGCTGGCACATATTGCCAACCCATTCTCGCTACGACGAATCGGTGAACCCTCACTTCTGCACGAGATCGACTTCTCACCCAACGACCGACTCATCGGTCCCTACCGGAAAACCGGCGCTGACGGTCGCAGGATCCGTGCAATGAGTGTGACACTGCGCGATGCGCACGACAAACCGATTGGCGTCATGTGCATGAATTTCGATTGCATGGATTTTGATACCATTCGGCGCACCATAGAACTGCTGGTGCCACAACCGAGCACGACCGAGCGTTCGCCCGCCATTTTCAGCGAGGATTGGGATGAGCGCATCAACGAATTCATCGTCAATTGGTGCACCGAGCGCGGCACGACGGTTCAGCGTCTGCAACGGGCCGACAGACGCGAACTCGTCTGCGCCCTGGACAGAGACGGCGCCTTCCACGTCAAGCGCGCACCGCTTTACGTCGCGCGGATCTTGGGCTTAAGCCGCGCGACAATCTATAACTATCTGCGTGCCGCGAATGGTCAAAACGCTGAAGTCTAACGCATGACGCCGGACTTCGACCATTGTTCAGGCCTTGACGACAATGCGACACAAGGCTTCGGCCAGCGGAAATATCAAGACGGTGAAAAGGCATAGGTTCAATGACGACGCTCGGCACGCTAACTCTGTGAAACGATAAGAGCCCACGGGGTCAATCGACCCTATGCCTGTTCACAGTTTGCCCTGATGTCTGCCGCTCTGGCGAGGTCTGCCAGCGTCTCAGCACGTTGCGTCCGTTGTTTGTCGGCCGTGTGCTGCCTGTCACCGAGGACGCGTTGTTGCGCTGGCGCTTGATGCTGGAGGCCGGCCGGAAGACAGGTCACACGTTTTCCGAGCCCGATCGTCTCATCGCGGCACTGGCCGCGCTGGCAGACCTCATCGTGGACAGTCGGGATACGAGCGAGTTCATTGCGGTCGGCGTGCCGGTATTCGATCCCTGGGACTGGACGCTTCATGCGGGAGGTCGAGCACTGGCGGTTGCCGACGCGGACGGACCGAGTGCCTTGGCCAAAGCAACGGCACTTCTCTAAATCTAGATTGCGGAAGCGGCAGAACATGACAGTTTTGAGTCCCGCTCGCCTCGGATTGAATCGGAGAATTCGGACATGACCGCGCGAATTCGCATTGGGATAGGCGGATGGACATTCGAGCCGTGGCGCGGCGTTTTCTACCCCAAGGGCCTTGCGCAAAAGCGCGAGTTGGAGTTCGCATCCCGCGCGCTGACCTCGATCGAGATCAACGGCACGTACTACTCGACATTCAAGCCGCAGATCTGGCGGAAATGGTGCGACGAGACGCCGGATGATTTCGTCTTCGCAGTGAAGGCATCACGCTATTGCACGAACAGAAAGGTCCTCGCCGACGCGGGCACCGCGATTGATCGATTTCTTGATCAAGGACTGACTGAGCTTGGAAGTAAGTTAGGTCCGATCAACTGGCAGCTCCCGACGACCAAGAAATTCGACTCGGCTGACATTGCCGAGTTTCTGTCGCTCGTGCCGACGCAGCGAGATGGTATAGCACTTCGGCATGCGGTCGAGGTTCGTCACGGCAGCTTTGTGGCGCCCGAATTTTATGACCTCGCGCGCAAGCATGGAGTTGCCATCGTCAGTGCTAGCGGCAACGACTTCCCCGAGATCGACGTAGCGACGGCAGAATTCACTTATGCCCGTTTGATGTCGAGTCGCGACGAACTGGAGACGGGGCTGAGCGATGCAGAGGTGGAAGCAATTTCGACGCGAGTGCGATCCTGGTCCAAGTGCGGCGACGTCTTCGCCTACTTCATTGCCGGTGCGAAGATCCGAAATCCGGCTGCAGCCAAATTGCTGCTCCACAAACTCGATCAATCTTAGAGTGTGCCAGCACGCGAGGCTATCGTGCGCGTCGTGCCGGATCGGCTGAACGGTAAACCGCAGGCCACACCGCGTATCGAGGTATTGGCCGAACCGGCACTTCAAGCTGGTCCCACTTATGACGGACCACTGTGGCTCGATCGGATCGTCGCCAATCCCGATCCATCCATGCAAACGCGCGCCGGGTTCGGCGCGGCGCTATCGCGCGATCTGGACGCACGCACGCAGTGGTGGGCGGCTCAGGACGACCGCCATCTTGATTGCGGGGTCGCGGCGCAGCGCGTCGTGATCAATGCCGTCTTCGTAACCGCAGCAGATGCCGAACACACGCGCGCGGATGATCTCGGCGAGGCGATGGCGGATGCGCGTCGGATCGCGCCGCTCTGGAAGCGCTGCGGCAAGTCGGGCGCAGATGCCGGTCTTCAAGTCGGCCATGCGCAGGACCAGCGCGCCTGCGTTGGACGACTGGTTGCCGCCATCGAAATCGACTGTGGGTTTATTGCGGCCCACGGCTGGCAGGTCGAAGGGAAGCAGCGTAGCGTCGGTCATGGCTGTGGCGTTCTGCGGTGGAACGCAGCACGTCGTCTCGACACCGATTTGTTACGCGATCTCAGCGCTTTGCGCCACAGCCAGACCAATGTTTCTCATGCCTGATGCATGATCCGGGTTAGCGCCTTCCCCACGGCACCCAGTAGACGGCCAGCACCGTTGCAATGCCATAGGCAGCCAATGCAGCACCGGCCAATGCGAATACACTCCCGGCGGGCGCCTGCGCCGCCGCCAGCCACCATCCGCCTATGGCGATGATGAGCAGGCGCACCGAGCCGGCGAGCACCGGCCACAGCATCTTGCCGGCGCCTTGCGAGGCGAAGAAGAGGCACAAGCCGATGCCATAAAGCGCATATGTCGGAGCGGCCCAGGCGAAGTAGGTGGCCGCCGATGTAAGGACGCCCTGATCACTCGTGAACAGTGTCGACCAGAGATCGGGCCAAAGCGCCACGATCAAGCTGATGATCCCGACCAGGGCTGCGACATAGATGCCTCCAGTCCAAGCGACGCGACGCGCACGATCGACGTTGCCCGCGCCAATCGCCATGCCGACCATCGAGACGCACGTCACGCCGACGCCGAACGCCACAGGAATCAACAAGAACTCCAACCGCGCCCCGATGCCGAAACCGGCCAGCGTCTCCGTCCCATAGCTCGACACAAGCCTGGTCAGTATCAAGGCAGTCAGGATCGATTGCACGGGTGAGATACACGCGATCGCGCCGACGCGGAGGATGTCTCGGAAATAATCCCAACGCAGGTTGACGTTCGAAAGATGCAGAGGCACTCGCGCTCGACCCGAATTCAGATACCACAGAAGAAACAGGGCGCAGCCGCTATAGGCGATCACTTGACCGACTGCGATACCGGCCATGCCCAGCTTCGGAAGAGTTACATTGCCGACGCCCCACCCGAAACCAAGCCCGCCGGCGAGCACGACCTGCGCCACGGACGTGGTCATCATCGCGACCGACGGCACCTTCATGTTGCCGCCGGCGCGGACAACAGCCGCCAGCACGTTGGTGAGCCAGATGCCGGTCGCGCCCAGGAACACGACGTTGGAGTAGGCCAGGGCCTGCGTGAGTGCGGTGTCGCGCCCGCCGAGCAACCGATAAATGGGTTCGCCGAAGTGCAGCATCGTGATCGTGGAGACGAAGCCGAATGCACAGCCGATAACCAGTGCATGAAATGCCAGGGCGGATGCCCGTCGTTCGTCGCCGGCTCCGAGCGCGCGGCTGATCGCGGACGAGACGCCGCCGCCCATGGCGCCGCCTGACATCATCTGTTGCAGCATGACCAGCGGAAACACGAGGGTAAGGCCAGCCAGCGGCGGCGTCCCGAGGGTGCCGACGTAAGCGGTCTCGGCGATCGCGACCAAAGCCATGGCCACCATCGCCATCATGTTCGGGAAGCTGAGGCGGGCCAGCGTCGGCAGGATCGGCGCCGTCAGCATGGCATCTGCCGGCTTCGCCGGATCGGGCGGTCGCCCAGTAGGTTTTGACGCAATGACGTTCGTCGACATGGGCTACCCGTTGAAAGGGGTGGAGTGCTTCGAGAATTGATCAACGCGCTGTCGTCTCGTCCGACGAACAGCCATCAAGAGCCGTATAGACCGAGGGACATCACTTCAACTTGGCACTACCAGGTTTCTCCGAAGGGCCTGACTTCGACGTTGAACGACCATGCCGAACGAGGCTGGTTAGCGACGTGCCATGCCTCGTCGGCAATCGCCGCAGGCGCGATGAAGAAATCGTCGGGCTTGGTCTTGAAGCGCTCGCGCGCCCATGGCACGTCTATCACCGCATCGATGACGATGTAGGCCACATGCACGCCCTTGGGCCCGAGGTCCCGCGCCATCGCCTCGGCTAGAATGCGTTGCGCAGCCTTCGTCGGCGCGAAACCCGCGAAGTTCGCACGGCCCCGTTGCGCCGATGTATTGCCGGTAACGATGATGGCGCCTTTGCCGGCAGCCACCATCAATGGCGCGACGCGACGCGCGAGATACAGCAGGCCCACGGTGTTGACTTGGAAATTGCGATTGAGCACCGCCGGGTCGATCTCCGTGAAGGTTCCCCAGGCGCCGCCAACGGCATTGTGGATCAGCACTGACGGAGCCCCCATGTCGCGCTCCACCAGGTCCAAGGCCGCATCAACCTGCGCCTGATCCGACACATCACAGACATACGCCTTGGCCGATGGCACCTGAGCAGCAAGTTCGGCCAGCCGTTCGGCCGTGCGTGCGAGCATTGCGACCCGATATCCCTCGGCTGCAAAGCGCCGAACGAGCGCGGTTCCCGTTCCGGGGCCAACGCCACTGATGATACAAACCGGTTCTGCCATGGGTAATCTCCTCAGCTTGCCGAGCGAAGCGCTTCGGCGACGAAGTCGAGACGGTCGTTGCCAAAAAACATTTGATCGTCGACGAATATCGTTGGGGCACCGAAGACCCCGCGCTCGGCGGCCGCGTTCGTTTCGGTTTCCAGCTGGGCGATCACGGCGTCAGCGCTTGCGCGCCCGAGCAGCCGTTGGCTGTCGAAGCCCGCCCTGCTCAAGACGTCGGTCAATACGGACCGCTGCGAGAGGTCCTCGGGCTTGCCCCAAATTGCGGCGAAGATCGCCGTCACGTATTCGGCGCCGCGGCCATCCTCGACGGCAACCAAGCCCCCCCGATCCAGCTCGGCGAAGTCGAATGAACTCGAGTGCGGATTTCTGGCGTAATCAACTTTGTAGCGCTTGACCCAGCGTTGCAGATCCGCGCCCGCATACTTGCTCTTGTTCTTGCATTCGATCGTCGTTGGGCGGTTGCCCACGATCTTCATGAGTTCGAGGATGCGGAAGGGATGATAGGCGATCGTGGCGGCATGCTCTGCCGCAAGGCGCGGAAGTTGTGTGTGCGCGAGATAGGCGTAAGGGCTTGGGAAGTCGAAATAGAAGTCGATCGTGCGCGTCATCTGGGGCGTCCTCTGTAGTTGGCAAAAGGTCGGCCTGCCGACTTTGCGAGGAAATCAGCCCTTCAGCCGCTTCCTAGTAGCCCGCAGGATGGCATCGGATAGTTCAGTGTCATTGACGGCGCGCGCGAGCACGACCGCCCCGATCAGCGACGCAAGGGTTGCGAGCGCCTGCTCGTCGCGCTGTCGCTGCTGCAGCCCGGCTTCCATTTTGCCGCTCAATTGTCGGAGCATGGCTCGGAGCCCCGCTGTGAACATCGCCCTCACGCCGGTGCTCTGGCGCGGCATCTCGCAAGCCAGCGCCGCGAGCGGACAGCCTTGGCCAAGTTGATCCCGGTGCGCGGGCGCAAGGTAGCCAGTGACATACTGGTCGAGTGTGGTGGCTGCAGACGTCGTCTTGCCGCTTGCGACGAGCGCGTATCCCAACGCCTCCTCGACGAGCCGCTCCTTGGAGCCAAACTGGCTATAAAGGCTGCCGTGGGTCATTCCGGCGGCTTCCGTCAGGGCGTCGACGCCTGCACCCGATATGCCGCGCTCGCGAATGAGACGCGATGCGGCCTTGAGAATCCGTTCGCGGTTCTCGGCTGCTCTTTCCTTGGTGACGCGCATGTCGCAGATCCCGATTCAAATTTGCTCTTGACTTCTATAATGGCGATCGTCATTTATGTCAATCATTACGATCGCCACCAATATAGGCATTCGATTGTACGACGATGGCCGACCGGTTGAACGCACACTCGCCATGGAGACGCACGTGACCAAGCTCAACAGAAAGATCGCGCTCGTTACCGGCGCTTCGTCGGGGATCGGCGAGGCCACTGCTGATGATCGCACCATTCGCGACCATAACTTTACTTGGAGGACCGTGCCGACCCGCACGATTGACGTCGGCGGGGTCCCCTTTGCCTATCGGGAGTACGGCCCTAAATCTGGGGTGCCGGTGATCTTCCTGCACCACTTGATGGCAGTGCTCGACGACTGGGACCCCCGTGTTGTCGACGGCATCGCCGCGCATCGTCGTGTGATCGCGTTCGACAACCGCGGGGTCGGCGGGTCGGGAGGGGTGGCACCGCACACGGTCGAAGAGATGGGTCGTGACGCCATTGCCTTCATTCATGCGATGGGACTGCAGAAAGTTGACCTTCTCGGGTTCTCGTTGGGCGGCGGCGTAGCGCAAATGGTTGCCCTGCAGGCCCCCGACCTCGTTCGTCGGATGATTCTTGCCGGAACCGGACCCAGGGGCGCAGAAGGTATCGACAAGATCACCAGAACCGCTGTGCTCGCATACATCAAGGCGGCGCTCACTCTGAGCGACGCGAGGAATTTCCTGTTCTTCCCCCGTACCGCGGAAGGCAAGCGCGCCGCGAAGGATTATCTCGCACGGCTAAAAGAACGCACCACGGACCGCGACAGACCCATTGCGCTGCAGGCCCGGCGCGCTCAGCTGAGCGCCATTCGAGCTGCGGGGCTGAGCGCACCCGACGACCTCTCGGCTATTACTCAGCCCGTTCTCGTGGCGAACGGTGACCGTGACTTGATGGTTCATAGCAGCCATTCGGACGATATGGCTCGCCGTCTGCCGAACAGTGAACTCGTCATCTATCCGAATTCCGGTCACGGGGCAGTCTTCCAATTCCACGCAGACTTCGTGTCGAAGGTGCTGGAATTCCTTGCGCGTCCTGCCAAGTGAGCCGCTGCGCCTTGTCAACTCACCAGGAGAATCTATATGCTCTTCGACAAGCTGATCACTGACACCCTCATCCTTGCAAGCCGCACGTGATGTCTCCGCTGATCCGCAGCCGAGCAACTGCGAACACGCCGAACGCTCTGATGGCTGAATACTACGGCCAGCGCGCGACTGCTGGTTTGATCATCACGGAGGGCACGTCGCCGTCTTCGAACGGACTTGGCTATGCGCGCATCCCCGGCTTGTTCAATGACGCGCAGGTTCGCGGCTGGAAACTCGTCACGGATGCCGTCCATGCAAAAGGTGGCAAGATCTTTGTTCAGTTGATGCACACCGGTCGTGTCGCCCATGTCGCGAACCTTCCTGCGGCAGCCGAGGTGCTGGGGCCATCTCCGGACATCTGCCCAGGTGAGATGCATACGGACGCCCAGGGCATGCCGCCACACAGTGCGCCACGGCCAATGACGGAAGCTGATATCGCGTCAGCTGTTGGCGAATATGCGAAAGCTGCAAGATTGGCGATCGAAGCAGGCTTCGACGGCGTCGAGTTGCACGTGGCAAACGGCTATTTGATCGAGCAGTTCCTGAACCCGACCGTCAACAAGCGGACCGATGGCTACGGCGAAACAACCGATGGCCGCAATCGCTTTGCGCTGGAGGTCGCGCGGGCCACGGTCGCCGCGATTGGCGCAAAGAAAGTCGGTATTCGCCTCTCGCCTTACGGCGTCTTTAACGGAATGGGCGCGTTCCCTGATCTCGCTGAGCAGTATTCGGCATTGGTGGGTGCGTTTTCCGCGCTCGGTCTCAACTACGTTCACGTGCTCGACCACTCCGCTCTGGGGGCGCCAACGGTGCCAGTTGAACTGAAGACGACACTGCGCAAGACTTTCAACGGACTGTTCATTCTCGCCGGCGGGTTCGATCGCTCGAGCGCTGAAGCTGCAATTGCTGAGGGGCGTGCCGATCTAGTCGCGTTCGGCCGTCCGTTTCTTGCGAACCCTGAACTGGTCGCGCGCATGCAGAACAATGCCGCGCTCAATCCGCCTGAAATGTCCACGTTCTACACGTCAGGCCCCAAAGGCTACATCAATTATCCGTTAATGACCTCATAGCCGTTGGATCACATTTTCCACTCAAAGGTTACGCCATGAGCGCCTCGCAAAACGCCAGTGTCAGCTGGAAAAATGTGCCGACCCGCACTGTCAAAGGTGGCGATATCACGTTCGCCTATCGTGAACTCGGAGCCGAGAACCCAGGCATACCGCTCGTATGCCTCATTCACTTGGCCGCCGTTTTGGACAATTGGGACCCGCGGGTCATCGATGGGCTCGCCGCAACGCATCACGTCGTCACGTTCGACAATCGAGGCATTGGCGCCTCCAGCGGATCGCCTGCGAATTCAATCGAGCAGATGGCCAGAGATGCAATCACGTTCATCAAAGCGATGGGCTTCAAGCAGGTCGACTTGTTCGGCTTCTCAATGGGCGGAATGATCGCTCAGGAAATCGTGCTCATGGAACCGCAGCTCATTCGCAAGATGATCATCACCGGAACAGGTCCCGCCGGTGGCGAGGGCATCAGCAAAGTTGGTCGCGTCACCTACTACGACATCCTCCGCGGCTATCTGACCTTCCAAGATCCAAAGCAGTTCCTGTTCTTCACCCGAACACAAAGTGGCATCAGTGCCGGCAAGGAATTTCTGGCACGCTTGAAGGAGCGCGCCGAGAACCGCGACAAAGAAATCACCGTCCGGGCGTTGTTGGCGCAGCTAAAAGCACTTCGCCGCTGGGGCACGAAGAAGCCGGTCGATCTTTCGGTCGTTCGCCAACCAGTCCTCGTCGCAAACGGCGACAACGACCGCATGGTTCCAACTGCGAACACGCGTGATTTAGCTCGGCGGTTGCCGAACAGCGAACTCGTCATCTATCCCGACTCGGGCCATGGCGCTGTGTTCCAGTTCCACGCTGATTTCGTGCTGAAGGCGCTGGCATTCCTTGCTCGCCCCCACGGGGGAACCACACCAAATCGTGCGGACACCACACTTCAACAAGGATCGAGAAGCATGAAAGCGCTCACCTTCAGTCGCTATGCCAAGCGCGACAACATTGCGTACTCTGATATTGCACGACCGACGCCGAAGCCGCACGAGCTTCTCGTTCAGGTTCATGCGGTTGGATTGAATCCAGTAGACCTCATGATCTTGAAGGGCGAGTTCAAGTCGTTCTTGAAATTCAACCTGCCCGCCACGATCGGCAGTGATTTGGCGGGAGTGGTGATCGAAGTCGGAAGCCAAGTTACGCGCTTCAAGCCAGGCGATGCCGTTTTTGCGAGCACTTTCGATTCCGGGGGCGGTTCACTCGCTGAATTTGCCGTGGTCGCGGAAAGTGCGGCAGCACTAAAGCCTGCGAGGCTCGACTTCGTGCAAGCGGCGTCCATTCCGATGGTCGGACTGACATCGTGGCAAGCGCTCAAGGAGCGAGCCTGCCTCAAGGCCGGCCAGAAGGTGTTCATACCGGCCGGCTCGGGCGGCATTGGCACGTTCGCAATCCAACTAGCCAAGCATCTCGGCGCAAAGGTGGGGACGACCACCAGTACCGCAAACATCGATCTCGTTCGGAGCCTCGGTGCCGACGAAGTGGTCGACTACAAGAAGCAGGAATTCGAGGACGTGCTTCGCGATTACGATGCCGTCCTCGGCACTGTCAAAGGCGATGCGCTTGAAAAATCGCTGCGCATTCTGAAGCCAGGAAGCATCATTGTCTCGCTAGTTGGGCCGCCAGACGTAGCGTTCGCTCGTAAACGAGGCATGAACTTTGTCATGCGGTTCGTGTTCGCAGTCCTCAGCCGCAAGATCACACGTCTCTCCAGGAAGCGCGGCGCCACGTACTCGTTTCTGTTCGGGCAACCGAACGGCGGTCAGCTTGCGCAAATCGGCGCACTTCTCGATGCCGGGAGCATCAAGCCAGTGATCGACAAGGTCTTTCCGTTCGAGCAGGCCAAAGAAGCGCTTGCTTATCTCGAACAGGGGCGCGCAAAGGGCAAAGTCGTGGTCCAGGTGAGGTAGTACCGCAATCCAACCATTCACGCAAACAACGGGAGCAGCCAACATGGGTCACTCCGACCAGCACGACAGTCAAGCATCCGAGCAAGAGGTTGCTCTCATCATAGGAGGAGGCCCAGGGTTCAGCTCAAGTTGCGCCAAATTGTTCGCGCAAAGCAAAGATCCGCGACCATAGTCACCACGCCGCATCAGCTCATGATCGGGCGCAACCGGGCACGGCCGGGGCGGTAGGCGGCCTCGCTGCCTGACCGACCCGGCTCCTCTGGCAATCACGAAAAGTCACGCCGGTTAAAGTCTAAGACCGTCCGTTAATGACACGTACGCATGGGGCCAAAATCGCCCAAGCTGCACATGGGGATATCCAGACATTTACATCACAGACGCACTAAGGATATTTGGAATTATCGAATAGGGCGCCCATGCAGAACGCTTTATTTTTGCACTTTTTGCGGTAACGGAAACAACTTCGTAAATCGACGCGCCAGTTCGCGGTCACCGATCACAATCAGTGCGCCGCCTGCCTTCAACGTGTCAAATGATACGCCGCCATGAACGGCGGCCATCAGCGCCGCGGGCTGCCCCTCGAACACGACGTTTGCTGCGCCGGGCTCAGTACGTACAATGTCCAAGCCATCCGCTGTTAGATGGCCACGATAGGCATCTTCGCCGAAGCGGAAGCCGACCACGGCGTCGATGCTGCGTACCCGCTGGCGGTCGAGCATAGTGCGCAACGACAACAGGGACGACACGCCGCTAATGCGTAGCGTTGGATTGTGAAACGGCGACCGCGCCGCCCAGCGGCCGAGGGACTGCACAATGGGTTCGGCTTCGTAACCCCATGCGGTAAGTTCGTAGACCTGAGCGGCGGCGGGCGGCGGCAAGCGCTTGCGCAACAGCAGGCCGCGCCGCTCCAACTCGCCCAGGCGCAGCGTGAGAATGTTTGCGCTGATTCCCGGCAGGTCCGCGCGCAATTGCGAAAAGCGCCTGCTGCCGAGCATCAACTCGCGAATAATCAGCAGCGCCCAGCGGTCACCGACCAGCTCGAGCGCGTGTGCGGTGCCGCAGGCGTCGTCGTAACGAGGTTTGTCGGAACCAGCTACCATTTAAGTTGCTTTTTGTAACTTCATAGTTGCTTTTTATAACGCCCCGCGGTAGACGTCAACGCCCCGCGGATCTCGTGCGGTCGCCAGTTGAGCGTTCCCAACAGTAGAGGGTCAGCGGATGTCAATTCCTAGGAAAGACACCACGCATGCGCGGTGTTCGTGCGGCAGGGTCGAGATGCAGGCGCTTGGGCCGCCCATCGTCAGCTGTATTTGTTACTGCGACGATTGCCAGATCGGCGCGCACCAGATCGAAGCCCTGCCGGATGCGCCGCCCGTCCTGGATCCCGACAGTGGGACGGCGCTCGTCCTGTACCGTAAGGATCGCGTGACCTGGACCAAAGGCGCCGAACTGCTGCGAAACGACTAGATTGCGCCCAAATCTGCCACAAACCGGGTCGTCACCGCCTGCTGCAATACCGGCATGGCTATGACGTTCGACGACTCGCGGCATTGGGTTTCGGCTTTCCGGAATCGGTTTCAGGACGCTGTTCCCCCGGCCGAAATGCGAGTCCGCACCAAGTTCAAGCCCGCCGCCGTAACGCTCGCGGACGATCTTCCCAACTATCCGGGAGGACCGCCGATTCTGATGTGGAAACTTGTAAAAGCGTGGGTTCCGATGCTGCTCGGCCGATGAGCGATCAGCCAACGAGATTGCGCACTGGCGACCATCGGCAGGAGGACGTGGCATGAAAGTTGTAAAGTCCGAAAAGATTGAGATCGAGAATTTCACCAGCCCTGGTCACACCTACCGCGTCGACGCCGACAAATTCAACGCCATGAAACGGGCGTTCCTGAAAATCCTGCCCGCCAAACCGCCGGGCCTGACGGCTATCGAGATCGGCGAAGCGGTTCTGCCGCATTTACCCGAGGATCTGTTTCCTGGCGGCGCCAAGGCGGGCTGGTGGAAAAAGGCGGTGCAGCTCGACCTGGAGGCGAAAGGCGTGATCGCGCGGAGGGCGACCAAGCCGTTGCGCTGGCACAAGTGCTAGCCAAAAGATGGGGCACCGTTCCTTAGCAACGTGAACGATTTCGCCCTCGGGTCAAATTCGACGATTGGCGCGCTCTGATTTCCGATTGCGTTTGAAGTCGTGGCGTAGACGACACAGTGAACCGAGTGAAGCTGCAAATAGTCACCACTGGGGCCGCCCCGCAGCGAAGGGCCGAGGGTCACGCTCTACGTCGCGGCCCACCGGCCGCCTGACGGGTCACGATCGTTCGGCCGGACTGCGATCGCTGCGGCGGACGCGACGAACACGACGGCCACCATGCTGAATTTCCACGCTCACCAAAAGGCAGGCGCGTCCTGCCTTCCTCCGCCGCCCGCAGCGCGGGGTAACGGGCGGCTCTGGAAGGAGCGCCCCAAGCCATGCCGCACGGCGGGACGCCCAGCGGGCTTAAAGCGCGCGGCGACGATCAAGCGGGCGTTCGAATTTCGCGCAGGCAAAACGCGCTTAAATCTCTAAAAATAAATGATAAAAATCCATGCATCCACATGCCGGACGAGGCGCGGTTCTTCGGCACCGATGGCCGCACGCGATCCGATGCGTTTTACGGCTGCCTTAGCCATGAGGCAATCCATTGGACTTCGGTTGGCCATCGCTGCGCACGCGAACTCGGCAAGCGCTTTGGAGACGATCAGTATGCAGCCGAAGAGGTGATCGCCGAGACCGGAGCAAGTTTTATCGCCGCCCGACTTGGCATCGCTAACGAACGCACCCAGATCATGCGCGCTACATTAGACACTGGCTCACCGTCATGAAGTCAGATTCCCGCGCCATGTTTGCCGCCGCCGCCAAGGCGCAAGAGGCCGTTGCCTATCTCGACGGCTTGCAACCCGGTGCGATGTGCGCCGCCGCCTGAACGACCAAACCCGACACGACAATATCGACCGGCGCGCCGCGCGCGCCGGACTGAGAACACGCGTCCCAATCGTGGAGGTTTCGATGCCCGATATCCAACCAACTTTGCGCCTGTGCTCCTGTGGCTCCGGTCGACCATGCAGCGCGTTGCACGATTCCCACGGGCGGCCCGCAGCTATCTGACCGAGACCGGTACGAAGAAGAAGGCGCTGTTCCGCAAGGCGCTGGCGGGCGACGGCCGGACCAAGGTCGAGGGTTGGCTGCCGCGCTACATGGCGTATCCGCAGCAAAGATACACAAAGAGACCTGCCATCGCGGGACATCGTTGCCGCGCTTGAACAAAGGACGGCATGGAACCATCAAGCGACACGGGCAGTCAGGCCCATGTCCTTCTCAGACCCGGTGCGCTAACGAAACTGCTTGTTCTCCGGCCATCCGCTTGACGCAAGAGCTGCCGCACGGTTGCGCGGTATGAACGCCGCCGACCCCGTTGCCCACTCATGAGCCGGATCGGTCATGCGGCTGAGTCAATGTGGTGTGCACCCCCTTACTGTCTTCGGGGGCTTCAGCGCGATCATGAAGTCCATAGTCCCGCATCACCGAGGCGATGCGCAGACGATAGTCGCGAAAGATTCCGCCTCGTCCTGCGGATTGGGCTTGTCGATGGTTTTTCATATTTCTCCAGGCGATAACTGCGTCCTCGTCACGGAAGAACGAGAGTGACAGTATCTCGTCCGGGTTGGTCAGGCTCTGGAAGCGCTCGACCGAGACGAACCCATCCATCTCCTCAAGGGTAGGTTTAAGCGCGGCAGCCGTGGTCAGGTAGTCGTCGCGACGACCTGATGCAGGCTCGACCTCGAAGATGACGGCGATCATGGCCTCACCAGCGGAGTGTGCGGCGCCGAGGCCAACATGAGGAACGTGCGATCCTCACGCAACAGGAATCGCTCGCGCTTGGCAAACTCGTAGTTCTCGCGACCGAGCGGATCAGCGGCCAGCCGGGCCTTGTACTGCTCGTAGGCCGCAAGGCTTTCAACCGAGTAGATACCATAGGTGAGCGTGCTCGAGCCTTCGTGCGGTGCGAAGTAACCGACCAAGTCTGCGCCGCACCGAGGGATCGCCTGCCCCCAGTTGCGCGCATATTGCTCAAACTCCGCCTTCTTATTCGGATCGATATGATAGCGAATGACGCAGGTGATCACGATAAACCTCGCATGTGGTGCAGCAACTCGATAGGCTGATGCCAGAATGCAGACGGTCGATGCTTCGTTAACGGCCGTAGCATTCAATTGACTTGGCTCGCCCGCTGCCGCGCACCAATCAGTAAACGTTTTTGAGACGCGGGCAGTTCCAAAAAACCGCGCAAGGAAAATTCGTCTCAGTCGCGTCTCGATGAGGGTGGCTGCCACGTTATTTGCGGTTTTTCGCAGATTCGATACATGGAACGCCTAGCCAACTCCGTGCATCGGTGCCAAGCTTGAACCACGGACAGTATGAGACGCGCGCGGTCATGCCCGCGTCTTTCTCAGTCTGACCCAGAAGGGGAATACGGACCGGCTGAGCCCTCCGGGCTTGCGATGACGACAACGTAACCATCTGGATCGCGTACTCAAACTTCCCAGTGGCTCGGATTTGGGTTTCGGTGTTTTGGCCTGACGATCTCTGGCTTGAGCTGGTCGATACGACTCATGGCGGCTTCGAAATCGTCAACCTCAAACCACAGCAAAACCCCATTGCCATATGGCTTATCATTTCGATCCCCTATCGGACCATGGTGATGATCGGCATTAAAACTGTGCAATTGAAGGATAAGTTCGTTCCCCGTTCTCAGACGCTCGTATTCTTTCCCGCGGTGATCGCCCGTGCACCCGAGCAAGTTCTGATACCAGCGACTGCTCGTTTCGACGTCGGCGACTGAAATTAGGGGTTGAGAGCGCACAAAACTACCTCTTAAGCTAGGGAACCTCTGAATAGCACGATCGACCAATGCAGTCCGCGACGGTTTTCGTCGTTTTCATCGGATTGAGTGGCCCAAAGCCGTCAATAACGGGCGGCTCGCCCGGCATTCTCCCTCAAGCAGACGCAAGTCGGCCGCGC